>JBMFNL010000035.1:0-36120 GCA_049970175.1 Chloroflexia bacterium
TTGCCCTCGGCTACCCCTTGCTGTCCTTGATGAATTATTTCATCGGGCAATTATTTCACTTCGTAAAGTATATCGCCGGCGGCCCGTTTTGTCAAATGGGAGGTCTCATTTGTTTGTTCTCTTGACAAACTAGGAAGGATCGGTTATAATATTCCCAGATGGCTGCCCGCCTGCCGATGAGTGCACAGCAAAAGGAGGTGCCCATGTTTCGTCAACGCTGGCTGGCCTGGCTTACCCTCACCTGCCTTCTCCTCTCCGCTTTTCCTCCTCCGTTTCCTTCTATGGCCGCCCCCCGGCCCGCTCCTCCCGCCGGCCCGGAACGGGACTATGGCGCTCCCATCGCCATCGACCAGGCCGGCGACGGCAACGGCAACGCCGTGATGGACCTCCTGGAACTCTACGTGGCCGAAGACGCCGACGCCTTCTACTTCCGCTTCACCGTCAACGCCAACATCGGTGCCACCAACTGGGGCAAGTACGCCCTCTACCTGGACCTGGACGGCCTCCCCGGCTCCGGCGCCACCTCCGACGCCTGGACGCGCAACGTCGTCGCCCAGGACCCCCACCGGCCCGAGTACGGCATCTACACCTGGGTGGACGTTCCCCCCTACGACCCTTCCGATACCCAGATCGTCCACTGGACCGGCACGGCGTGGGACTGGGCCAACGTCCAGCAGGTGGATGCCGTCACCCTCACGACCGGCCCGACCTCGACCATCGAGTGGAAGGTGGCCAAAGCCAAACTGGGCAACCCCTCCGGCTTCTTCTGTGAGGCCTGGTCCACCGGCGGAGGCTCCCACGACAACGCCCAGGACACGGTGAACTTCCCGGCCGAGGACTGGAACGCCTCCGACTGGTCCACCACGGCCCTCCTCCTGGTCTCTACCCCCTACCTCTCCATCGACGGGCAGCACGAGGCGGTCTGGGGCAGCCCCGCCTCCACCGACCCGCCGGGGGATATGACCGAGCCGAACCTGGACCTGCACCGCCTCTACCTCCTCGAAAACGCCTCCTACCTCTACATCGGCCTGGATGCCTACGCCTCTAACTGGGGAATGACCTACGGCATCTACCTGGATACAGACCAGGTCCCCGGCTCCGGCGCCACCACCGATCCCTGGGGCCGGGCCGTCAACGCCGTGTCCGAGCACCTTCCGGAGCACACCCTCTACGTCTGGCACGAGGATAACGACACCCTGCAGGATGCCCAACTCAACCACTGGAACGGCTCCTCCTGGAGTTACGATAGCCTCATCTCCCAGGGCGGCGCGCAGGGCTACGGGCCGGCCGAGGACTGGCTGGAGTACCAGGTGCCCAAGGCGGCCCTGGGAAGCCCCTCCCGTATCGCCCTGGAGGCCTTTACCACCGGTTCCTCCGGCCACGCCCAGGATACCGTCCCCCCCGACCCCCACGTCCCCTATACCGTACCGGACTGGGGGCCGGAGGTCACCACCCTCTCCGCCTTCTACCTCTTCCCGCCCCCGACCATCTTCCTGCAGGTCACCTGGCCTCCGGAAGGCCACTACTTCGCCCTGCCTTACATTGACGTGACCGGCGTCGTCTCCCCCGTCGTGGGTGTCACCGTCACCGTGGACGTCAACGGGACGGCCCGCTATACGCCCACGATCACCCCGGAGGGCACCTTCACCCAGCCAGTCACCCTCACCCGGGGCAGCAACACCATCACCGTGGAGGCCACCGACGGCACTTCCACCCGCACCGTCGTCCGCCACGTGACCTTTGGCGCCTCCCATGACGACGATGTCTTCTGGGACGGCCTCTACCACGATTCCCGCGACCCCGCCTACCGGTATCCCGTGGGAGCCGTTCCGGCTGGCACCCCCGTCACCATCCGCCTGCGCGCCTTTGCCAACGACCTCACCGCCGTCCGGCTGCGCGTCTGGGACGACCGCGCCGACAGCCAGACCATCTACCCGATGAGCATCGTCGCCTCCGACCCGGCCTATGACTACTGGGGCATCACCCTCACGCCCGACGAGCCCACCGTCCTCTGGTATCGCTTCATCGTCATTGACGGCAGCGACACCGACTACTACGAGGACGACCAGGTGGTCTCCGGCCTCTACCGGGGCTATAACGAGGGCGGCCCCGGCCGGCCCTATGACGATTCCCCCGACCTCTCCTTCCAACTCACCGTCTACGACCCGGCCTTCCACACGCCCGACTGGCTCAAGGAGGCCGTGGTCTACCAGGTCTTCCCCGACCGCTTCCGCGACGGCGACCCCACCAACAACGTCATCTCCGGCACCCACTTTGTCTACGGCAACCCCAACGGCGGCATCGAATACCCGGCCTGGAACAGCGAGGTCCTGGACCCCCGCGACCCGGTTAACCCCTTCCACAACCGCTGGAACGAGGACTTTTACGGAGGCGACCTCCAGGGCCTGACGGAAAAACTGGATGACCTCCAGGCGCTTGGGGTGACCGCCATCTACCTCAACCCCATCTTCCTCTCCCCCTCCACCCACAAGTACGACACCACCTCCTACGAGGAAGTGGACCCCCATCTGGGCGGCAACCCGGCCCTGGGGGCGCTCCTGGCCGAAGCCCAATCCCGGGGCATCCACGTCATCCTGGACGGCGTCTTCAACCACACCTCCTCCGACAGTTTCTACTTTGACCGCTACGGCCGCTACCCGACCCTGGGGGCCTATGAATCCCAGTCCAGCCCCTACTACAACTGGTACACCTTCTACGAGTGGCCGAACAACTACAAATCGTGGTGGGGCTACACCTCCTTGCCCGTCCTTACCTCCGGCGACCCGGAGGTGCGCGACTATATCTACGCCGGCCCCAACCCCATCGCCACCCGCTGGATCGTGAGCGGGACGGCCGGCTGGCGGCTGGACGTGGCCGGCGACATCGACCCCGGCCTCACCCATGATCCCACCAACGACTACTGGGAGGGCTTTCGCCAGGCGGTCAAGGGGGCGAACCCCGAGGCCGCCATCATCGGCGAGGAGTGGGGGGATGCCACCCCCTGGCTCCTGGGCGGCGAGTGGGATGCGGTGATGAACTATCGCTTCCGCAGCGCCCTCCTCTCCTTCCTCCGCGACCGCCACTATGAGGACAACGATAACAACGCCTCCTCCTGGGGCGGTCCCCTGGACCCCATCACCCCCTCCCAACTGGACGCCTGGCTCCGGAGCATCCAGGAGGACTATCCGCCGGAGGCCTGGCAGGCCATGATGAACCTCCTGGGCAGCCACGACACCAACCGGGTGCGCTTCGTCCTGAGCAAGAACCAGAAGGGGGAGGACGGCCAGCACCTGCCCTATAACCCGGCCACCGACCTTTCGCCCGAGGAGGTGGACGTCTACCAGAAGTTGCTGGCCCTCCTCCAGTTCACCCTGCCCGGCGCGCCGACCATCTACTACGGCGATGAGGTAGGGCTGGCCTCACCGGGGCGCTGGTACAACAACAAATACGAGGACGACCCCTACAACCGCGTGCCCTTCCCCTGGGAGGATACGCCCGGCTACTACACTCGGAGGAGCGAAGTGGCCGAACGCTACCTCCTGCTGGGACAGACCCGGCGGGCCCGGCCGGCCCTGCGCCTGGGCTCCTTCGACACGCTCCTCACCGACGACGATCATCTGCTCTATGCCTATGGCCGCAAGTGGGGGGCCGGCGATGCGGCCGTCGTCCTGGTCAACCGGGGCAGCCAGACCTACACCGTCTCCCTGGACGTGAGCGGCTACCTGGGCGAAGGCACCGTCTTCACCGACGTCCTGCACGCCGGCCAGGCCTATACCGTCGCCGGCGGCCTCCTCCAGGGGCCGGCCATCCCACCCATGGACGGCGCCCTCCTCCTTTATGCCGGCGGCGACCTCACTCCGCCCGCACCGCCGGCCCACCTGACCGCCTTGGAGGGCGAAGGGCAGGTCATCCTCTCCTGGGAAGCCATAACCGATGCCGTCGGCTATCACCTCTACCGCTCCCTCGTCTCCGGCGGCAACTATCTGCGCCTGGCCTCCGGCCTCACCGAAACCGTCTACACCGACACCGCCGTCGTCAACGGCACCTGGTACTACTATGTGGTCACGGCGGTGGATGCCTCCGGCAACGAGAGCGCCTACTCCAACGAGGCCGCCGCCCTGCCGCACTATACGATCGACTGGGCCAACCTCCAGTGGCCCTACGAGATCACCCACACCCTCGGCATCACCCCCACCGAGAATATCTACGGCCAGGTCTGGATCGATGGAGTCACCCAGCAGCCCGGACCGACCCCCGGCCTCATCGCCCAGGTCGGCTTCGGCCCCACCTCCGAGCCGCCCATCTCCTGGACCCACTGGGTGGATGCCGTCTTCAACATGGATGTGGGGAACAACGACGAGTTTATGGGCAACCTGCTCCCGGAGGAGGTGGGCGAGTTCTACTACCTCTACCGCTACTCCACGACCGGCGGCCGCGACTGGGTCTATGCCGACCGCAGCGGCATCATCTCCCCCACCGGCGTGGTGAACCCCGGGCTCCTGCACGTCCTGCCCTCCGGGGATACCACCCCGCCGGAGGCGCCCCAGAACCTGCGGGTCGTCCACTGGGGGCTGGACCACATCACCCTGCAGTGGGATGCGGTGAGCGCCCCCGACCTCTACGCCTACGACCTCTACCGCTGGGGCGAGGGGGAGACGATCTCCGACGCCGTCCGGCTGGAGCGGGTGCCGGCCCCCACCACCGTCTACACCGACGAAGCGGTGCTCAGCAACCACACCTATACCTACACCGTACAGGCCCTGGACACCTCCTTCAACCGCTCCCCCTGCTCCAACCCGGCCTCCGGACGGGCCGTCCAGCGCCTGGTGACCCTCACCCTCCAGGTGGAGGTGCCGGCCTTTACCCCGGCGGAGGACACCGTCTACGTCGCCGGCGACAACGCCGCCGTCTTCGGCGCCTCCTGGGATCCAGGCCGGCTGCCTCTCCAGCGGGTGGATGCCACCCACTGGAGCATCGTCCTCTCCGCCCCCGACGGCACCGCGCTCCAGTACAAGTACACCCGGGGCAACTGGGACCGGGTGGAAAAGTGGGGCTGGCTGGTCGGCTTCGCCAACCGCGTCATCACCCCGACCTATGGGGCCACGGGCGCGATGACGGTGACGGACACCGTCTACAACTGGCGCGACCCCCTGGTCGTCTCGGTCTACCCGCCGGCCGGGGCCACCTCCTTCGAGGTCAGCCGCCCCATCACCGCCACTTTCAACCGGGGGTTGGATCCGAGCACGGTCAACGCCTCCTCCGTCCTGGTGAACGGCGGCGCGGTCACCGGGAGCGTGGGCTACCTCAGCCCCACCGTCTACTTTACGCCAGCGCGGCCGCTGGACCCGGCCGGGTACTACCAGGTGCAACTGACCACGGACATCCGGGACCTGGAGGACGGCATTGCCCTGCAGCGGGCCTACCTCTGGTCCTTCGGCCGGCCGCCGGTGCCGGGATATACCGTCTACCTGCCCCTGGTGCTGAAAAACCGTTGACCCGAGCCTGTTCTCCCGCCCCGCTCCCCCTTCCATCCAAGGAGGGGGAGCGGGGTGGGGGACCGTTTGGGAGGCCTGTTTTTTTGTAGAGGTGGGGCCCCCTGCCGCTTCGGGACGGAAACGAACGACCGGGGTATTTCGAGAGCCTGTTTCCTGGTCGGGGCGGGGTTTCCCCTCCCCGACCAGGGGGATCGGAGGAAACCTACGGAGTGGGCGTGGGGGAAGGGAGGGGCGTGGGCGTCGGGCTCCAGAAGTAGTGAATCGTGTAGCGACCGTTGCGGGCTTCGTCGGCCCGCAGGTGCAGCCGAATCTGGCCGTCCGCGTCGGTGCGGGCCAGGGCAGTGCCCTGGCCGGCCTGTCCATAGCGCGCCCGAACGTTCAGCAGGGGGACCAGGTCTTCCCCAATGACCTCCACGCTCAATTCCCCCCAGTCCACCTGGACGGCGACCTCCAACTTCACCGGGGCCAGGGGACGTCCCAGGGATACCCGACGTTCGGCCTCCCCGTCAGCGCTGACGAAGCGGACCTGAATCTCGCCGCCGGAGGGAAGGGGCGTCTCCGAGAGCCGCTCGCCCGAGACGATGAAGCAGCCGGTCAGGAGAAGGAAGAGCCCCATCCCCGCCAGAGCATATCGGAAGCGACCCGGGCGCATCTCGATTCTCCGAGCCCTCAACGCATGAGGGCCTGCACAAAGCGGTCGGCGTCGAAGTCGGCCAGGTCCTCCAGTTTCTCCCCGGTGCCCACATACGTGACCGGCAGGCCCAGTTCGCGGACGATGGCGAAGACGATGCCTCCCTTGGCCGTGCCGTCGAGTTTGGCCAGGGCCAGGTCCGTGACCTGCACGGCGGAGGCAAAGAGGCGGGCCTGGGCCAGGCCGTTCTGGCCGGTGGTGGCGTCAATGACCAGGAGGACCTGGTGGGGAGCGGAGGGGATTTTGCGCTGGATGACGCGGCGGACCTTTTCCAGTTCCTGCATCAGGTTGTGTTTGGTGTGCAGCCGGCCGGCCGTGTCCACGATCACTACGTCGATTCCCCTTGCCAGGGCGGCTGAGAGGGCGTCAAAGGCCACCGCGCCCGGGTCGGCCCCCGGCTGATGGGCCAGCACCGGGACGCCGGCCCGTTCTCCCCAGACTTGGAGTTGCTCGATCGCCGCCGCCCGGAAGGTATCGGCCGCCGCCAGGAGCACGGACCTGCCCTGTCCTCGGTAGCGGTAGGCCAGTTTGGCGATGGTGGTGGTCTTGCCCACCCCGTTCACCCCCACCACCAGGATGACATGGGGGACGCCCGGTTCGGGCGGCCTGGAAGAAGGCCGGGCCGTCTCCAGGATGGCCCGGAGTTCCCCGGCCAGGGCCCGGCGGAGCCCCTCGGGGTCGCGGATTCCCTCCTCCCGTACGCGCCGGCGCAGGGCCTGCACCACCTCCAGCGTCGTCTGCACCCCCACATCGGCCTCGATGAGGAGGGCTTCCAGTTCCTCCCAGTCCTCCTCGCTCAACCCGCCCCGGCGGAAGATCTGCCCGATGCGGGCAAAGACCCCCTGACGGGTGCGGGCCAGGCCCTCCTCCAGGCCGGCCGGCCCTGTCGCCTCTTTTTCCCGGCGCGACCCAAACGGCATCGTCTTCTCCCTAGGCCCAGCCCAGGTCCTCATCCCCGAGATCGGTCCGGCCCTCGCCCTCCTCCTCCTTCCAGCGTCCCGACTCGATCTCCTCGATCATCTCCTCGAAATCCTCGCCCAGGTCCTCGCCCATGGTGCGTTGCATCCGGCGGGCCCAGCGGGCGATGCTCTTGGGGTCGTTTTCGTCCACATCGGCCAGCATCGAGGGATCGGCCAGCGCCTCCATCTGCTCCTCCTCGGAACGCAGGGTGGCAAAGCCCGAGATCAGGCGCCGGACCTCGGTGTTCCCGCAGCGCGGGCAACGGGGAAGTTCCTGCTCCGGATGCAGCGCCAGCACGCTGAACCGTCCCCGGCAGTGCGGGCAGCGATATTCATAGATCGGCATGGCCCAACCCTCCAACCCTCAGCCAACGGAAAGCAAGGGGCAAAACCCGTTGTGTTGTTTGGCTTCGGTCATCGTATAGTCCTGGAGTACCGCTTCGAAAGCACCGTCCCCCACATTATAGCATGAGCCCACCCTCCGTCAACTCGTCGGCCTCAGAAACCAGGCTGCCCGGTTCTCCAACAGAAACATCGAGACCTTGGCTTGGGCCTCCGGGTGCCAAGCCCCGGCGGAAATTTTGCGCCGACGCAGGAGACCAAAGTCACAGACCGGGGCCGGCCGGCGGCGTACAATCAAAAGGGAAATTGGCCAACCGGGCCCGGAGGTACGGATGAACGAGACGATGATCCTTCCCATCATTCTGGAGGAACGCTGCACCGGCTGCGGCGATTGTGTGGAAGCCTGCCCGACCGGTGCGCTCGAACTTCGGGGCAGGCGGGCGGTGCTGGCCCGGCCGGAGGATTGCCGCTATTGCGCCGATTGCGAGACGATCTGCCCGCAGGGCGCCATTGCCCTGCCCTTTGAGATCGTCTTTGGGGACGAGATTCCCGGATAACCCCGAGGTGAGAGATGCGTATCCTGGTCGTCTATCAGGGCGAATACGGCCGGCGGCATCTGGAGAACCTGCGCCGCCACACCCCGGCCGGCTGGAGCATCGCCGAGTGGAAGGCTCCGGCCGTCCTCCCTTCGGTGATCGACTACCCCGAGGAGTTCCTGCCGGAGACGCTTCCGCCGGCCGACCTGGTCCTTTCGCTGGGGGAAAATCCGGGAGTAGCCGAACTCCTGCCCGAGATCGTCCGGCGCTGTGGGGCGCGGGCGGTCATCGCCCCGGCGGATAGCGATGCCTGGTTGCCCCGGGGGCTGGCCAACCAACTCCACCGCTGGCTGGAGCGGATGGGCGTGAGCGTGGTCACGCCCCGGCCTTTTTGCTCCCTCACCGAGACCACGAGCAGCCTGCGCAGCGAACAGGAGGAGGTGCGCGACCCGCTCATTGCCGAGTTCGCCCGCTACTTCGGCCGGCCGGCCTTCTCCATCGAGGTGGATCCGGTCGAGCGGCGCATCCGCTCCGTCCAGGTCTTGCGCGACGCTTCCTGCGGCTGCGCCCGCTTCGTGGCCGAGCGCCTGGTGGGGCTTTCGGTAGACGAGGCGGTGGAACAGGCCGGGCTGCTCCATCACCATTATCCATGCCAGGCCAGCATGGTCAAGGACCCCCTCTTCCACGATACGCTGATGCACGTCTCGGGCAACCTGATGAAAGATGAGGTGGCCCGCGGGGTGCGGCCCTACGTCCGCATCCTGCAATTCACGCCGGCCGGCCGGGTAGAATAGGGCCCCTCCGGCGGAAGCGGCAGAGGCGCCTCCGGCGCAGACGCGGATAAGCGGAAAAGGCCGCCAGCACCTCCCGGGCCTCCTCGGCCAGGCTTTCCGGCACCTGGAGGTGCTGGGCGCCCAGCCCATTCACCGTCACTCCCAGGACCAGGCCGGCCGATTCCCTCCGGACGACGACGGGGATGCCTTCCTGCTCCAGTTGCCCCTGGTAAAGGGCGGTTTCGAGTTCCCCATAGGCCTTGCGGACGGTTACCAGTTTTTCGCCGGGCGCAAAGGAGCGCCAGGCCGGCTTTTGGGGCAGGAGCAGACGCCGGCAGCGCGGGCAACGTTCGATCTCTAGGGCATATTCCTCTCGACAGTGTGGACAGTAGGCCACGGTCTCCTCCAAACGGCCGGCCATCGCTATTGTACCGCGTCCCACCGGAGAAGTCAAGGTTCGTTCCTGACATCCTCTCATACTCGTTCTGGCACGAATGTAGGTTGAGTAGCGACTTGGGTTTCGATACGCCTGCGGCTACTCAACCCAAGCCGCTACTCGACCTAAAGGGCCTAGGTGGGATTTATGAGCGGATGTCAGGCCGGCGGTTTGACGGGGAGACGGGAAGCGGGTATAATGAGCGCATCGGTCAACGGCAACCCAGAGGGAGGGTGCCTATGGCGCTTGTAGGCAACTTGCGCGACTTTAACCTGGCGGATTTTCTCTACCTGGTGGACCGGGGCTACAAAACCGGCCGGCTCACCCTCAAACGTTCGGACGATGCGGCCACCCTGTACTTTGAAAAGGGCAAACTGGTTTACGCCACCCAGTATAGCCGCGAGGAACGTCTGGGGGAGATGCTGGTGCGCATCGGCCGCATCACCGAACAGCAGCGCGATCACGCCCTGCGCCTCCAGCAGGGGCCCTATGCCGGCAAGCCGCTCGGGGCGATTCTGGTCGAACTCGGCTATATCTCCGACGAGGAATTGAAACGCCACGTCCGCACCCAGATCGAGGAAACCGTCTACCGCCTCTTCACCTGGTCCGACGGCGAATTTCGCTTCGACGCCGGCGTCCTGGTCGCCCCGGAAGATGTGATGATCACCCTCCCCCTGGGGGTGGAGAACATCATCATGGAGGGGGTGCGGCGCATTGACGAGTGGAGCCGTATCCGCGACCGCATCCCCAGCACCGATGTGGTGGTCAAGTTCGTGGATCAGCCCAGCGATCGGGCCAAGGGCGTCAACCTGACGCCGGACGAATGGCGCGTCTTTGCCCGCATCAACGGTAAAGACTCGATCCGGACGATCTCCGAACGTACCGGGCTGGGCGAGTTCGAGGTCTGCCGCATCATCTACGGCTTTATCTCGGCCGGCCTGGTGGAACTGGTCAAGGAGCGGCCGCCGCTCCCCCCCGGACTTAGCGCCCCGGTCCCGGCTGAGCGTCCCAAGCGCAGCCTGATCAACCGGATTATCGAACGGATTCGGGGGATGTAATTCCCCCCGGACCGGGGCGCTTTTCCGATCCGGAAGTATGGGCGGGGGTTCGCTATCCTGAAAACGGTACGTCCTTCGGTCGTAGCGTACCCGCCGAACCAGGAGCAGGCAGGTTTGAAGACGGTCAAGATGGTCATCACCGGGGCGGTGAATTCGGGCAAGACCCAGTTCATTCGCACCATCAGCGAAATTGAGGTGGTCTCCACCGAGCGGAAAACGACGGACGATACCCGTCTGATCAAGGGGGAGACGACGGTGGCGATGGACTTTGGGCGAATCACCATCGCCAACGACCTGGTGCTCCACCTCTTCGGCACCCCAGGACAGAGGCGTTTTGATTTTATGTGGGAAATACTTTCCGAAGGCATGCTGGGGCTGCTGATTCTGGTGGACAGCACCCGGCCGGAGACCTTTCGGGAAACCCGCCGTATCATAGACTTTTTCATTTCGTACCGCGAGAGTCCCTATGTCGTGGTGGCCAACAAGCAGGACCTGGAGAACGCCTGGTCGCCGGAAGACCTGCGCCTGGCCCTGCGGCTGCCGGATGAGGTCAAGGTTCTGCCGTGCGTGGCCACCAACCGGGAGAGCGTGAAGAACGTCCTCCTGGAACTGCTCTACCTGGTCCTGCAGACGGCGGAAGAAGGTTAGTCGGAACCTTTCCGGCCCTTTTCCGTACTGGGAAGAGGACGGCGATGGACGCGGCCGCTCAATCCGAGGAACAGATCTGGATTTTGAAGACGTTGCAGGGAGACCAGGAAGCCTTTGCCCGGTTAGTCACACGGTACGAACGGCAGGTTTACAACCTGGCGTACCGGATGCTGGGGAATGCCGAAGATGCCGAGGATGCGGCGCAGGAGACCTTTTTGCGGGCCTATACGGCCCTTCCCTCCTTTCAAATGGGGAAAAAGTTCTCTTCCTGGCTTCTTTCCATTGCGGCCAATCTCTGTGTGGACCTCCTGCGCCGGCGACGTCTGGCCTGGCTTTCGCTGGAGGACTGTTCCTTCCGAGTGGCCTCGCCGGCCGAGGAGCCGGACCGAGCCGTGCTTCGCCGGGAAGAAGCCGGCCAGGTTCAACGCCTTCTGGACCGCTTGCCGGAGAAATACCGCCTGGTGGTCATCCTGCGCTACTGGTACGACCTCTCCTACGAGGAGATCGCTTCCACGACCGGGCTGTCGCTCGGCACGGTCAAGACGCGGCTCCACCGGGCCCGCTGCATGCTAGCCCGGGCGATCGAGGAGGGCAAGGTATGCACTGCCGAAGTGCCGGTCGGCTGATGTCGTTGCGACTCGACGCCGCCCTGGACCCTGACCAGGAGGCCCAACTGGCCCGGCACCTGGAACGCTGCCCGCGTTGCCGGGCCGCCTGGGCGGCGATGCAGGAACTCGATAGCCGGCTGCGGTGCGTGCCCTGGGCCGAACCCCGTCCAGGGCTGGCCGGTCGGGTGCTGGCCCGTCTCCCTGTCGAGCGGTGCATTGAGCCTGTCGAAATGCGGCGGAGCGTGGTTCCCTCCCTTCTGCCCCGCCCCCGGGCCGGAACGGCGATCCTGGCCGCGGTGGCGCTTCTCCTGCTCCTCCTGACGGCCGTCGCGCTGATCCTGGGGACGGCACCGGGGCGGGGCGAATGGCTGCGGATACCCCCGGCGGTTTCGAGCACCGCCGGAGCCCTGTGGAACGGCCTGTTTTCCCTTCTGGCGGCCTCGGGAATCTTGCTCCGCACCCTTTGGCACGCCCTGGCCTGGCCTTGGCTGCCCATCGGACTGTTACTGGCCGCCTCGGCCCTCTGTGCCTGGCTCTGGATACGGCAGGATGGCGGCCGTCGGTCCGCGTAGCGGCCGGGCGGTGGAGGTAACGATGCGAAGGTATCTGCTGCTCCTCCTGGCCGTCCTGGCCTTGCTGGGCGCCGTGGCCATTTTCCTGGGACAGGTAGTGGTTCCGGGACGGCTGCGGGTGCACCTGGGCGGAAGCCCGGTGATCGCCCCCGGGGAGTCGTGGGGTGGCGATGTGGTGGTCATCGGTGGCGGATTGGCGGTGCAGGGGGTGGTGGAGGGCAATGCCGTGGCCTTTGGCGGCCCGGTGCGCGTCGGCGGCCGGGTGGATGGAGATGTGGTCAGCCTGGGCGGGGAGGTGGTGCTCCAGAGTCCGGCCGAGGTCGGGGGGAACGTGGTCACGCTGGGCGGAAAGTTGCGGCGGGCGGCCGGGGCCAGCGTTCGCGGGGACATCCTGGAGGGCCTCTCGGCCCGGAGCGTATGGGCGGTCCCGGGCGAAGACCGGCCGGCCTCTTTCTGGCAGCGCCTGGGGCCGGCCCTGCTGGCCACCGTGGCGGTCTTTGTTCTCTGCTTCTTCCTGGCCTGGGGGCTGCGCTCTTTTTGGCCCCGCCGCAGCCGGGTGATGGTGGAGACGCTGCGCCGGCGGCTCCTCTCCTGCCTGGGCCTGGGCCTGGCCGGCGGAGTGTTCCTGGCGGTGGTTCTCCCGCTCCTGGTGCTCCTTTTGCTGGTCAGCCTGGTCGGCGTCCTCCTGGTGCCCTTCCTTCTCCTCCTGGTTGGCCTCCTCTACCTTCTGAGCCTGGCCGTCTGCGGGCTGGCGCTGGGAGAGGCGATGGTCGGCCGTGGGGAGGGGCGGACGTGGCTTCCGCCGGCCGCCGGGCTGGCCGTGGTCGTGCCGCTGGCCGTCGTTCCCGCCCTGCTCGTCCCCTGGCTGGGGCCGGCCTGGGCCGCCCTCCTGGCCGGCGCGGGCCTGGGGGCCATCGCCCAGAGCCGCCTGGGAACGCTGGAAGCCGTTCCGGTGCCCGAGTCCTGACGCTTGGGTTGAGTAGGCCGATAGGCCGTATCGAAACCCTTGCGATTTCGGGCCGCTGACCGGCCCAAAGGAGAAGACGATGCCCCGAAAAAGCAAGGTCGAACCGCCCGAAAGTCCGCCCCCGGAGGAGCGACGCATTGAGCCTGTCGAAATGATGCCGGCCGGAGAGTCGCCGCCTCCGCCCGAGGCGCCGGCCGTTTCCCTCCCGCCGCTGCCCACCCGGGAGGAACGCCTGGCTGCGGCGGCGGCCCACGGGAGCATCCTGCTGAACCTGCTCACCGGCATCGGGGGACCGGTCCTGGCCCTGGTCCTCTGGCTGCATTACGAGGGCCGGTCGAGATACGTGGCCTGGCAGGCTTTGCAGGCCCTGGTGTTCCAGGGGGTGGTCCTCCTGGCCGGCCTGGTCATCGGCAGCATCGCCGCCGCCCTCTGGCTGCTCACCCTGGTCCTGGTGCGCCTGGTCGTGGGCTACTGTTTCCTGCCCTTTACGGTGGGCTTCAGCCTGCTCTTTGGCCTGCTCTTCCTGGGCAGCCTCTTCTACGGCTGTGCCGGCGCCCTGGCCACCCTGAACGGGCAGGAATTCCGCTATCGCTGGGTGTCGGACTGGATCTACCGTGGCCGGCCGTAGGCGGACCGAACGGCCCGGCGAACCGATCGACCCTGTCGGGCCTTCCGGGAACCGGTACGGAAATCGGACGGATCGGCACGTACTCCCGGGTAACGGCTAGGGGGTGTGATCGCCATGAAATGTCCCTATTGCCGGGCCAGCGAGTCGCGGGTGGTGGACACGCGGGAGATCGCCGAGTCGGAGGCCATTCGTCGCCGGCGGCAGTGCCTTTCCTGCGGCCGGCGTTTCACCACCTACGAGCGGGTGGAGCCGATCAGCCTGACCGTCGTGAAGAAGGACGGCCGGCGCGAGCCCTATGACCGGCGCAAACTGGAGGGGGGCATCCGGCGGGCCTGCACCAAGCGTCCCATCCCCACGGAGACGATTCAGCGGGTCGTGGACGAGATCGAGACGGCCATTTTCGCCCTGGCCGGCGAAGAGGTCCCCAGCCGGACCATCGGCGAACTGGTGATGGAAAAACTCCGCGAACTGGATCAGGTGGCCTATATCCGCTTCGCCTCCGTGTACCGCTCCTTCGCCGACCTGGAGGATATCCGCGAGGAAGTGGAAAGTCTGCTGCAGAGGGGAGGGAAGCGGGAGGCCCCTCGTTCCGATTCCTAGGCTTTCCCTGGGGGCCGGGCTCGGCCCCTACGCCTTCCGGAAGACGATGCCTCCCGCCTCCGCATCCACCACCACCGTGTCCCCCTCGCGGAAGTGGCCCTCCAGCACCTTCAGGGCCAGCGGGTCCAGGACCTCCCGCTGGATGGCCCGCTTGAGCGGCCGGGCTCCGTAGGCCGGGTCGAAGCCGACCTCGGCCAGGTGGCTTCGGGCCGCCTCCGTCCACTTCAGTTCCAACTTGCGCTCGCGCAACCGCTCCTGCACCCGGCGCATCTGGATTTCCACAATCTGGCGGATTTCCTCCGGCCCCAGCGGGTTGAAGATGAGGATCTCGTCAATACGGTTCAGAAATTCGGGGCGGAACTGCGCCCGCAACGCCTCCAGGACGCGCCGGCGGACCTCCTCCTCCTGGCCTTTGCGCAGGTCCTGCAGGTAGGGGCTGCCCACGTTCGAGGTCATGATGACCACGGTATTTTTGAAATCCACCGTGCGGCCCTGGCCGTCGGTGAGCCGGCCGTCGTCGAGCACCTGCAGGAGGACGTTGAAGACCTCGGGGTGGGCCTTTTCGGTCTCGTCGAAGAGGACGACGCTATAGGGCCGGCGGCGCACCGCCTCCGTGAGTTGTCCGCCCTCCTCATAGCCCACGTAGCCCGGCGGGGCCCCGATCAGGCGGGAGACGGTATGGCGCTCCTGGTATTCGCTCATATCGATGCGCACCATGGCGTCCTCGTCATCGAAGAGGAACTCGGCCAGCGCACGGGCCAGTTCCGTCTTGCCCACGCCCGTCGGCCCCAAGAAGAGGAAGGAGCCCAGCGGCCGGTTGGGGTCCTGCAGGCCGGCCCGCGCCCGCCGGATGGCGTTGGAGACGGCGGCGATGGCCTCGTCCTGGCCGACCACCCGGCTGCGCAGCCGTTCTTCCATATGCACCAGTTTCTGAATCTCCCCCTCCAGAAGCCGGCTCACCGGGATGCCGGTCCACTTGGCCACCACTTCGGCCACATCTTCCTCGCCCACCTCTTCCTTGAGGAGCGCGCCGTCCTTCTGAAGTTCGGCCAGTCGGGCCTCTTGCTCGCGCAACTCCTTCTCCAGTTCGACCAGCGTGCCGTACTGGAGTTGGGCGGCCCGGTTATAGTCCAGGGCACGCTGGGCGCGTTCGATTTCCCCGCGCACCTCGTCGATGCGGGCCTTGGTCCGGCGGATGGCCTGGATGGCCTGTTTCTCCTGCTCCCAGCGGGCGCGCAGAGCCTGGCGCTTCTCGTCCAGGTCGGCCAGTTCCCGCTCGATCCGGTCCAGCCGCTCCCGGGAGGCCTCGTCGCGCTCTTTCTTGAGGGCGGTGCGTTCGATCTCCAGTTGCATGATGCGGCGCTCGATCTCGTCGAGTGCGGCCGGCATGGAGTCGATCTCGATGCGCAGGCGGGAAGCGGCCTCATCCACCAGGTCGATAGCCTTGTCCGGGAGGAAGCGGTCGGAGATATAGCGGTGGGCCAGCATGGCCGCGGCCACCAGGGCGCTGTCCTTGATGCGCACGCCGTGGTGCACCTCGTAGCGTTCCTTCAGGCCGCGCAGGATGGAGATGGTGTCCTCCACGGTCGGCTCGCCCACGTAGATGGGCTGGAAACGCCGCTCCAGGGCGGCATCCTTCTCGATGTGCTTGCGGTACTCGTCCAGGGTGGTTGCCCCGATGCAGTGGAGTTCGCCCCGGGCCAGCATCGGCTTGAGCATGTTGGAGGCGTCCATCGCCCCCTCGGCCGCGCCGGCCCCCACGACGGTGTGGAGTTCGTCGATGAAGAGGATGACCTGCCCCTCGCTCTGAGCGATCTCCTTGAGCACGGCCTTCAGGCGTTCCTCGAACTCGCCCCGGTACTTGGTGCCGGCGATGAGCGCCCCCAGGTCCAGTTGCACCAGGCGCTTGTTCTTCAGGCCCTCGGGGACGTCGCCCCGGACGATGCGCTGGGCCAGCCCCTCGACGATGGCCGTCTTGCCCACCCCCGGCTCGCCGATGAGGACGGGGTTGTTTTTGGTGCGCCGGGAGAGGACCTGGATGACACGGCGAATCTCGTCGTCGCGCCCGATGACCGGGTCGAGTTTATTTTCCCGGGCCAGGCGGGTGATGTCGCGGCCGTAGCGTTCCAGGGCCTGGTAAGTACTCTCCGGGGTCGGGCTGGTGACGCGCTGGCTGCCGCGGATGCCGGTGAGGGCGCGGAGGATGGCGTCGCGCCCGAGGCCGAAGCGGCGCAGGATTTCCTGGGCCGGCCCGCGGACGCGCTCGTCTGAAAGCCCCAGGAGGAGGTGTTCGGTGGAGATGTACTCGTCGCGCAGCCGGCGGGCCTCCTCCTCGGCGATCTGGGCCACCTGGGAGAGCGCGGGCGAGAGGTAGACCTGGGTGGCTCCGTAGGCCTGGGGCAGGCGCGCCAGTTCCTCCTGCACCACGGCCAGCACCTGGGCCGGGCTAGCCCCGACCTTCTGCACCACCTGCGGCACCACCCCATCGCTCTGCCCCAGCAGGGCCGCAAGGAGGTGCAGAGGCTCGATCTGGCTATGGTGACGTTCCTGGGCCTCGCGCTGGGCGGCCAGGACGGCTTCGGCGGCTTTTTCGGTAAAACGGTTCAGATCCATCGTATATCCCTCCAATCAACCTTTGGGTTGATCCTGTCGAAACTTTGCTGCGCCAAAGATAGGGTGGGGATGTTAGAAGGAAGATAGAGAAAGATTAGCGGGCCATTATTTGACGAGACGGGGCAGTTCGCGGTATAATGAGACCACAGACTCCCTTCCGGGCTGTCGGGATGGTAGCCGGGAAGATCGGCCCCATCCGGCACGAGTCGCAGAAAGGTTGCGCTATGGGCACAGATGCGTTGGGTTCGCGAACCGGCTCCGAACGTCCGGTGTCTTTGACCACCCTCTCCCCCGAACTGCTCAGCCCCTTTTTCCACGAATTCCGCACCTCCCTGACCATGATCAAAACCTGTATCGCCCTGCTCACCAACCCCAACATCTCCTACGACCCCACCGAGTTGCGCGAATTCATGGACATTGTCCGGCGGGGGGGAGACCGTGTGGATCGCCTGGTGCGCGATTTTTTGGCCATCCTTAAATTGGAATCGGGCGTGGCCGAACGGGAGGCCCGCGAGGCCGAGCCGACGCGGGATGTCGCCGGCCCGATCCAGGCCGTCGTGCGCTCGCTACAGCCGGACATCGCCGAACGCAACCTGACCGTACAGGTCGAGGTGGAGGAAAACCTCCCCCCACTCCCTATCCTCGACGAGCACCTGCAGATGATCGTCGAGAAACTCCTGCACAACGCGGTCAAGTTCTCCAAGCCGGAGGGAGGGCAGGTCGCCGTCCGCGTCCGGCGGGCCGACGGGCAGGTGCGTCTCCAGGTGATTGACCAGGGCATCGGCATCCCTCGGGAGGAGCAGGAGCGCATCTTTGATCGCTTCTACCAACTCACCCGGGCCGGCCTGGAGCGCCAGGGGGCCGGGCTGGGGCTGGCCGTCGCTCGGGGGCTGGTCGAACTCTACGGCGGCACGATCGAGGTCCAGAGCCAGGTGGACGTGGGGAGCACCTTCACCGTGACCCTGCCCCTGCGGCCGCTTCCGGAGCCGTCAGAGGAAGCCCCGCCCCCGGCCAAAGAGGGGGCCATCCTGACGGCGGAGGAAGCCTTCCGCCGCCTGGGGATCACCTTCGAGGAACCCTCTCCGCCGGAAGAGGAGAAAAAGGGCCGGCGGGGGCTGTTCGGCTTTCGGAAAAAGTAGGTTCGGCCCCCGGGACGTGTCCATGCGCGTTTGCCTTCTTCCCCTGAAGGTCCAGGTGCGCAACCCTGTGCGGAACATGCGCCATTTTCGGGAGCGCATGGAGGGCCTTCAGCCCCTGAAGCCCGACCTGATCTGCTTGCCCGAATGTGCCTTCACCGGCTACCTCTACACCGGGGAGGACTTGCAGCGCTTTGCCGAGCCGGTTCCCGGTCCAACGGTGGAGGCCATGGCCGGCCTGGCCCGCCGCTACCGCACCTGGCTGTGCTTCGGGCTGCTGGAGCAGACGGCCGAAGGCGTCTACAATGCCGCCGTCCTTCTGGACCGGCAGGGCCTCCTCCGGCACCGTCACCGCAAGAACGTGGAGAAGCCGCCTTTCCTGCGGGGCAGCGAGGCAGCCACCGTGGAGAGCGAGTTCGGCCGGCTGGGCATCCTCATCTGCGGGGACCTCTTCGACGAGGAGGTGGTCGCCCGACTGGGCCGGCCCCGCTTCCTCATCGTCCCGATGGCCCGCTCCTTCGACGGCCGCTCCCCCGACCGGGCCCGCTGGGAGCAGGAGGAGCGCCGGGTCTACCTGGAGGCGGCCCGCCGGGCCGGCTGCCTGACCCTCTTCATCAACCTCCTGGAGGACACGGCGGACGATGCCTCCTTCGGGGGAGCGCTCGTCGCTAGCGAACGGGGCGAACTCCTGGCCGAATCGCCCCACGGCAGCGACGAGGTGCTGGTGTACGACTTGAGCCCGGCAAAAGGAGAACCGGAATGAGGACCCAGGACTATATTGAACTGGAGGAAACCTACGGCGCGCACAACTACCGCCCGCTGGATGTGGTCATCTGCCGGGCGGAGGGGGTGTGGATGTGGGATGTGGAGGGGCGGCGTTACCTGGACTGCCTGAGCGCCTACTCCGCCGTCAACCAGGGGCATTGCCATCCGCGCCTCCTGCGGGCCCTGACGGAGCAGGCCGGCCGGGTTACCCTCACCTCCCGCGCCTTCCGCAACGACCAGTTGCCGCTCCTGGAAAAGGAGTTGTGCGAACTGACCGGCTATGAGATGGTGCTGCTGATGAACTCGGGGGCCGAAGCGGTGGAGACGGCGCTGAAGGCGGCCCGCAAGTGGGGCTACACGGTCAAGGGGGTGCCGGCCGACCGGGCCGAGGTGATCGTCTGCGCCGGCAACTTTCACGGCCGCACCATCACCATCATCAGTTTCTCCAGCGAGCCGCAGTACCGCGAGGGCTTCGGCCCGCTCACGCCGGGCTTTGTGACCATCCCCTACGGCGACGCGCGGGCCCTGGAAGAGGCCATCACCCCCCATACCGTCGCCTTCCTGGTGGAGCCGGTCCAGGGGGAGGGGGGCGTGATCGTCCCGCCGGAAGGATACCTCCGGCAGGTGCGGGAAATCTGCACCCGCCACAACGTCCTGCTGATGGCCGACGAGATTCAGACCGGCCTGGGCCGCTGCGGAAAACTCCTGGCCTGCGACTGGGAGGGGGTGCGGCCGGACGTCCTGATCCTCGGCAAGGCCCTCTCCGGCGGCTTTTACCCGGTCTCGGCCGTCCTGGCCTCGTGGGAAGTGCTGGGCGTCTTCCGACCGGGCGACCACGGCTCCACCTTCGGCGGCAACCCGCTGGGCTGCGCCGTGGCCCGGGAGGCGCTGCGGGTGACCGTGGAGGAGAAACTGCCCGAGCGGGCCGCGGAACTGGGGGCCTACCTCCTGGGCCGGCTTTCGCGCCTGGAAAGCGAGCACATCCGGGAAGTGCGCGGCAAGGGGTTGCTCATCGGGGTCGAACTCCAGGCCGAGGCCGGCGGGGCCCGGCGTTTCTGCGAGGCCCTCAAGGAGCACGGCCTGCTCTGCAAGGAGACCCACGAACACGTCATCCGCCTGGCACCGCCGCTGGTGGTGACGAAGGAAGAACTGGACTGGGCCCTGGAACGCCTCGAGGCGGTCCTGACCCGGGGTTGAGGCCGGAACGATGTCCGAACGGACCGGTTCCCTGCTGCCCGTCGAACGGATGCGCCGGGCGCTCCGGGGGGAAAAGGTGGACGTGCTCCCCGCCGCGCCGGCCTACCTGAGCCTCTTCCTGGCCGACTTTGAACGCGCCTATTACATCGAACTCTACCGCCGTCGGATGCGCGGCCGTTCGGTCTACCCGGTGGACCACGAGGAGGACACCCGCTTTCGGGCCGAGGCCCTCTACCAGTCCTACGGCATCTTCAAGGTCCGGCCGGACTGGATGGAGATCGACCGGGGGGCCGGCCGCGCCTGGGCCGAACGCACCGAAATCGTCTGCCGCGAGGACGGGACGCTCTGCTACCGGGACCGCCTGTCCGGGGACGAGGTGCCGATGGATCGGGTTCCCCTCCCTCGTGGCGATGCGCTCCCGACCTCGCCCGACGCTTCCCGGAGCGACCTGTGGGACCTTTCGTCCGAGTGGCACGACCTGGAGGAGGTGGAGGCCCGCCTGCCCATCCTGAAAGGCGAAGAACTCCTGGCCCGGGGCGATTTCGAGTTGCCGCGCCGGGTGGTGGCCGACTACGGCGACCGCTATTTCCTTTCCACGGTGCTGGATACCCCTTTTTCCAGCGCCTACGACCTGCTGGGCTTCCAGGGCCTCATGCTCATCCAGCACGACCGCCCGGAACTGCTCCATCGCCTCCTGGAGCGCCTGCTCCGGCAGGCCCAGGAGGAGATGGTCGCCTGGGCGAAGGTGGGGATTCACGGGGTCTATGTCGAGGAGGTCTTTACCGGGGCGGATATGATCTCGCCGCGGAGTTACGATGAGTTCGTCTGGACCTACAACCGGCCCTACTTCCAGCACCTGCGCTCCCTGGGCCTCCTTTCCATCCATTACGTCTGCGGCGACGTCATCCCCCGGCTGGAGCGCATCGCCGGCCTGGAGGTGGACGCCATCGCCGTGGAGGAGAGCAAAAAGTCGTTCCGCATCGAACTGGAGGAAGTGGTCGAGCGGGTGGCCGGCCGGGCGACGGTCTTTGGGAACATCGACACCATCCGCTTCGGCCTGCACGGCACGATGGAGGAGATGGCCCGGGAAGTGCGCCGACAGGCGGCTATCGGCGCGCGGGCGCGGGGCTTTGTGGTGAGCACGGGCAGTCCCTTCCCACCGGACACGAACCCGCGCCTCATGGATACCCTGACGGCGACGGCCCATTCCCTGCCCGGCTGAGCCGGGCCGCCCTTGGCCGGCTTCCGGCAGGAGGTTTTTCCCAATGGCCAGCGCACACGGGAAATCGGAACCGCCCCCTTCCCGACCTTCCGGCTACCGCCTCCTTGACGATGCCCAACTGGAAGAAATTCACCTGGCCGCGCTGGAAATCCTCCGCCGCACCGGCGTGCAGGTGGACGAGATGGAGGCCCTCCGGTTGCTCCAGGAGGCCGGCTGCACGGTGACGGACGGAAATCGGGTGCGTTTCCCTGCCGCCGTCGTCGAGCAGGCCCTGGGGAAGGCCCCCTCCCGCATCGTCCTCTGCGACCGCACCGGCGAACCGCGCGCCCTCCTGGAGGGGCACCGCTGCTACTTTGGCACCGGTTCGGACCTGCCGAACACGCTGGACCTGGAGACGGGCGAGCGCCGGCCCTCGCTCCTGGACGATGTGAGAAACGCAGCCCGTCTCGTAGATGCCCTGCCCCACCTGGATTTCGTGATGTCTATGGCCCTGCCCTCCGACGTCCCACCCCCGACTTCGGACCGCCACGCCTTCCTGGCCATGGTGGAGAACACGGTCAAGCCGATCGTCTTCACCGCCTGGGATGAGGAGGGTGTGGCCGACATCCTGGCCATGGCCGAGGCGGTGGCCGGCGGGGCGCAGGAACTGGCCCTCCGCCCCTTCCTCCTGGCCTACCTGGAGCCCTCCTCGCCGCTTCGTCATTCCGGGGCCGCCCTGCGCAAGTTGCTTCGGATGGCCGACCGGGGGTTGCCCCTGGTCTATGCGCCGGGTCCGCTCGAAGGTGCCACGGCCCCGGTCACCCCGGCCGGCAGCCTGGCCATGGCGTGCGCCGAGGTGCTGAGCGGCCTGGTCATCGCCCAGTTGCGCCGGCCGGGCACCCCCTTCGTCTGGGGTTCGGGAAGCGGGCCGCTGGATATGCGCACGATGGTCGGCGTCTATGCCGGCCCCGAGTTCATGCTCCACTGCATGGCCATGGCCGAACTGGCGCACGATTACTACCATCTCCCGGTCTGGGGCTTTGCCGGCTGCTCCGATTCCAAACGGCCGGACCTCCAGGCCGGGATCGAGAGCGCGCTCTGGATCCTCTGGGCGGCCCTCTCCGGGGCCAACCTGATCCACGACGTGGGGTATATCGAGTCCGGTCTGACCTGCTCGTATGAGATGATCGTCATTGGCGACGAGGTGATCGGCCTGGTGCGGCGGCTGCTCCGGGGGATCGAAATCTCCCCGGAGACGCTGGCCCTGGAGGTCATCCACCAGGTCGGGCCGGGCGGGAACTTTCTGAAGTCGCCGCATACGGCCCGGCACTGTCGCGAGGTCTGGTATCCGCGCCTCTTCGACCGGCATGCCTACGCCGCCTGGGTCGAGGCCGGCCGGCCCGACCCCGTCTCCCGGGCCCGGGAAGTGGCCCGGGAGGTGCTGGCCACCCACCGGCCGGCCCCGCTCCCGTCCGACGTCCGGGAGGTGCTCCACGCCATCGTGGCCGAGGCCGACGCCCGGGCCGGGCCGCCCGACTCTCGCTGAAAGGAGGAAAGGTTGGAGCCGCGAAACCAACGATTCGAAGCGGTGACCACCGTCGCGCTGGCCGTCGTCACGCTGGTGGTGGCGGCGGTCCTCTGGCGCGCCGCCATCCTGTCCAGCGCGGCCCACGACGCGGACCGCGCCGCCATCATCAACACGGTGCGCATCCGCAGCACCGACCTGGAGGACCTGACCACGCTCTACCGGGAGGCCCACTACGCGCTGCGCTACCGCCAGGAAGAGGTCCGCATCCAGGAGATGGTGCAGGCCGCCCAGGGCTGGCGGGCGGCGGGACCGGATACCCTGGCTACCGTCGCCGAAACGGAAGCCTCCTGGCTTTCCGAAGCCATCGCGGCGATGTGCGGCATGTTTCCTATCGTGGGCAACCCTGACTACCGACGGCCGGACGGCTCGCTGGACCTGCAGAGACGCCTGCAAGAGATTCGCGCCGCAGACGCGGAACGTTCGGCGATGGACCCTCGACCCGCCTTCGATCAAGCCGAGAGGACCTACACCCAGGTCCGCCTTCTGATTCTGGGGACGATCCCCCTGGGCATCGTCATCTTCGCCTGCACCCTGGCCCAGATTTTTCCCGGCCGGGTCCGCTATATCCTCTTCGGCCTGGCCGTCATCCTCTTCCTGGCCACGCTGGTCCACCTGGGGCTGGTCGAACTGGCCGGCCCGGTCCTCTGAGGTCCCCAGGAGGCTCCAATGGAACAGGAAAAACCGCAAAGCCGCTTTCGCCAGATCGTCGCCGCCGTGATGGCCCTGGTTGCCCTCTGGGGGACGGTGGTCGGATTCCTGGGTGCGGATGCCTCCATCCGGGAGGCGCGGGCAACCCGCGATAGCGAGGTGCTGGCCATCGAGGTCATGGCTGCCCTGGACGAGAGCAATGCGCATGTGGGCTATGACCTCGTGGTGATGAGCGACTGGTTGATGCTTCAGGTGGACGGGGTGGTGAACCAGGCCACGGCCGTTTCCCTTCAGGGCAAGGCCGGCGAGGACTTGATCCAGTACTATGACCTCCGGGGCCGGCTCCAGGATCGGGTGGCCGCCTCCCTGGTCCCGGAGAGCACCTTGCTTTCCGATGCCCGCTACGTACGCTCGCTGGAAAACGGCGAAATCGATACGGCGGCCTACATCCAGGATCAGTACCGCCGGGCCGCCGACCTGCTGAAGGAGCAGAACATCGCGGCCGACGAGGCCCGGCGCTGGGGGGACAAATCCAACACCTATACCTCGGTCCTGACCCTGCTCGCGGTAGGCCTTTTTCTCCTCGGCCTGGCCCTGGTCCCGGAGAGCCGCATACGACTGCTCTTCCTCGCTCTGGGCCTGCTGGTTGCCCTGGTGGATGTGGGATGGACACTGGCCCTATGGCTGGGGTGAGGGCGGCGGCCCGTATAGGCGGGATGCGGACATGGGGCCCCCAAGGAGGTCCGGCGTGACAGACATTCTGGAGCGGATTGCCGAGAGCCTTTACCAGGGGAACCACCGGGAGGTCACCGCTCTGGTGCAGCAGGCCCTGGAGGGAGGACTTTCCCCGGCCGGGGTGCTTTCCGGGCTGATCGCCGGCATGGACCGGGTGGGCCGGGATTTCAAATCCGGCCTCCTCTTTGTCCCGGAGGTGCTGCTGGCCGCCCGGGCCATGCACGCCGCCATGGCCGTGCTGCGGCCGCTCCTTGCGGAGACCGGGGTGCCCCGCATCGGCACCTACCTGATCGGCACGGTCCAGGGAGACCTGCACGACATCGGGAAAAACCTGGTGCGGATGATGCTAGAGGGAGCCGGCTTCGAGGTCGTGGACCTGGGCACCGACGTTGCCCCGGAGTGCTTCGTGGCCGCCGTGCGGGAACACCGGCCGGAGATTCTGGGGATGAGCGCCCTGCTGACGACCACGATGCCCGCCATGAAAAGGACCATCGAGGCCCTGGAAGAGGCCGGCCTGCGGGGCCAGGTGAAGGTGATGGTCGGCGGCGCGCCGGTTACCCAGGCCTGGGCCGCCGAAATCGGCGCCGACGGCTACGCTCCCGATGCCGCCACGGCGGTGGAGGTGGCCCGTCAACTCCTGCACTCCGTTCTCGGACGAGGCCCGGCCTGGGATTCGCGGCAAAAGTGCTGACATCCGCTCATAACTGGCACGAATGGCGGCCCGAAACGCTGTGGAGATGGCGGGGGACGGCCGTCGCGGAGGCGATTTTGGGCCCGTCGCGGCCGGTCGGGGCCGCCGTAAGGGCCTAGGTGGGATTGATGAGCGGATGTCAGAAAAGTGGATTTGACAACCCGGGCCTCTCCTGCTATAATAAATGATGCAACGCGGGGTGGAGCAGTGGCAGCTCGTCGGGCTCATAACCCGGAGGTCGGTGGTTCGAATCCACCCCCCGCTACTTCCGGCGGAGTAGCTCAACGGTAGAGCAGGGGACTCATAAGCCCTTGGTTGTAGGTTCGAATCCCACCTCCGCCACTGGAAAAGCAAGGGCCGGGGCGCAAAAGTTGCGCCCCGGCTTCCCTTGGAATACCGCTACTCCATCACCGGCTCGATGAGGCCGTACTGCCCGTCCTTGCGGCGGTAGAGCACGTTCAGCCGCTCCGTCTCGGCGTTCAGGAAGATGAAAAAGTCGTGGCCCAGCAGTTCCATCTGGGAGATGGCCTCGTCGCTGAACATCGGCTTGACCAGGAACTGCTTGACCTTGACGATTTGGGGTTCCTCTTCTTCCTCTTCGGCAGGGGGCGTCTCCGTAGCCAGCGGGAGTTCGGAAAGGGAGAGGGGCTGGCCGACGCGCCGGCGCATCCGGCCCTGGTAGTAGCGTTCCTTGAAACGGGCCACCTGCCGCTCCATCGTATCCAGCACGGCATCCAGGGACGTGTAAGGGTCGCCGGAATGCTCCTCGGCGCGCAGGATCACCCCGTTGGTGAGGGTAACGGTCAATTGAGCCACGATCTGCGGGCCCTGGGAACGGGTGTTCTTCTGGCTGAACTCGACCTTGGTTTCGGCAATATCATCCAGGTAGCGAGCCAGCCGCGGCACCTTCTTTTCGACATAGGCGCGCAGGTTCGGGGTCATCCGGTAATTCTTGGTGCGGAGTTGCATTTCCATGGCCATCCTCCTTTTTCCTGCCCACCGGTAGGCGGGCTCATCCAAACAGCCCAACCACACGGTTCCCGGCCGATGCCGGAAGAGGGGGTAAAAAGGGATAATCTGGAACACAAGCCACAGTCGCCCGGCCTCCTTTCCGCCTGACCATGCCGAACCAACGGGTGTCGGAAGGTGATGCCCATCGCTTCCCTCAACGCTGTATCTAATCCTAGTATACCACCTGGAGGGGCCATCGTCAA
Source organism: Chloroflexia bacterium (assembly GCA_049970175.1). Classification (GTDB taxonomy): domain Bacteria; phylum Chloroflexota; class Chloroflexia; order DTKN01; family DTKN01; genus JASFBA01. Next base: position 26,102 of record JBMFNL010000035.1, read on the forward strand.
TTCGATTTCCCCGCGCTCAGCCATTCCCGGACCAGCCCAGGCACCTCCGACAGATGGGCCCGGCAGAGGGTGGCCGGCGGGAGGGAACGCAGGAAGGTGGGGCCGTAGGTTCGGGTGAGCACCCGGCCGTCCAACAGGATGACCACGCCCCGATCGGTCTGGCTGCGGATGAGCCGGCCAAAGCCCTGCTTGAAGCGCAGGACGGCCTGGGGAACGGCGTAGCGGGCGAAAGGCTCCTCGAAGAGTTCGCAGCGGGCGGCAAAGATCGGATGGGTGGGCACATCGAACGGCAATTTGGTGATCACCAGGACCGAGAGGGCCTCGCCGACCACATCGATCCCCTCCCAGAAACTGCTCGTGCCCAGCAGGATGCTGCGCGGGTTGCGGCGAAACTTTTCCAAAAGCATGTGGCGCGAGCCGTCGATGCCCTGGCCCAGCACGGCGATGTTCTCCCGCTCCAGCGGCCGGCGGATGGCGCTGTAGGCCTGGCGAAGGGTGTGATGCGAGGTGAAGAGGACCAGCATCCGTCCCTCGCTCGCCAGGCAGGTCTGCACCAGGGTGCGGGAGAGGGCCCGGCCGTACTGGGGATCGCTCGGATCGGGCATGTCCTCCGGAATCACCAGGAGGGCGGCGCGGGCGTAATCAAAGGGCGAGTCCAGAAGCAGTTCCTCGGCATCCGGCAGGTTGAGCCGTTCCCGCAGGAAGGCGACGCTGCCCTCGGTGCTCAGGGTGGCCGAGGTCAGCACCATGGCCTCTTTCTGGCTGTAGAGGCCCCCCTGGAGCAGGGGGCCGACGTGCAGCGGGGCGGCGTGCAGGCCGATGGTGCCGGTCTGGGCTTCCACGCTGAGCCAGTAGATGCCGTTCGGCCGGCCCTGGCTCACGATATCGGTCACCTGTTCGCGGATCTCGGCCGTGCGCTGGCCGAGGAGGGCGAGTTCCGCCAGCACATCCTGGCCCTCCGGGGAATCCTCGAGGGCCTCCAGGCAGAGTTGGAAGATGCGGCTCAGGCGCTCCTGGATGCGCCAGAGTTCCCCGGCCACGGCCTCCCAGTCGATCTCCAGGTCGGACCAGTCGGGCTGGACACGGACGCTGGAGGTGATGCGCCAGTGCCAGTCGTAGGAGGAGGTGTTGCCTTCCCGGTATGGGCGGAGGAAGGCCTCCAGGTGCTCGAAGAAGGTCTGGGTGGCGGCACGGGCCGCTTCCACGCTGCTGCGCACCTCCCGGCAGAGCGTCTCCAGCGTCTGCCGGGCGGCCTCGGGCACCTTGGGTCCCCGGAACAGGGTGGGCAGGAAGGAGAGCAACCCCTCCTCGCGCCCGGAGCCGGCCGGCCGGCTGATGGCGGCCAGGTGGAAGAAGATTTCCTCCGCCGTGACGTGAAAGCCGAGTTGCTCGGTGGCCACCCCTTCGAGGTGGTGGGCCTCGTCCACGATCAGGTGGCGGTAGGCCGGCAGGACGCGGTTTTCGGTGGCCACGTCGGAGAGGAGCAGGGAGTGATTGACCACGATGATGTGGGCCGCCTCCGCCCGCCGGCGGGCACGGTAAAAGAAGCAGCGGTTCTGCTGCCAGTAGGGGCATTCCTCTCCCCGGCAGGCGTGGGGGTGGGAGGCCACTTCGTTCCAAACGGCGTTTTCCCGGCCCACCAGGGCCAGTTCGGCCCGATCGCCGGTGCGCGTCCGGGGAAGCCAGAGGAGCACCTTGACCAGGGTGCTCACCTGCTCCGGCGTCAGGACGGCGCTGCGGCGGAGGATCTCCCAGCGCCGCAGGCAAAGGTAGTTGCCCCGCCCCTTGAGCAGGGCGGCGGAAAAGTGGGCCCAGCGGGCCGCTTCCCCCTCCTCCGGGCCGGCCTGGGCCAGAACTTGTCTCAGATCGGGGATGTCCTTGTGGAACAACTGGTCCTGCAGGTTGATCGTATGGGTGGAGATCACCACCGGCCGGCCCCGCCGCACGGCCAGGGCCACGGCCGGCAGGAGATAGGCCATAGACTTGCCGACCCCGGTGCCGGCCTCGACGATGAGTTGCCCGCCGGCGTTGAGCGTCCGGGCCACCGCCCGCAGCATCTCGACCTGCTGGGGACGATGCTCATAGTGGGGGAAGGACCGAGCGAAGAGCCCCCCTGGAGAAAGAAGGGCGGCCAGGCCCTCCTCATCCAGAGGGCGTTCGTCCTCCGTCTCTTCCAGCGCCTCCGGGCGGGGCTCCGGTTCGACCAGGCGCAGGGCCAGCGGCAGCCCGCCCGCAGCCTTCCTTCCGAACCCTCCGCGGAGGACCTCCTCGGCCACCTCCTCGAAGAGCGGACGCAGGGGCCAGTCGGCCTTGCCGGCCAGGCGGAGGATTTCCTCCAGGAGGTCCAGGTCCAGGGTCAGGAGGCGTTGCCAGAAGGCCAGAAAGACCTCCTGCACGGCCTGGGCGTCGGCCAGGGCGCGGTGCTGTTCCGGGTAAGGTAGGCCCAGCCCCCGGGCCACGCTGGCCAGGGAGCGGTCGGGGAGTTCGGGCAGGAGGAGGGTGCTCAACTCGTAGGTATCCACCCGGGGGTTGTTCAGGGAGAGCCCCTGGGCGGCCAGGAACTCCAGATCGAAGCCGACAGAGTGGCCGACGATGGGATCGTCGCCGATGAAGCGGGCCAGGTCGGGCAGGACGGCATAGAAGCGGGGCGCGCGTTCCAGTTCGGCCGGGGTGATCCCGGTCAGGCGCGCGATCTGCTCCGGGAGGGGGCCGGCCGGCCGGATGAGGCTATGCCAGGTGCCGAGCACCTCGGCCCCCTGAAAACGGACGGCGGCGACTTCGATCACCTCGTCCCGGCCCGGTTCCAGCCCGGTGGTCTCGGTATCCAGGGCAATATACGGATGGCGCACCTTAGCGTGTCTGGGCCAGCGCCTTCAGCCGGCGTTGGACGATTTCGGCCAGGCGGCGGATGCCCTCCTCGATCTGTTCCGGGGTGGCGTTGGAAAAGTTCAGGCGCATCGTGCTGTGCGGCCGGCCGTCCACATAGAAGGAAGAGCCCGGCACGAAGGCAACCTTGTTGGCCACGGCCTCCTTCAGCATGTCCTCCACGTCGATTTCCTCGGGCAGCGTCACCCAGAGGAACATGCCCCCCTCCGGATGCGTCCAGGAAACCCCCTCCCTGGGGAAATACCGCTCCAGGGCGTTCAGCATCGCCTCCATGCGAACCTTGTACATCGCCCGAATCTTTTCGATATGCTCCTCCATCACACCGCTCTGGCAGTATGCATAGGCGGCGTACTGGATAAAGGTGGAGGTGCAGAGGTCGGTCGCCTGCTTGATCAGGACCAGTTTGCGGATAAACTCCTCCGAAGCGACCACCCAGGCCAGCCGGATGCCCGGCGAGAGGATTTTGGAGAAGGTGCTCAGGTAGATCACCCGACCGGTCATATCGAAGGCTTTGATCGGGGGCACCGGCTCTCCGGTATAGCGCAGTTCCCCGTAGGGATCGTCCTCGACGATGAGGAGGTCATAGTGCTCGGCCAGGAGGATCAGTTGCCGGCGCCGTTCCAGGGAAAGGGTCCGTCCGGAGGGGTTCTGGAAGGTGGGCACCAGGTAGAGGAACTTGGGGGTGATGATCTTCAGGATACGCTCCAGTTCCTCCAGGATGATGCCCTCTTCGTCCATCGGCACGGTGACGTAGCGGGGCGCATAGAGGTCAAAGGCCTGGATCGCCCCCAGGTAACTGGGGCTTTCGACAACGATGATGTCGCCGTAGTCGATGAAGAGTTTGCCGATCATCTCCAGGGCCTGCTGGGAGCCGCTGGTCAGCAGGATGTTGTCGCTGCCGCAGGCGATGCCCTTGAGGTTGCGCATCCGTTCGGCCAGGTACTGGCGCAGCGGCTTGTATCCCTCGGTCGTCCCGTACTGGAGGGCCTGGGCACCGACCTCATCCAGAACGGTGTTGCAGGCCTGCCGGAAGACCTCGACGGGGAACGATTCCGGGGCCGGCAGACCGCCGGCCAGGTAGATCATCCCGGGGAGGGTGGCATAGTGCAGGAGGTCGCGGATGGCGCTGCTCTTCAGGCTGTTCATGCGTTCGGAAAAGCGGTTCGGGGTCATCTTCGACTCCTTTTTCGACCGGCTGCCCCCGCTTTTTGCCGAGGGGCTGTAAGGTCTGTCCCAGGCGGGGCCCCATTGCCCTGCAAAACTATTATACCACAGGATGGGGATTTTTGCGAACTTTCGGTTTGCACCCCTCCCCCTTCCGTGTTATACTCCGTTTGCCCGGAACGAATAGGCCAGATGGCAGGAGCGGTCACCGTGCGCGAAGTTGAACGGCTCTACCGGCTGCAGGAACTGGACGAGGGGCTGGCCCTCTGCGAACGCAAGATTCAGGAGTGGGCCGCCCAGCGCAAACGCCTGCAAGAGGGGTTGGAACGAATCCGCCAGACCCGTCAGGAGAGCGCCCGGATGCTGCGCAGCCAGGAACTCCGCCTGCACCAGGCCGAAAGCGCCCTCTGGGAGCAGGAGAACCGCTTGAAGGAACTGGAAGGCCTGCTCTACAGCGATGCCGTCCGTTCGGAAAGGGAACTCCAGGCCCTGCAGAGCGAGATCGAGCAGATTCGGCGACAGAAGGATGCCCTGGAAAGCGACGCCCTGCAGATCATGCTCGACCTGGATGCCCACCGCGCCCGGCTGGAAGAACTGGCGGCGGAGGAGGAGCGCTGCGCCCAGGGGTACGAAACCTTTGCCCAGGAAACCGCGCGGCAGGAAGCCTGCCTCCGGGAAGAAATGGAGCCGCTGCGGGCCGACCGCGAGCGCGTGGCCTCTGAGGTTTCCCCCTACGCCCTGGTGCTCTATGAGCAGTTGCGGCGCACGCGGGGCGGGCCGGCCGTCGTACCGGTCGTGAACAATACCTGCGGTGGATGCCACCTGGAGGTCCCCCTGCTCACGCGCAAGGCGGCTCTGGGAGAAGCCCTGGTGCGCTGCGAACACTGTGGACGGATCCTCTTCCTTTCCTAAAGAGGGGACGATGGGGCAGGAGGAAACGATCGTCCAGGTGCGTCCCCGGCGGGCCTCCGGCGAGCCGAAACGGGGCTGGTGGGCCGTCCTGGTGGCCCGGAGCCGGGAGATGCTCCTCCTGCGGGCCCCGTTGCAACACCCGGCAGACCTGGGCTATGTGGTCTTTGCCCTCGGGGACACCATGCTGGAACGCTACTGGTTCGGCCGCTGGTACAATATCTTCTCCCTCTACGGCCCGGACGGTCGGTTGAAGGGCTGGTATGCCAACATCTGCACCCCGATCTCCTTCGACGGCCGGACGATTCGCTACACCGATCTGGAACTGGACCTGTGGGTCTGGCCGGAAGGACGCTACCTGGTGCTGGACGAGGAGGAGTTTGAGGCCTGTGTCGTCCGGCATATGCCCCCGGCGGTGGTGCAAAAGGCCCGCTCGGCCCTGGACGAACTCCTGAGCGACCTGACCGCCGGCGGCCGGCTGTTTCGGGAGGCCTTTCCCAAAGGGGAGCGGCCGGAGGATGGAGAAAATGGAACACAGCGCGCCCTTGCCTCGCTCTAGAGCGCGTTCCTTCCTCGTCGGCCTGGACGGGGGAGCGACCGGCACGGTCGCCCTGGTGGGCGATCTGGAGGGCCGTATCCTGGGATGGGGAACGGCCGGCCCGGCCAACTACCATACCGTCGGTCGGGAGGCTTCCACCCGGTCCCTGGCGGAGGCCGTCCGCCAAGCGCTCCGAAGCGCCGGGGTGGCCCCGGCGCAGGTGCGCCTGCTCCTGGTGGGCGTGGCCGGCCTGGACCACCCCCGTCAGGACGGGCAGGCCTACCAGGAGATTTTGGAGGCCGCCGGATTGGGCATCCCCTTCGAAGTGGTGGGCGACGTGATCATCGCCTGGGCCGGGGCCACATTGGCCCTCCCCGGCCTGGGCATCATCGCCGGGACGGGTTGCAGCGCCTATGGGATGAACAGCCGGGGGGAAACCTGGAAGGCCGGGGGATGGGATTACCTCCTGGCCGACGAAGGCAGCGCCTACTGGATCGGCTTGGAGGGGCTGCGCGCCGCCATGCGGGCTTACGACGGACGGGGTGAGGCGACCGCCCTGCTGGAGGCGATGGTCCGGCATTACCGCCTGGCCGACCCGCTGGAGATGGTGCAGGTAGCCTACTCCGGACACTTTCACAAGGCCGAGATCGCCTCCTTCGCCCAGGCGGTCTCCCGCTGTGCCGGGGAGGGAGACCCCGAGGCCCGGCGTATCCTGCTGCACGCAGCCGACGAAGTGGCCCGCATGGCGAGCGCCGTCATCCGGAAGTTGGGCATGGAGGAGGAGCGTTTCCCTCTGGGGTGGAGCGGCGGCGTCTTTCGTTCGGGCGAACTCTTCCTGGCCCGTTTCACCGAGGCGGTGCGGCAGGTCGCCCCCCTGGCTCAGATCGGGCCGGCCCGTTATCCGCCCGTGGTCGGGGCGCTGATCTACGGCCTGCACCGCCTGGGCCGGCTTACCCCGGAAATACGGGAAACGGTGGCGGCGAGCGCGGCCGGCTATGATTTCCCCAAACCCGGCTCAACGGCCGGGGACCTCTAGCGAGGCCATTTCTCCAAAAACGGTTTTCCAGGACTTGACATTTAGAAACAAATGTGCTATACTATAGGTAGAGCAAGCGGTTCGCCACCGGCGGCCCTTCCGCTGCCGGAAGTGTCGAACCGGGAGGTTGAGATGACCTCACCAGGCAACAACGGAAGGTGGTGGGATTTTCGCCGCTCCCAGGAGAGCGGACGGGTGACGATGTGGCCGCGGGACCACTGCCGGCCACGCTGGATCGGCACGGACGAAACCCCGGCCGGGCCGCCGTTCTCCGTCCTGCCTAACCCGTTCCATTCGGCTGTGGCGATGATTCGCCTGGCCCGGGGGTATCTGCAGTGGGCGGAAGGCCGGCCGGTGGCGGTGGTCGGCGAGGTAGCGGCCGGCCGCTACGACGTCACCGTGGCCTACCACGAGTCGGGGGAGGAGGTCCTCCTCCTGCCCCCGGAGTGGGCTCGTTCCGGCACCTTTGCCCTGCGCGTGCGCGGCCATTCCATGGTCGGGTTCGGCATCGCCGAAGGCGATTACGTGATCGTCCGCCCGCAATCCACCGCCGAGAGCGGCGACCTGGTCATCGCCGGCCTGACCGACTCCGATGACCCCGAGGGCTATGTCACCCTGAAGCAACTCTTCTGGGAAGGAGACCACATCCGGCTGCAGCCGGCCAACCCGGCGATGGCCCCCATCCACCTCTATCCCCGCCACGGCCAGGACCCGGTGGAAATCCAGGGCAAAGTGGTGGCCGTGGTGCGGGTGGCAGAAGACCGTTGATCGTTGAACGTTCATCGTGGATCGTTCGGGGTGGAGGGAAAGGGAGAAAGGGTTAGGGGCGAGGGAGGCCGGCCTCCGACACTGCCGGGATGCGCCCCCTTCCCAATTTGACATTTTCCCCTCCTTCGGCTAAACTAAAAGTAACCGTTACGGCCCACTCCTGCGGCGGGACGTTGCGGCAAACGATTCAGGAGGCCGCTATGCCGAAATTGTACATCTTCCTCATCCTCCTCCTCGCCATCGTTTTGACCGTCATCGGGGAAATCTTCCTGAAGAAAGGGGTAGAGGAGGCGGGAGAATTTTCCTTCCGCTGGTCCATCCTGCTGCGCACCTTTACCAACTGGAAGGTCCTGCTGGGCTTTTTGCTGATCTTTGCCGGCTCGATCTTCTGGCTGGTGGTGATTTCGCGGATCGAGTTGAGCGTGGCCTACCCGATGCTCGGCCTGAGTTACGTGGTGATGGTCCTGGCCTCGTGGCCGGCCCTGCAGGAACCGCTGAACTGGCAGAAGGTGGTCGGTTCCCTGGTCATCTGCCTGGGAGTGGCGCTGGTGGCTCAGGGAATGTCCTGAAAAGATCGGCCAAGGTCGGAGGCAGAGCCATGGCGGATGAGGAGGCCCCCCTGGATGTGGCCGCCATCGTCGAGCAGATTCGGCGCGAGGTGCGGCGGAGGCGCGAGGGACTGTCGGAAGCCGGCCTTCCCCCCTGGTCGGGCCCCCTGGACGAACGTGAACTGGTCCGCAGCCTGGAGGAGGTGCGGGCCACCCAGGGGGTCAGCGCTCACTGGCCGATCGTCTGGAAGACGCCCCTGCAGGCCTTTTTCGCCCTGATCCAGCGTTTCACCCGGCGCTTTCTGCGCTGGTACATCAATCCCATCGTCGAACAGCAGAACGCCTGTAACGCCGCCGTCGAACGCACCCTGACGTTGCTCCTGGCGGCCAACGCCCGGCTGCACGAGGAAATCGTGGCTCTGCATGCCCGCCTGCGGGCTCTGGAGGAAAGGGTCGGCTACAACCCCGTTCGGATGGAGGAACGGGACGATGGGGGCTAAACGCATCCTGGTCTGTGCCGTGCAGGTGCCCTTCACTCGGGGGGGAGCGGAACTTCTGGTGGAGGGGCTGGTCCAGGCCCTGCGTGAGCACGGCCATCAGGTGGAAGCGGTGCAACTGCCCTTTTCCTGGGCGCCGGACAAGGAGGAGATCGTCAAGGGCTGCCTGGCCTGGCGACTGCTACGCCTGGACCGGGTCAACGGCCGGCCGGTGGATCAGATCATCTGCACCAAGTTTCCTTCCTACGTGGCCCGCCACCCGAACAAGGTGGTCTGGCTGGTGCATCAGCATCGCCAGGCCTATGACTGGTACGGGACCTCCTACAGCGATTTCACCTATCGGGAGGAGGACCGCGAGGTGCGTCAGGCCATTCGGCGTATCGATCGCCGTTGCCTGAGGGAAGCCCGCCGCCTCTTCACCATTTCCCAAAACGTTTCCCGTCGTCTGGCACACTACAACGGCCTGCGCAGCACACCCCTCTATCCCCCTTCGCGCTATCGGGAGCAGTTGTATCCCGGCCCCTACGGCGACTATGTCCTTTATGTGGGCCGGCTGGACCGGGCCAAGCGCGTGCACCTCCTCATCGAGGCGCTGGCCCGGGTGCGGGAACCGCTCCGGGCGGTGATCGCCGGCGAGGGGCCGGAACGCCGGGCGCTGGAGGCGCTGGCCCGACAGGAAGGGGTGGCCGAACGCCTCCGGTTCACCGGCTATGTGGAGGCGGAGGCGCTGATCTCTCTCTATGCCGGGGCACGGGCCGTCTTCTACGCCCCGGTGGACGAAGACTACGGCTATGCCACCGTGGAGGCCTTCCATGCAGCCCGGCCGGTGGTCACCACGGACGACGCCGGTGGGGTGCTCGAGTTCGTCGTCCATCGTCAGAGCGGGCTGGTCTCCCCACCCGACCCGGCGGCCATCGCCCGCCATCTGGAGGAACTGGCCGGAGACGTCCGGCTGGCCGAGCGCCTGGGAGAGGCCGGCCGGCGGCGGGTGGAGGGGATTACCTGGGAGCATGTCGTGCGGTCGCTGGTCTTGTGAGGCCCGGCCCGAACGGACGGACCGGGAAGGAGGTGGAACGGGGACATTGAGGTCATTTCAGGGAACAGCCCTGGTTGGGAAATTCCGCCAGGGGAATGACGAGAGGAGGAATCGGATGAAAAGGATAAGTGGACTTGCTGGGTGCCCTGCTGCCGATCCTCTTGGCTGGCTGCTTCCTGGTTCCCCAGCCCACGCCGACGCCGGTGCCCACCTATACGCCTGCTCCTACCTACACCCCCATCCCCACCTACACACCGATGCCCACCTTCACCCCGCTGCCCACGGACACGCCGACGCCGCTGCCCACCTACACGCCGGTCCCCACCTACACGCCGCTGCCCACCTACACGCCGCTGCCGACCAACACGCCGGAACCCACGGCGGCGCCCCGGCCGACCGCCAAGCCGCCCACGCCCGTGCCGCCCACCCAGCCACCGGATCCGTGCGCGGGCATCCCGGCCAGCCGGGACGGCTCTGCCACCCCCAACTGTTTCCGGGCCGGCACGCCCTACGACATGAGCATCTGGGGCTTTACACCCAACGAACAGATCGGCTTCTGGCTGACCGATCCTTACGGCAATAGTACTTGTTTAGCGTCCCCCATCGTCGCCGACTGAAAGTCGGCTCCCTGGGGCCT
>JBMFNL010000036.1:0-34547 GCA_049970175.1 Chloroflexia bacterium
CCGCGAGGGTGGTCGGACGGTGGGCGCCGGCGTCGTCACCAAGTTGATCGAGTAGAGCCATGGCCAAGAAGGAAGACCGCATCATCATCACGCTGGCGTGTACCGAGTGTAAAGAGCACAACTACACGACCGAAAAGAACCGGAAGAACGATTCCGGGCGGTTGGAACTGCGTAAATATTGTCCCCGGTGTCGGCATCATACCCTGCACCGGGAGGTCAAGTAGCCATATTCGGGCGCCTGACGGCGCATTGTACGCAGGCCGATAGCTCAACAGGCAGAGCAGCGGTCTCCAAAACCGCAGGTTGGGGGTTCAAGTCCCTCTCGGCCTGTTCATGTCTGTCTAAAAACGGCCTGGATGGATGGACGGTCAAGATGGCAAAGCAATCGAGGTTGGCAAAGGTCGGCCGGTGGTTCCGGGACGCTATCGCGGAACTGCGGCGGGTGGTCTGGCCCACGCCGCAGGAAACCCGTAACCTGACCCTGGTGGTCATCGGCCTCTCGGTCGCTCTGGGGCTGCTGATGGGCTTTTTTGACTGGTTATTTTCCGTGCTTTACCAGTTGATCGTGTCTTTGGGACATTAGGGTGGGTTCTCACCGGCCTTCTCCCGGCCGGAGGATGCGGGATGGAAACGGAACGGTCGGTTTCGCCGGAGGAAGAAAAGGAAGCGGGGGCCGCCTCGACCGAGGTCCGGCCGGCCCAGCCGGCGGCCGAATCGCTGCCTGTCGAAGGCCAGGTGCCCGAAGGGGCGCGCTGGTACGTCGTCCACACCTATTCCGGGTACGAGAACAAGGTCAAGCAGAACCTGGAACAGCGTATCCGGACGATGGGCGTGGCCGATAAAATCTTCCGCGTCCTGGTCCCCTCCGAAGAGGAGATCGAGATTCGCGACGGCCAGCGCCGGATTGTCCAGCGCAAAATCTTTCCCGGCTACATCCTGGTGCAGATGCTCCTTTCGGACGAGGTCTGGCATGTGGTCCGGCAAACCCCCGGGGTTACCGGCTTCGTCGGGCCGGGCAACACCCCTGTGCCGCTTCCGGAGCACGAGGTCCAGGCCATCCTGAAGCAGATGGAGGCGGAGGCGCCCAAGATTCGCGTCGAGTTCACCATCGGCCAGGCGGTGCGCATCGTGGACGGGCCCTTTACCGACTTTGAGGGCGTGGTGGATGAAATCGACCAGGAGAAGGGCAAGGTACGGGTGCTGGTCTCCTTCTTCGGCCGGGAGACGCCCATTGAACTGGACTTTATGCAGATCGAACGGATCGTTCCCTGAAGCCGTGTGAGGTGTGTGGTGGCGAAAAAAGTTGTGGCGGTGATCAAATTGCAGATACCGGCCGGCAAGGCGACGCCGGCGCCGCCGGTGGGGCCGGCCCTGGGCCAGCATGGCCTGAACATCATGGCCTTTTGCAAGGAGTACAACGCCCGTACCGCCAGTATGGCCGGCTCCATCGTCCCGGTGGAGATCACCGTCTATGAGGACCGTTCCTTTACCTTCGTGACCAAGACACCGCCGGCCGGCGACCTCTTGCGCAAGGCGGCCGGCGTGGAGAAAGGTTCCGGCGATCCGAGCCGGAAGAAGGTGGGGCGAATCACCCGCCGGCAGTTGCGCGAGATCGCCCAGATCAAGATGCCCGACCTGAACGCCCGCGACCTGGAGGCGGCGGAGAGAATCATCGCCGGAACGGCCCGCAGCATGGGCATCGAGATCGTGGATTGAAACGTTCGGTGGGAGGGCCGCAGGCCCGTTGGCACCACAAGGAGGAACGATGCACAGGCGAGGTAAAAAGTACAACCAGGTTGCCCAACTGGTGGACCGAAACCGCACCTATGAGCCCCGCGAGGCCATCGCCCTGGCCAAGCAGGTCTCGTATACCTCCTTTGACGGTAGCGTGGACGTCCACTTTCGCCTGGGGGTGGACCCGCGCAAGACGGACCAGCAGGTGCGGGGGACGGCCGTCCTGCCCCACGGGACGGGGAAGCCGGTGCGCGTGCTGGTCTTTGCTGAAGGCGAGGCAGAAAAGATCGCCCGCGAGGCCGGGGCCGATTACGTCGGCGGGGCCGAACTGGCCGAGAAGATCGAGAAGGAAGGCTGGACCGATTTCGATGTGGCCATCGCCATCCCCAGCATGATGCGGGTGGTCGGCCGGCTGGGACGCATCCTGGGCCGGCGGGGACTGATGCCCAACCCCAAGAGCGGCACGGTCGTCCCGCAGGAAGACCTGCCCCGTGTCATCGAGGAGGTGCGTCGGGGCAAGGTCGAGTTTCGCACCGACAAGCAGGGGCTGATTCACGTCACCATCGGCCGGACCGGTTTCAGCGAGGATCAACTCTTGGACAACTATACGGCGATCGTGGATGCCATCCGCCGGGCCAAGCCGGCGGCGGTCAAAGGGGCCTATATCCGCAGCATCGTCATCAGCCCGACGATGGGCCCCGGCATCAAGGTAGACGTGCCGGCCTCACTGGCGTTGAAGCCGGCCGTATAGCGAACGAGGTGTTGTCGGACAAGTGAGCCGGCCGGGGCACCAAATGGGTGCCCCCTATCGCCCCAGACCGCAGGTGCCCGTACCGGGCTGAATGGGTAAACCGCCTGCCGAGGCGAGATATTTCCTTGGTGCCTACCGAGGTGGCCTCTGCGTCTGGGGATGCAGAGGCCCTTATTTTGGGGCCGGCGGCCGGCCGGGAGGATGTTTAGGAGGTCTGGATGCCCACAGAAAAGAAAAAGGAGAGCGTAGCCCAACTGGTCGAACGGCTCAGCCGCAGCCGGATGGTGGTCCTGACCGACTACCGGGGAATCAACATGAAAGACCTGACCGCGCTGCGGCGGGCCCTGGAGAAGGCGGACGGCGGCTACCACGTGGTCAAGAACACCCTCCTGCGCCTGGCGCTGAGGCAACTTTCCCTCGCCGGCCTGGAGCCTTACCTGGAGGGGCCGACGGCGGTGGCCTTTGGCTACGGGGATGCCGTGGCGCTGGCCAAGGCGCTGCGGGAGCAACTCCCGAACTATCCGGCGCTTCGGGTCAAGGCGGCCTGGATGCCGGGGCAGGTGCTCCCGCCGGAGGCGCTGGAGGCCCTGGCCACCCTGCCGCCGCGGCCGGTGCTTCTGGGCCAGGTGGTCGGGGCGTTGCAATCCCCCCTGGCCGGCCTGGTCGGGGCCCTGTCCGGCGTCCTGCGGCAACTCGTCTATGTACTCTCGGTCCGCGCGGAACAGGGGGAACGGCCGGCGGAGGCGGCGTAGCCGGTCCGGCCGGCCACGATGCGGGTTTTGTGAACGGTGCCATGAACTTTAGGAGGAAACGATGGCTTCGGAAAAACTGGAAAAGGTCCTACAGGAAATCGAGAGCATGACCCTGCTCGAAGTGGCCGAACTGGTCAAGATGATGCAGGAGCGGTGGGGCATCTCGGCGGCGGCTCCGGTGGCCGTGGCGGCCATGCCGGCGGCGGCCGCCGCTCCGGCGGCCGAGGCGGCGCCGGCGGTGGAGGAAAAGACCGAGTTCACCGTGATCCTCAAGGACGGCGGCCCCAAGAAGATTCAGGTCATCAAGGTGGTTCGGGAACTCATCCCGGGGCTGGGCCTGAAGGAGGCCAAGGACCTGGTCGAGAGTGCCCCCAAGCCGATCCTGGAGAACGTGCCCAAGGACCAGGCCGAGGCGGCCAAGCAGAAACTGGAAGAAGCCGGGGCCGTGGTGGAATTGGTCTGATCGGGACGCTTCGTGGGGCGCCCCGGGCGCCTGGGGAGGGGTCCCCAGGAAGCCCCGCCCATATCCCCCGGTCGTATCTCCCCTCCCGCATCGGAGAAGGAGGGGAGATACGTTTTCTTCTTTCTCCCTGGCCCCGGAGCACCGGGCCCTCTATCCCCCCGGCCCGTGCCTCCCGGCTTTCGCTTCCCTATACGCCACCCACGGCCTTCGGCGATCCCGGCCGGCCTTTCATCCAACTGTAACCATTTTCTCACTGGACGGCGCGGACGTCCTGTGGTATAATGCGTTTGTCATCGTCCTTTCCCGGGCGGGCGAGGAGGTTCGGGCGGAAATTCGCCTGTCGGCGGGGATGGCACAAGATATAGTGGTCAATTGACATATCTCATCTACATATAGGGCCACCGGAGTTCCGGAGAAAGCGTTCCATCGAGAGCGAATCCGGCAGGATTTTCGAGACCCAATTGGGGGCCAAAAAAGGTTTTTTCTTTCCCTGATTCGCCAAAAAATTGTATACACTTTGGGAGGTCTTCATGGGTATAGACCAGGTGATCAAACGGGACGGCTGGCGGGTCCCCTTTGATCGCAAGCGCATTGAGAACGCCATCTATGCGGCAGCCCGGGCGGTGGGCAACGGGGAGAGCCGGCAGTGGGCGGAAACCCTCTCCTGGGCGGTCACCGGCATCCTGGAGGAGCGCTTCGGCCAGGAGGGACGTATCCCCCACGTGGAGGAGATCCAGGACGTCGTCGAAGAAGTGCTCATCAAGTCCGGCCATCCCCAGATCGCCAAGGCCTACATCCTCTACCGCCAGAAGCGGGCCGAGGCCCGGGCCGCCGAACAGATGCTCCTGGACACGACCAAACTGGTGGACGATTACCTGGATCAGACCGACTGGCGGGTCAGCGAAAACAGCAACATGAACTATTCCCTGCAGGGACTCAACTTTTACCTGGCCTCCTCCATCGCCGCCCGCTACTGGCTGCACAAGATCTACCCGCCTGAGGTGCAACAGGCGCACATCGAGGGAGATTTTCATATCCATGACCTGGGCATGCTTTCTGTGTACTGTACCGGCTGGGACCTCCAGGACCTCCTCCTCCGAGGTTTTGGCGGCGTGCCGGCCAAGATCGCGAGCCGGCCGCCCCGCCACCTGCGCACCGCCCTGGGGCAACTGGTCAACTTCTTCTACACCGTCCAGGGCGAGGTGGCCGGCGCCGTGGCCGTCTCCAACTTGGATACCCTGCTCGCCCCCTTTATCCGCTACGACCGCCTGGACGAATCCGGCATAAGGCAAGCCGTGCAGGAGTTTGTCTTCAACATCAACGTGCCCACCCGGGTGGGATTCCAGAGTTTGGTGTGGGATGAGTTGGTCGTCCTGCGGAGAGCCGGCCGCATCGAGGTCACCGAGATTGGACGGCTGGTGGACGAGCAGTTTGAGCGCAACCGGCACCGGGTTCTGAACCAGGGCAACCATAGTTATGCCGTAGCCAATGCCGATGACATCCAGGCCCTGGCGTTCGACTCCCACGGCTCGGTCCGTTGGGTTCGGGTCAAGGCCTTTGTGCGTCACCGGGTACCCCAGGGGTCGACCTTTGTACGGATGCACACCGGTCGCGGGACGGCCCGTGTTTCCCAGGCCCACTCGATGTTCGCCTTTGCCGAACTCAACGGGCACTGCAACATCCGTCCCATCGCCGCCCACGAGGTGGACACCGCCCACGGCAATGCCGGTCTGACTCCCAACAACCACTTGATCGCCGTCCGCCGGGCCCCCAACGGCGGGGCACGCGATCGCCTCGACTTGGTCGATCTCATCGACGCCGTGCCGCAAGTGGCCGAGCGGGTCCGCGTTCGCGTTGCCGACCCCGACCAGGCGGTGGAAACGTTGCGGGAGCAAGCGCGGCAGCGCTTTGGTGGACTGACGGCCTTTTACCTGGAGTTCGGGCTCAAAGACAGGGGCTGCTGGAAACGGTGGGCGGCAAACCGTTCCATCCCCTACCGCGTCTGGCGGGCGTTGGGCCAGGATGAGTCGGAGGCGGAGTTTGCCCTGCGTAACAGCGACCTGTGGTACCCGCGCGTCCTGGAGGGAGACCGCCTGCGCGACTTTGTCCGCCTCTTGGGCTGGTACATCGCCGAGGGCCACAACGACATCACCAACGGCCTGTACGTTAGCCAGGAACGAGGGGCTAACCAGGAGGAGATGGAGCGGGTATTGCGGGCACTGGGGGCGCTCGGCCGGATCGAGGAAACGCGCGGCTGGTCGGCTCAGGGTTTCGATACGCCCCCTGCGGGGGCTACTCAACCTAAAGGCAACCCGACCCAGGCGGTGTTGCGTATGGCCGGTAAGGGGCTGCTGGCCGCGTTGATCGGATACCTGGGTGGGACTTACAGCACCAACAAGGTGTTGCCCTGGTTCGTCTACGAACTGACCCCTGACCTGCAGGAAGAACTCATCGCCACGCTGCTACGGGGGGACGGCTGCGAGTTCCCGAATTACTACGATTATACCACCACCTCGAAAAAACTCTGCCTGGGCCTCAGCCTGCTGCTGGCGATGAACGGCTACCAGTTCAGCGTCTACGAGACCGGTCGCGAGCGCCCGACCTGGAGCGACCAGTACACCTTGCGCATCTACCGCAACAAGGATGCCCCGGAGGGCTACGCGGTGGGCGATCTCCTCGCCCGGGTCTGTCATCGGCGCGAGACCTTTGTCTACGCCGGGGAATACGAATATGACCTCAGTGTGGACACGCCGCTGGAGAACTTTGCCGGGGGCAGCGGGCTGCTCTGCTTCCACAACACCCCCTTTACCAACATTACGATGGACCTGACCCCACCCCCGACCCTGCGCGACCAGCCGGTCATCATCGGCGGGAAGCCCCAGGAGGCTGCTTACGGCGAGTTCCAGCGGGAGATGGACCTGCTCAATCGGATCTTTGCCGAGGTGATGCTGGAGGGGGACGCGAATGCGCGCGTCTTTTCGTTCCCGATTCCCACCTACAATATCACCCGCGACTTTGATTGGGAGAACCCGGTTCTGGAACCGGTGTGGGGGATGGCGGCGAAGTACGGCAT
The DNA here is from genome assembly GCA_049970175.1 of Chloroflexia bacterium. GTDB lineage: Bacteria > Chloroflexota > Chloroflexia > DTKN01 > DTKN01 > JASFBA01. The sequence continues at coordinate 6,774 of JBMFNL010000036.1, forward strand.
CCCCTACTGGGGAAATTATATCAACAGCGACCTGCGGCCGGAAGACGCCCGGAGCATGTGTTGCAGGCTGCGCTTGGATCACCGCGAACTACGCCGACGGCCGGGCGGGCTCTTCGCCGCCGCGCCCCTGACCGGTTCGGTCGGCGTGGTAACGATCAACCTGCCCCGGCTGGCCTATCTGGCCGAAGACGAGGAGGACTTCCGAAGGCGGCTGGAGCGCCTGATGGAGATCGCCCGCACCAGCCTGGAGATCAAGCGCAAGGTGCTGGAACACCTGACCGAGCGCGGCCTCTACCCCTACAGCCGCCACTACCTGGAGGCGGTCCAGAAACAGGCCGGGGCCTACTGGAGCAACCACTTCTCCACCATCGGCCTGATCGGCATGAACGAGGCCTGTTTGAACCTGCTGGGCGTGGGGATTGCCCATCCCGAAGGAAAGGCCCTGGCCGTCCGCACCCTGCACTTTATGCGCCAAGTGCTCTCTCGCTTCCAGGAGGAGACCGGCAACCTCTATAACCTGGAGGCCACGCCGGCCGAAGGGGCTTCCTACCGCCTGGCCCGCGCCGATCGGAAGCGCTTCCCCAATATCCAAACCGCCGGCACCCCGGAAACCCCCTACTACACCAACAGCACGCACCTCCCGGTTTCCTATACCGACGACCTCTTCGAGGTTCTGGAGCACCAGGACGAATTGCAGGCGCTCTATACCGGAGGCACGGTGCTGCACATCTTCCTGGGCGAGCGGCTGGACGACTGGCGGCAGGCGCGGAAACTCGTGCGCACCGTCACCGAGAACTACCGCCTGCCCTACTTTACGATCACCCCCACCTTCAGCATCTGCCCGGTGCACGGCTATATTCCCGGCGAGCACCGCTACTGTCCCTACGAGCATACCGAGGAAGAACTGGCCCGCTACGGCGTGCGGGTCCAGATGTGATCGGAGGTGTTGGATGGAACAGGAAACGTTGCCGCAGCAGAAAGAGGAACGGCGCATCCCGTGCGAGGTCTACTCCCGCATCGTCGGCTACCTGCGCCCGGTGCAGAACTGGCATCGGGGCAAACAGCAGGAGTTCCAGGAGCGCCGGATGTTCCGTGTCCCCCAGGTGGAGGATGAGAACCGGGCGGTGCCTGGAACCGCCGGGTAAGTGTCGAAGGCATGGACCTCAAGGGGTGGGTACGCACCTCGCTGCTTGACTACCCGGGCCGCATCGCCTGCGTCCTCTTCACCGGAGGGTGTAACTTTCGCTGCCCTCCCTGCCAGAACGCCGAGTTGGTGCTGCGTCCGGCGGAACTGCCCTCCCTCCCGGAGGAGGAGGTCTGGGCGTACCTGGGTCGGCGGGCCGGCCTGGTGGATGGCGTGGTCCTCACCGGCGGGGAGCCGACCGTGCAACCGGACCTCCTGCCCTTTTTGCGCCGGCTGCGCCGTTTCCCCCTGGCTGTGAAACTGGATACCAACGGCTACCGGCCGGATGTCCTGGCTGCGGCCCTGGAGGAGGGGCTGGTGGACTATGTGGCGCTGGACGTCAAGGGGCCGCCGGAAAAATACGGCCTCCTCTCCGGCCGGCCGGACCTGGACCCGAGTCCGGTGATCCGCAGCATTGCCCTGCTGCTCCAGGGTGGCCTTCCCCACGAGTTCCGCACCACCGTCGTGCCCGGCCTCCTCACCGAGGAGGACATCGTAGCCGTCGCCCGCTTCCTTTCCGGCCAGGCCGGCTCCGCCCCGGTGCACTACATCCTCCAGCAGTTCCGCCCCTGGGATACCCTGGACCCGGCCCTGCGGGATGTCCAACCCTACCCATCCGAACGCCTCCGGGAGATGGCGAATCGGGTCCGGCCCTGGGTGGGTCGGGTGGAGGTGCGGGGGGTGTGAGGGGGCGGCCATCGCACTTGAACATTTTGCTCAATGCGGGTATAATAGGGATGCACGGACGTATCGGGCCGAGGCAAGTGCGATGGCTGCCAAACGGTGGGTCGATTTCTGGCTGGTGGATGCCTTCGCCGGTGAGCCGTTCCAGGGGAATCCGGCCGGCGTGGTTTTGGAAGCCGAGGGGCTGGAGCCGGAGACGATGCGCCTGGCCGCCCGTGAGGTCGGGGCTTCCGAAACCGCTTTCCTCCTTCCGGCCGGCGAGGAGGCGGCCGATTTCACCCTGCGCTGGTTCACCGCCACCTGCGAGGTGCCGTTCTGCGGCCACGCCACCCTGGCCACCGCCCACGTCCTGGCCGAAACCGGACGCTACTGCCCACCGGCAGAACTGACCTTCTTCACCCGACGCGGCCCGCTCCAGGTTCGCCTCTGCCCCTCCGGCGAAGGCTCCTGCACCCCCATGGTCCAGACCCCGGCCGCCTGCTTTGAGCCGTGCCCCATTCCGCCGGAGGAACTGGCCGCCGCCCTGCTGACCTCGCCGGAGCAATTTCACCCCGACCTTCCCCTTCTCAAGGACGATACCCATCTCTTCGTCCCCTTCCGCCGGCTGGAAACGCTGCTGAACCTGTATCCGGACTTTCGCCGCCTCAGTCGGCTGGGGCTGGAATACGAACTGACCGGCTTTGCCTGCTTCACCACCGAGACGCGGGAACCGACCTCTCACTGGCATATGCGTTTCTTTGCTCCGGCGGTCGGGATCAACGAAGACCCGGTAACCGGCGCTGCCCAGGGGCCGATGGCCGTCTACCTCCTGGAGCAAGGGGTGCTTTCCGGGAAACCCGGGCAGACCTGCTCCTGGGTCGGCGAGCAGGGCGAGGCGCTGCAGCGCCGGGGGTGGGTGCAGGTGGAGGTTTCGCTGGACGAGGCCGGGCATGCCCGGCAGGTATATATCGGCGGCCCTGCCGTCACCGTGCTGCAGGGTCGGCTGCGAGTCGGCTGAAAAACTCCAGAAGGAGGGCGAAATGGCCACCAAAGCGTATGTGCTCATCGAGACCGCGATCGGGAAAACGCAGAGCGTCGTGGAAGCGCTGCGCAAGATGCCCGGAGTCGTCGCCGCCGATGCCGTGACCGGGCCCTATGACGTCATCATCGTGGTGGAGACGCGCGACCCGAACGAGGTGGGTAAACTGGTGATGAACCAGATTCACGGCCTCGATGGGGTCAACCACACCCTGACCTGCCTGACGATCTAGGGGCGACTTCGGGCCGACGGCACATTTTCCGGATCCGCCCCAGATGTGCCTGGGGGGCCGATTCGAGGGGTTCGATGTCCCTCCCGGAGAAGGGGGGCCATCGTCGGGTCGTATCGGAGAAAAGCGGTCGAAACGTTACCTCGGACAATTGCATAGCAGACTCGCTGGGGGAGCCGGGTAAGGCCGGCTGAGAGGCAGGCAGTGGGGCCTGCGACCCCGGAACCTGATCTGGGTCATGCCAGCGGAGGGAACGCGAGTTCTTTCTACCGCCACCCACACCGCTGGGTGGCGATTTTTTCGCCAGGCCGGAGGAGGTTGCTTCGATGAAGGCCCTGGTCATCGCCAACGGCGTGCTGGAAGATACCACCCTCTGGGAGGGGGAAATCGGCCAGGCCGAGTTGATCGTCGCGGCCGACGGCGGGGCCCGCCACGCCCGTTCCCTGGGCCTCCGGCCCGATGCGGTGGTGGGCGACGGCGATTCCCTGGATGCCGAGACCGCCCGCTGGCTGGAGGAACAGGGGGTGCTCCGGGTGGCGTACCCCGCGGATAAAGACGAGACCGACCTGGAACTGGCCCTGCTGTACGCGGTTCGGGCCGGGGCCGGGGAAATCCTGGTGCTAGGGGCGCAGGGTGGCCGGCCGGACCAGATGCTGGCCAACCTCCTCCTCCTGGCCCACCCGGACCTGGCCGGATGTCGGGTACGCCTGCTGGGGGCGGCTTACCAGGCCCTGGTGCTCCGTGGCGGGGAGGAGGTCGTCCTGCGTGGCCGGGTGGGCGATACCCTCTCCCTCCTCCCCCTCTCCGAGGCCCGGGGCGTGCACGCCTCCGGCCTGCGCTGGTCCCTGGGGGGCGACACGTTTCCTCTGGGGCCGGCCCGGGGCATCAGCAACGAACTGACCTCCCCCCAGGCCCGAATCTCCCTGGAGGAGGGCCTTCTCCTCATCGTCCATCTCCGCCGGAGCGAGGAGGTGCGACCGTGACTCCTCCCGCCGAACCCTTTCCCAAACGCCTGCTGCGCTTCCTGGGTCAGACGGCCCCGCCGGCCGCCTTCCTCCTGCTCCTCCTGCTCCTCTGGCAGGCCGTCATCTCCCTCGGCCTCGTCCAGGAGTGGCTCCTGCCCTCTCCCTACAAGGTTCTGCTGGACGGCATCGAAGCCTGGACGAAGATGGGGCTGGCCCTCCATACCTGGCAGACCTTCCAGGAGGCCGTCCTCGGTTTCCTCCTGGCCGTCGCCGCCGGATTGACCCTGGCCCTCATCGTGGATTTCTCCCCCCTCCTGAGCCGGACGCTCTACCCGCTCCTGGTCGCCTCCCAGACCATCCCCATCATCGCCATCGCCCCCATCCTGGCCCTGGCCCTGGGCTATGGCATCGAGCCCAAACTCTTCGTCGTCGCCCTGGTCTGCTTCTTCCCCATCGTCATCAACACGGCCGACGGGTTGCGCTCGGCCGACCCCAACTGGATCGCCCTCCTCCGTTCCATGGGGGCCAACCGCTGGCAGGTCTTCACCAAGGTGCGCTTCCCCAACGCCATGCCCTCCTTTTTCTCCGGCCTGAAGGTGGCCATCACCTATAGCGTCATCGGCGCGGTCATCGGCGAGTGGGTCGGAGGAAACGTCGGACTGGCCTTTTTCATGAAACGGGCCCACAACGCCATGGAGTTTGGCCGGGAATTCGCCGGCATCGTCATCACCTCGCTCCTCAGCATCGCCCTCTTCCTCCTGGTGTCCGCACTGGAACGGCTGGCTCTGCCCTGGTATTTCGTTCGGAGGCAAGAGTAACGCATTACAAAAAGGAGGCTCCCATGAAATCCCTTCGCCTGCTCCCGTTGCTTCTGGTCATCCTCCTCCTCGGCTGCGGCGCTCCCCCGCCGACCCACGTGACGCTCTCCCTGGACTGGGTGCCCAACACCAACCACACCGGCTTCTACGTCGCCCTGGACCAGGGCTACTACCGGGAGGAAGGGCTGGAGGTGGAGATCGTGATTCCGGCGGACCCGGCGGCCGCGCTGCGGCAGGTCGCCGCCGGCCAGACCGAGTTCGGGGTCAGTTTCCAGGAGGAGGTCACCGTCTCCCGCGCCAACGACATCCCCGTGGTCTCCATCGCCGCCATCATCCAGCACAACACCTCCGCCTTCGCCGCCCTCAAAGACTCGGGCATCGCCCGGCCCAAGGACTTTGAAGGCAAAAAGTACGGCTCCTACGGCCTGCCGCTGGAACCTCCGGTCATCGAGGGGCTGATGCGCTGCGATGGGGCCGACTTCCAAAAGGTCGAATTCGTGGACGTCGGCTTCGATGCCTTCCCCGCCCTGGTCAATCGCCAGGTGGATTTCATCTGGATCTTCCTGGCCTGGGACGGCATCCAGGCCGAGATGAAGGGCATCGAACTGAACACCATCCCTCTCTACGGCAGTTGCGTGCCCGATTACTATACGCCGGTGATCATCGCCGGGGAAAAGACCGTCGCCGAACGGCCCGATATCGTCCGACGTTTCCTGGCCGCCACCGCCCGGGGCTATGAATACGCCATCGCCCATCCCGAGGAGGCCGCCCAGATTCTCCACCAGTACGCCCCGGAGAACGACCCGGAACTGCTTCGGCGTAGCCAACTCTGGCTCAGCCCGCGCTATCAGGCCGATGCGCCCCAGTGGGGCTGGCAGCGGCCCGAGATCTGGCAGAACTTTGCCCGGTGGCTTTGGGAACGGGGCCTTTTGCCCAAGGCCATCGAGGCGGAAAAGGCCTTTACCAACGATTTCCTGCCGGCCCGCTAACGGGCACCGGCAGGCAGGTGCAGAGCCAGCGGAGAACAGGGTGGAAGACCGCCCGGCCAAACTCGAACTTCAGGGCATCCGCAAAGCCTTCTGGGAAAAGTGGGGGCATCTGCCCACCCTGGAAGGTATTGACCTGTATGCCCAGACGGGAGAGTTCGTCTCCATCATCGGACCCAGCGGTTGCGGCAAGAGCACCCTCTTCAACATTATCTGTGGACTGGAGCGGGCCGATGCCGGGCGCGTCCTCCTGGACGGGCGCGACGTGACCGGCAAGGTCGGCCTCTTCGGCTATATGCCCCAGCGCGACCTCCTGCTTCCCTGGCGCACCGTCCTGGAAAACGTTATCCTGGCCACGGAAATTGCCGGCCGCAACCGTCGGGAAGCCGTCGAGGAGGCCCGTCGTCTCCTTCCCCTCTTCGGATTGGAGGGCTTTGAGAACCACTACCCGGCCACCCTCTCCGGCGGCATGGCCCAGCGGGCCGCCCTCCTGCGCACCTTCCTCGGCCGCCGCGATGTCCTCCTCCTGGACGAGCCCTTCGGCGCCCTCGATGCCCTGACCCGAGCGACCATGCAGGAGTGGCTCCTGGAGGTGTGGGCTCGCTTCCGCAAGACCATCCTCTTCATCACCCACGATGTCGAGGAGGCCGTCTTCCTCTCCGACCGCGTCTACGTCCTGACCGCCCGGCCGGCCCGCGTCTGTCTGGAACTTCCCATCGCCCTCTCCCGCCCCCGCTACCGCCCCCTGGTGACCAGCCCCTCCTTCATCGCCCTGAAGCGCCGCCTCCTGGAAGCGCTCTCCTGACCCGCCCGGGTGCCGGGCCTTTGGCCGGGGCCCGGCACCCGGCTATTTTTCCTCCGGGATGAGGAGTGCCGCCGCCAGGTAGGCCAGCACTCCCACCCAGAACGAAGCCAGCGTCAGGAGCACCCAGCCCAGGCGCACCCAGACCGGGTCCACCCGAAAATACCGTCCCAACCCCCCACAGACGCCGGCCAGCACCCGCTCCTGGCGGGAGCGGACCAGGGCCGGCGCCCCTTCCCCACGGCGGGCCAAGCCCAAGAGCAGGAGCAGCCCGACCCCGATCAGCGCGACGGCCGCCGCCGACCCCCGCACGATGCCCCAGGCGAAATCCCAGGCCGCCGCCCAGCCCGGCAGAAACCTGACCACCACCTCCCCCCAGAACGTCCGCCAGAGCAGGTAACAGCCGACCAGCAAAAGCAGCAGCCCCCAGAGGACACTGCCGGGGACACGCCGGGGCATCTCCGCTTCCTCCTCCTGGCTCTCCGGGATGATAAAGATGGCCGCCAGATAGAGGACGACCCCGGGCCCCACGCCGGTGACCAGGGTCAGGACGACCCATAGCAGGCGCACCAGTACCGGGTCCAGGCCGATGTAGTGCGCTACCCCGCCGCAGACCCCGGCGATCACCCGGTCCCGCCGGGAACGTAGCAGGCGTTTCGGCCGGCCGGCCTGGGCCTCTTCGGACATCTTTTCTGCCATCATCCACCTCACACAAGACCGTCCTGCCCCAGAGATAGGACGGGACCGGCCCACAGGGGCAGGTTACTCCGCTGGCAACGATATCACCCCTCTGCCCGCGCTCACCGGCCCGAAGGCGACGGCGTATCGCCCGGTCCGCGGGCCCGAAAAGTCCCTCGTCTCCCAAGGGCCTGCCAGTCTACCGCTGCAGAAGGAGGTTCTGCAGGAGCGACAGGATGGACTGGGAGAGCAGCGAAACGGCGACGGAGAGGACGAAGAAGAGCAGGACCTGCCCGGCCAGCCGGATGAGCGGCCGGTAAAGCGTGGCAACCGGTTCCGGCATCTCATAGGCCGAGAACAGTTCCTTGCTCAGCCGGATGAAGTAAAGCCAGGCGACGATCAACAGGGCAACGGACAGCGCGACCAAGCCCAGGCTCACCGCCGAGAGGGTGATGGCATTGGTGACCGCAGCGGGGCGGCCCGACGTTCCGACCGTGGCGAGAAGCGAGCGCATCCAGTCCAAAAGTCCCCCCATCATCCCCCCGGTCGTCGCCCCATAGACCGAGATGGCGATCCCAAAAGCCAGGAGGGCCAGCCAGGCCACCAGGGCGATCCAGCGGTCATGGGTTTGCCCGGTTCGGCGTTCTTCGCTCATCGTTTCTCCTCCTTCTTTTTTCGAACGTGGAACCCAGCCTTGACCATCCGGCCCTATCATACCACAGACGGGCCGGCCTGTCCACCGAACCATGCTGGTGTTTACCCAAATCGTTGATCTATGAAAACTCGCAACCACCGGCGGAGAGGCCGGCCCAGAAGCCGCTGCTGAGGCGGTCGTTTGTGCTGCTGAAGGTGTCAGCCCCAGAGACGGCCGGCTCGCCGGCCATGTCGCCCACGCGATAGGAAGTGCTGCTGCGCAGGTTGCCCCCGGCGGGGATGCATGTTTGTCGTTGGGCAAGGTGCCGATTGAGTAGGCCGGAGCGCGGCGACGGCCGTATCGAAACGAGTCGCTACTCGACCTAAAGGGCCTACGCGGGATTTATGAGCGGATGTCAGCCCCCAAAGGTTGGCCCTCCCGGGCCGGTTGTGGTAAAATAAAGATGGGCCGGCAATCTACGGCCGGCCGTATGTCCCGCTTAGACGGGCGGAGGACCTGGGCATGTTCAAGATCGAAACACCCCTGGAACAACTGGAGGAAAAACTCCTCTCCTATGAGAACTTTAAACGGGTCCTCCAGGAATACCTGCAGCGCCTGCTGACCTCGGACCAGGATACCCTGGCCGTGGTCTCGGAAATGCTCCGCGCCGTCAAAAGCCTCTCCACCGCCCCTCTCCTGGCCGAGACCCCGGTGGACATGCGCCGGGCCCTGGAACTGCGTACCGAGGCCCTCCGGCGCTACGGGGGCATCGCTCAGGTGGAGGATGTGCAGGCCCCCGGCCTCCTGGACGGCGGCGTGATCAAGGTGGACGACCCCCAGATCTACGGCCTTTCCCTCATCAGTACCTGGCTCGACTGCATGATCTCCAATCCGGAACAGGGACTGGATAGCCTGCGCAAAGTCTTCCTGCGGGCCACCGACCCCTGGAGCATTGAACTGAACCGCACCTTCCATGTGGACCTGGGGCGCATCCAGCCGATCGGCAATCCCCAGGCCTGGCTTTCCGACCTCTTGCGCGGGGAAACGGTCTCCGGATTGCAACTGGCCCGGGTGACCAACATCGCCCAGGCCCTGGGGTTGGAAGCCCCCATCCCTCTGGGGACCCTCCCCCTGCCCGTCTGGCGGCGCATCCTGGAGAGCCGGCCGGTCTACGACCTCACCGCCCGCTTCGGCCGGGCCGGCCGCGATACGGCCCGGGCCCGCCTCCTGGCCTGGCAGCGAGACCGCGGTCCGGAGACGCCCTGCCTCTACCGCCTGGGCCTGGACCCGGCACCCCCCTTGCCCTCCCCCTCGTCCCCGATCAACTTGGGAGAGATACAGACGGCCCTGAACTGCACCCTGGCCACCCCCGTCCGCCTGGAGATGATCGAGAAGGCCGAGCACCTGAGCGGCAGCGCCCCTTCGACCTTCTGCGCCTTCCTCCCTTTGGGGAACCTCCCGGCCGCCTTCTCTTTGATCCTGAACCACCCTCCCGCCCTGGTCATCCACGACCTGACCCCCGAACCCAACCCCTTCGGTCCCCGCCTCCTCCGCGTGGCTTCGGCCGAGCGACCGCAGACGGCCGTCCGCCTCTTTCGCCTCCATCCGCTTCCCCAAAGCGAATGGCCCGGACGGCAGGGCTGGACGCGCCTCTACCGCTTCCACGACCTCGGCGACATCGGGGTGACCACCTGTCCTTCCGCCGCCTATCTCCAGATTTCCCTGCGCGAGGGGGGCGAAAACAACGACGAGGCCGAGGTGTACTTTTACCGCTGGGGCAAGAAACGGGCCTCCCTGCGCATCTCGGCCCGCGACCTGCGCCGAACCGCCCAGACCGGCACCCTCATCCTCCTGGGGGCCGACGAAGAGGTGGCCCTGGACCTCCTGGAGGCCCTCCAGGGCCTGATCGGGCCGGCCGCCCAGGAGATTCACCCCGTCCTCAGCCAGTTGGAATGCCAGGTGCGCTGGCGACCTCAACTGGGGGCCGAACTCTTCCACGGCGACTGAGGGAACGGAGGATCAGAACGGGTTGAAGAACGCGTACACGATCCAGGACAGGGCGGCGATGCGCGGATTTCCCTCCGAGTCGGTCAGGTTCCCTTCCTCCCAGACAAAGATGCTCACCACATAGTCGCCGCCCGGGGAAAAGACGATGCCGGCATCGGCCTTCATATCCGGAATCCAGCCGCTCTTGTGGGCCACCGGTATGCCCTCCGGAATCCCGGCCACCAGGCGCTCCCGGTCGGCGTTCTGGAGCATGAGGTCCACCATCTCCCGGCATTCTTCCGCCGTGACTTCTTCGGGAAAGGTCTCCAGGAGCGGACCTTTCCCCCGGGTGCACTCGTAGATATAGGCCAGCAGCCGCCCCATATCCCGGGGCGTGGTCTGCAGCAAGGGGTCGGGATCGGTCACCGGCGCCTGCCCCCGCGGCGTCGCCCGGCCGGATGACCGCCCCTTTGCCAGCCTTCCGGCCGGCTCCGCCCATCCGTAGGTATCCTTCATGAAGGTATCCTCCAGCCCCAGACGGTGCAGCATCTCGCTCATGCGCCGGGCCCCCCGGATGCCATCGCCTCCCCCGCCCAGGACCAGCAGGCGGTCGGCCGCGGCGTTATCGCTGTAGACCATCATGGCCCACAGGTCCTGGGCCACCGCCCCTCGTGGCGGGGCATCGAGCACCTGGTAGGCCTGGAGAAGGATGGCGATCTTGATCACGCTGGCTCCGGAAAAGACGACCCCCTCGTGCACCCCGGTCTCCTGTCCGCTCCGCAGGTCCCGCACATAGATTCCCACCACCCCGGGCATCCCGGCTACCTGCTCCCGCAATACTTCCTGCAGGAGCGATAGGTTGGCCGGCGGGGCGGGGACCTCCTCCACCGGAAGCACCAGGGGTTCCCGTTCCCCGGCCTTCAGCGCGTCCTCCACCCGAGGCAGGGCCACCTCCACATCCAGCCGCCGGCCGGCACAGGGCGACTGGAAGGCCACCACGTCTCTTTCCGGCGACCAGGCCGGGGTGCGCACCCCCATCGCCTCCAGGCCGGCCGTGTCCGTCAGCGTGAACGGCCGCTCGGGAAGCGCCCTCCGGTCGTAGCGTCGGGCCAAAAGTTGGAGTTGCAGGCCGAGTTCCCGTTCGTTGACCTGCACGGGCAAAGGGATGTCCTCCCACACCGGGATTTCCCGGCCCTCCTGGCCCAGCAGCAGATAGATCTCCCCGCTCGGGGAAGGTCCGGAAATTCTCTCCGCGGCCTGGGCCAGCGCCCGGTCCACATCGGCGCGCAGGCCGATCGCGGCCGGCTCCAGGAGGCAGGTCTCACCGTCCAGGAGCAGCGGAAGCGGCCGGTAGAGCGGGGTCAGAATATGCTTCTCCAGGGCCGCCCGCGCTTCTTCCACAGATAGCCCGCCCACCGGCAGGCCGCCGATGGAAAGGCCGGCCGGTAGCACTTCCGGACGCGCCGGAGGGATGGTTGGGGGAATCTCCACCGGCGCATCGGCCGTCGCGGACGCTTCCACAGCCTCGACGGCCGGCTCCGGGGCATACGGGGACGCCTGGCCCAGCCCACCCAGCAGGAGGATCAGGCCCAGCAGGAAACCGGGCCACCACCATCGGGCTTGCATCGCCTCGCTCCAGAGACATCCTGCCGATGCACGCCCCCAGTATAGCCCAGGAGAAAGGGCCTGTCAAAGTTGCACTTCCGGGGAAGGTGCAGTATAATGCCGGCCGATTTCGGGTCCCTTGTTCCCGAATCCCCGGGCCCGAAGGGAAAAAGCCATGCGTTATGCCATCTGGACCTCCGGATGCCAGATGAACCGGGCCGATTCGGCCCGCCTCTCGGCCGCCCTGCGCCAGGCCGGCCACGAACCGGTTCCCCTGGAACAGGCCGAGGTCGTCTTCCTCAACACCTGTAGCGTTCGGGAAAACGCCGAGCGACGGGCCCGCCGGAAACTCCTTGCCCTGGCCGGCCTCAAGCGCAGGCGCCCGGAACTGCGCATCGTCCTGACCGGCTGTATGGTCGGGGTCAGCCCGGCCCCGGACCTCCCCCGGCGCTTCCCCATGGTGGACGCCTTCTTCCCGCCCTCCAGCGTGGCCGAGGTGCTGGCCGCTTTCCCGGGAACGTGCCCGGTCGACCTGGCCGATCTGCCGCACCTGGATGCGGCCGCACCCAGCGTGACCGCCTTCTTGCCCATCATCTACGGCTGTAACCACTTTTGCACCTATTGCATCGTCCCGCTGCGCCGGGGGCGCGAGCGCAGCCGGCCGCCCGAGGAAATCCTGGCCGAGGCCCGCTGTATGGTCGCCCAGGGGGTGCGGGAGATCACCCTCCTGGGCCAGAACGTGGATGCCTACGGCCACGACCTGCCCGGCCGGCCCACCCTGGCCGGCCTCCTCCACGCCCTCCAGGAGATCGAGGGCCTCTGGCGCATCCGTTTCCTGACCTCCCACCCCGGGGATATGACCCCCGAACTCATCGTGGCCGTCGCCACGCTGCCCAAGGTCTGCCCGGAGATCAGCCTGCCGATTCAGGCCGGCCATGACGCCCTGCTCCGACGTATGGGCCGGCGCTACACCGTCGCCGAATACCGCGCCCTGGTGGAGGCCATCCGCTCCGCCGTGCCTGAGGTGGCCCTCTCCACCGATGTCATCGTCGGTTTCCCCGGCGAAAGCGAGGAGGAGTACCGGGCCACCCGGCAACTCCTGCTGGACATACGCTTCGACGTCGTCCACATCGCCGCCTACTCGGTGCGGCCGGGGACCGCCGCCTCCCGCCTCCCCGATGACGTTCCTCCCGAGGTCAAAGAGCAGCGCCGGCAGGAACTGGAGGCCCTCCAGGAGAAGATCTCCGCCGAACTCAACGCCCGCTACCTGGGCCGTGAGGTCGAGGTGCTGGTGGAGGACCGGCATCAGGGGAAATGGCGCGGCCGGAACCCGCAGGGGAAGTGGTGTTTCTTCGAAGCCGAGGGGGACTGGACGGGCCAAATGGCCCGGATTCAGGTCACCCAGACCGGCCCCTGGTCGCTCCAGGGCCGGCTATCGGAAGCGGAGGCCCGGGGTGCTTCGGTCACGAGCGGATCGGGCGGGCCGCGAGCACCGGTGCAACCGGCGACCGGAAAGTCCCCGGCGGAGCGAACCGGCGACGCGGGTCTGCCTACCCGGCCGTCGTGGGGGCCCGCGCACCCGGTGACTGGAAACGAGGAGTAAAGATGTTCAAGTTCCGAGAACTGGAAGAGCAAGCGATTCAGATGGCCCTGCAGGGGCGCTGGGAAGAGGCCGAGCGCCTCAACCGCCTCCTTCTGGAGAGGGAGCCCAAGAACGTGGACGCCCTCAACCGCCTGGGCAAGGCCCTGATGGAACTGCACCGCTACGATGAGGCCTATGCGACCTACGGGCGGGCCCTGGAACTGGATCCCTACAACCGCATCGCTCGCAAGAACCGCGAGCGCCTGAGCCAACTCCTCGCCCAGGCCGAGGGGGAGACGCCTCAGGAACGGGCCGAGCGGGAGCAGATACGGCCGGACCTCTTTATCGCCGAATCGGGCAAGTCGGCCATCGTTCCGCTCCACGGGCCGATTCCGCCCCAGGTGCTCCGCCGGCTGATTCGAGGCCAGCACGTCCGCCTGGAAGCCTCGGGGGAGAACGTGTTGGTCCGAACCGAGGACGGGGAGATGCTGGGGCGATTGGAGCCGCGCACCGGCCGGCGGCTGGCCGAGTTCATCCAGATGGGCAACCGCTATGCCGCCGCCATCGCCGCCCTGGAGGGAGAGGAGGTCAAACTCTTCATCCGGGAAACCTATCAGCATCCTCGCCTGGCCGGCCGGCTCTCCTTCCCACCGCTCACCGCCCTCCAGGCTGAAGGCATGCGTCCGTACCTCCATGACCTGAGCCTGCTGGAGGAGGTCTTTGCCGCCCGCCTGGAAGAGGAGGAGGAAGAAGAAGAGGCGGAGGAAGAATTCGGGGAGGAGGAAATCCCGCTGGAGGAGGAAGAGGGGGAATTGGGGGAAGAAGAATCGCTGGAGGAAGCGGCTGAGGAAGAGTTCGGCGAGGAACTGGGCGAAGAATTCTGAAGGAGGCTCGGATGGAAAGAAAACGGGTCATCATTATGGGCGCGGCCGGCCGCGACTTTCATAACTTCAATACCTACTACCGCGACCGCCCGGAGTACGAGGTCGTCGCCTTCACCGCCACCCAGATTCCCAACATCGAGGGCCGCCTGTACCCGCCCGTCCTGGCCGGCCCCCTCTACCCCCGGGGGATTCCCATCTACCCCGAGGAGCAACTGCCGGAACTGATTCGGCGCTACCAGGCCGATGAGGTGGTCCTGGCCTATAGCGACATCTCCCATGAGTACGTGATGCACCGGGCCTCCCTGGCGCTGGCCGCCGGGGCCGATTTCCGCCTGCTCGGCCCGCGCCATACCATGCTCCATTCGAGCAAGCCGGTCATCTCCGTCTGCGCCGTGCGCACCGGCTGTGGGAAGAGCCAGACCACCCGCCGGGTTACGCAGATTCTGAGCCGGGCCGGGAAGAAGACGGTGGTCGTCCGCCACCCCATGCCCTACGGCAACCTGGAGGAGCAGGTCTGGCAGCGCTTTGCCACCTACGAGGACCTGGACCGCTACCGTTGCACCATCGAGGAACGGGAGGAGTACGAGCCGCACCTGGATCGGGGCATCGTGGTCTATGCCGGCGTGGATTACGGCGAAATCCTCCGCCGGGCCGAGGAAGAGGCCGAGGTCATCGTCTGGGATGGGGGAAACAACGACCTGCCCTTTTTCCAGCCGAAACTGCATATCGTCGTGGCCGACCCGCACCGTCCCGGCCACGAGGTGACCTACCATCCGGGTGAGGCCAATTTGCGCCTGGCCGATGTGGTCATCATCAACAAGGTGGATACCGCCAACCCGACCGGCGTGGACATCGTCCGGCAGAACATCCGCCGGGTCAACCCCTCGGCGGTGGTGATCGAGGCCAACTCCCCGGTCATCCCGGAGCACCCCGAACAGATACGCGGCCGGCGCGTCCTGGTGGTGGAAGACGGCCCGACGCTCACCCACGGGGAGATGAGTTACGGCGCCGGGGTTGTGGCGGCCCGTCGCTACGGGGCCGAAGAGATCGTGGACCCCCGTCCCTATGTCACCCGCTCCATCGCCGAGGTCTTTCAGAAGTACCCGCACATCGGCACGGTGCTGCCGGCCATGGGCTATGGGGAGAAGCAGATCCGCGACCTGGAGGAAACCATCAATACCGTGGACTGCGACCTGGTGCTCATCGCCACGCCGATCGACCTGGGCCGGCTGCTCCGGATCAACAAGCCCTCGGTGCGGGTGCGCTACGA
Source organism: Chloroflexia bacterium (assembly GCA_049970175.1). Lineage (GTDB taxonomy): Bacteria > Chloroflexota > Chloroflexia > DTKN01 > DTKN01 > JASFBA01. Next base: position 22,098 of record JBMFNL010000036.1, read on the forward strand.
ACTGGAAGAACTGAGCCGCCCCGGCCTGGCCGAGGTCATCGCCCAGCGCGTCCTGCACGAGCAGGGGTGAAGTCTCGCTTTGCCCCTACTCACTGGTCCAGCGGTAATACAGAAAGCCGGGAATAAAGGCCAGGACGGCCGCCACCCACATGCCGAAGAAGGAAATCGTCCGGCAGGCCCACAGGTGACCCACCACGTCCGGTGTCGCCGCCAGCGGCGAGCGAAAGTGCGGATAGACCACCGCGCTGACGTAATAATGCGGCAGCGAAAAGGTCAGGATGAGAATCCACCCGGCCACGCGCACCCAGGTATCCAGCGGCGGCCGCTCGATCATGACGAGCAGGCTTCCCAGAATGCGGGCATACCAGAAGAGCACGACGGCCAGCAGGACGAAACCGACCTCCAGGAAGAGGGGTGGGAAGGGGACCCAGATCGTATATGCCGGATTGAACCAGGACCACATGGCCTAACCCTCCAAGATTTTCCGGGCCCGCTGCCGGAAAAGAAAGACCAGGGCGGCGCAGAGCAAGGCCGAGATGAAGAGGATCACAAAACTCCACCACTGCTCGTCCACGGTCATCGAACCCCGGGTGCGGAAGCCGATGGACTGGACGATGACGTAGAAGAGGATGCCCGAGGGGGCAAAGAGCATGGCCTGCCAGAAGGTGCGCTGGCGGGTCAACGTCTCGAAGCGGCGGGCGATCAGGGCCACGTAGATAAAGGCGATCCAGAGCAGTACGCCCGCCGCCACCGAGGCCACATTGGTCCAGTCGGTCAGGAGGAGGTAAGCCGGCCAGGTGGCGCTGGGCTCGTGCACCGTCCCCGGCGAGGGAAAGGGCTGGCGGATGAAGTCGGCCGGAAGGTCGCGGTCGATCCCGACCGGCCGGCGCTCCAGAGAGTGGTCGGCCTGGATATTTCTCTGGGCATCGAAGATCCAGGGCGCCCCCAGGCCGATGGCCGGCGCATCCCACAGTTTGACCCCGGCCGGCGGGGTCTCCACCTTCTTCCAGTTGACCGCATCCACCACGTCCCCCTGGGCATTCCGCAGGACCAGGAAACCCGCCCCCAGGCCCGGCCAGTTCGCCGGAGAGACCACCAGGCCGGGAAAATCGGGGTGATCGGCCTGGAACCGGGCCTCGGAGGCGGCCACGATGGCATAGCCGTAGGGAGGGAGCACCAGGCGCGGCAAGGCCAGAGGCATGCCGGCCCCCATTTCCACCGACCACCCTTCCAGCACCTGCCAATTCCCGGTGCGGTTGTAGAGTTCGAACCACTGGTGAGGTTCGGGCGCTTCCTGCCCCGGACAAAGCCACTTGCCCTGCGGGTCCCGCTGGCAGAACGCCGGGTAGACCTCGTTGATGACCACCGGCGCCCCGCTGTCGGCCGGCCCGATCAGACGGTCGGTGAAAAAGACCAGGAAGCCGACGGCTCCGGAGATCAGGATGATGGCCAGCGCTTCCAGCACAAAGCGCTGCCGCTGCAGAAACTTCAGAACGGTGTTCATCAGACCTCCTTCCGGCGATGGAACGCCGATGGATACGGGGCCGCCGCCCTAGAAGACCCCAGGGCCGCCCCTACTTCCTGACGGCCGTATCCCAGGCCGTCTCGCCAAAGACCTGCCGGGCCCGCAGGAGCATTTCCTCCACCAGGCGGCGGGCCCGCGATGGGCCGACCAGCAGGGCAATGGAACGCTCAAAGCCGCTGCAGGCGGCCTGCACCTGGGCCGGCGTGGCTTCGCCCCGAGGGTCAATGCCCTGGCGGCGAAAGGCATCCTCCAGCAACACCCGAGCGGAATGCCCCAGATTGTCCACGGCGATGCGCCCCAGTTCCTCGAAGAGGCGTTCGCCGATGCGCACCTCCCGCTTTTCGATCAGGCCGGCTTCCAGGAGATGGACGAGGATCTGGCTGGTCCGAAACTCCCCCAGGCCGCTCCGCTCGGCAATGTCGGCCACGGTGTTGCGGCCGTCCACCAGGGTGAGGATTCGCCATTCCTCCGGCTCCAGGGCGATTTCCGTCTGGCGTTCGCCGGCGACGGCGACCAACCCAAAGACCGCATCCGGAGGCGGGACCTTTTCCCGAAGGGTGGCCCACTCATCCACCCGACGGATGCCCTCGATGATGAGCGCCTCGTTGCTTGCGGTGATCTCCCGTGGAGGAAGGTCTACCCCCTCCTCGAAGATAAACGAGCCGGCCGGCAGGGTAAACAGGGTATACAGGGCCTCCAGCGGGGGCAAGCGCCCCAGGCGGGCCGAGATCACCTGGCCGTTGCGGAAGTAAATCCACCCCTCCACCTTCCTCCCTCCCATTTCTCCGGCGATGTGCACCGCTCCAGTCTGCTTGCTCAGATCCACCAACTGGATGATGTCGGGCAGACTGAATTCGCTGAGATCGCCTTGGAGGGGCATTCCGCGCTTCCTCGGTCACCTTGAAAGGCTCAGAGTTTGCTGATCACCAGTTTGCTGATCGCCTTCAAGGTATCAAAGACACCCTTGCCGGTCGTGGCGACGGCCTCGAAACGTTCGACCAGGTTGCCGTCGCCGGTACGGTAACGCAGATAACGGTCCAGGACGGCCACCGGCAGGGCGTTCGGCAGGTCGCGCTTGTTGTATTGCAGGACAACGGGAAAGTCGGCAAACCGCTTCCCCTGGCGGGTGATATTGCGGGCCAATTCCTGCAGGCTTCGGACGTTCTCCTCCAGTTTGTTCCGTTGCGAATCGGCCACAAAGACGACCCCATCGGCTCCGTTCAGCACCGCCACCCGGGTGCGCTCATAGAGCACCTGCCCGGGCACGGTGTAGAGGTGGAAACGGGTCTGAAAGCCGCGCACCCGCCCCAGGTCCAGCGGCAAAAAGTCGAAGAAGAGCGTCCGTTCCGTCTCTGTGGCAATGGAGAGGAGTTCCCCTTTGGCCTCCTTGGGAACCTGGCTGTGGATGTACTTCAGGTTGGTCGTCTTCCCACTTAGGCCGGGCCCGTAGTAGACGATTTTACAATGGATTTCCCGTGCGGCGATATTGATCAGCGCCATCCTGGCCCCTCTTTTCCTCAGTCTCGGAACAAGAGGTCAATGGTATCTTCCATCGAGGTGCGGAAACTGGTGCTGATGACCTCGTCGCGGAGTTTTCCTTCCTGGCGAACCCGCTCCAGGATCGCCTCCAGTTCCTCGGTGGCCTTCTTGGTCAGGACCTTGACCAGGCCGATGTGTGTGCCCTTGTCGAAGACGATGGCCAGCATCCACTGCTCCTCCACCAGGGCGGTGAAGATGTTCTCGCGCACTCCCTGCTGGAAGAGGACGCGGAAATCCCGTTCGCGCAGGAGACGAGCCACCTCGCGGGAGGAGGCAAAGGTGCCGGCCAGGAGGGCCCCCAGGGCGGTGGTGTCCTGGCGTTCCACCTGGCCGTGGCTGGCAATGACCTGCCCACTTTTATCCAAAAGCATGGCGTGGGTCGCGCCGGTGTCCTCGACGAGCCGGCGCAGGCATTCATCAATGGCCTCCTTTTCCTCCAAGGAGACGATCAGGCTGCTCAACTGAGATTCCATGGGTTGTCCCCCCATCCACTTGCCCGCCGAAGTTTCGGCGGGTGCAAATGGAACTCAGATGGCATTGACCGCTTCAAAGAGCGGCTGATGGTAGCGCTTCAACAGAAAACGGATGCGCCCCAAATGATTGCGCCGGCCGGAGACGATGAGCACCATGGCGTCATCGCTCAACGGCTCCAGGATGACCAGGCCCGACTCGTATTCCAGGATGGTCTGCACCGTGCCCCCTTTGCCGATCTCGCGTCCCAGGGCCTCGGCCATCACCAGGCCGTTGGAGGCCACGGCGCAGATGGCATCCACATCCACCCCCGGATCGGCGACGCCCTCGATCAGAAGGCCGTCCGTGGCGACGACGGCGGCCAGGGTAACCCCGTTGAGCGAGCGGAAACTGGCCAGCAATTCTCGAATCTCCGCAGTCATGCCTGCCTCCTTCGCTTGCGCGTCTCTTTCAATTATACAACAAAATCGACAATTTGACCAACCAGGGCCGTATCCGTCGAGCCGGTGATGCGCGTCCGGGTCAACCGGGCCAGCCAGTTGCCCGGGGTGGCCGCGCTCACCCGCAGGTAGTTATCGCTGAGGCCGCTCCACCCGGCCCCGGCGCGGCCGTCCCAGAGCACGACCAGTTCCCGCCCGATAAAGGCCTCTCGGAAGGCGCGGGCCATCCGACGGGCCAGGAGGTGCATCTCCTCGCAACGCCTGTGGATGAGGGCGGGTGGAAGGTGCCCCTCCATCGCCGCCGCCTCCGTGCCCGGCCGTAGGGAAAAGGGAAAGATGTGGAGGTCGCTCAGCGGCAGGGTGGCGATGGCCCGGAGGCTTTCGGCAAAGTCCTCCTCCGCCTCTCCCGGGAAGCCGACGATCACATCGGTGGTCAGGCCGACCTCGGGGATGCGCCGGTGAATTTCCTCCACCAGGGCGCGGAAGTCGGAGAAACGGTAGCGCCGGCCCATGCGCTCCAGAGTGCGGTCGCAGCCGCTCTGGAGTGGGAGGTGAAAGTGCCGGCAGAGCCGGGGCTCCGGAAAGAGTTCGAGCAACTCGAGGGGAAAATCTTGCGGCTCGATGGAACTGAAGCGGATGCGGCGTATGCCGGTCTCTTCCAGAATCCGGCGGGCCAGGCCGGCCAGGTTGCCCACCTCCGGGTCCCGATAGGCCCCCAGGTTGATGCCGGTGAGGATGATCTCGGGATAGCCGGCCCGCTCGACCTGACGCACCTCTTCCAGCACCTCGCCGGCCGGGCGGGAACGGCCGGGCCCCCGGGCCAGACGGACGATGCAGTAGGCGCAACGGTTGTCGCAGCCGTCCTGGACCTGGATCAGGGCCCGGGCCGGGCTGGACGGCAGGAGGGGTGCTGCCTCCGGCAGGGCGGCCGGCACCTCCCGCCCCCGGGCCCGCCAGAGGTCGGCCAGCCGGCTTTCCAGGAACGGCTCCTCCTCCCGGGTGAGCACCAGGTCCACCCCCTCCATCCGGCGGAGAAGGGGGGCGGCCACATCGGCATAGCAGCCCACAGCGACGACCAGGGCGCCGTTGTGCCGCGCCGCCCGACGCAGGAGTTGCCGGGACTTGCGGTCGGCCACGTGGGTTACGGTGCAGGTGTTGACGATGTAGAGGTCCGCCTCTTCCTCAAAATCCACCAGGACGTAGCCGGCCGCCTGCAACCTCCCGCGCAGGTGGTCGGTCTCGCTGAAGTTGACCCGGCAGCCCAGCGTCGCCAGGGCTGCCCGTAGCGGCCTGTTGTCCCCGGACATCCTGTTTCCCTAACCGCAACGAACGGCCGGATGCGCCCGGCTTCGGAAAATCCTACGTGTCTTTCCGCATGTCCCCGCGGGGCCGACCCACGCGGATGTCGCGCATCTCCTCCACCGCCGCCGCCAGGACGCGATCGGCCCACTGGTAGACGGTGCGCCGGCTGCGCTCCAGTTCCCGGGCGATAGCCGTGACGTTGGCCCGGTAGTCGGGGTCCAGCGTATCCAGCGTCACCCGCAGGATACGGATCAGACGGTACAGTTCCGCCGGTGTGAGCGCCAGCCGTTCCACGATCTGGCGTGCCCGCCGGCTCTTGGCCTCGTCTGTTCCCATGGCTCCGTCCTGCTCGGCTCGATCCCCAGGGGTTGAACCCGTTTAGGCCGGCGCAGAGCGCCACATGCCTGCGCCCCGATGGTCTTATCATACCATATGTTGCGTCTTTCGTCCAGTCGGGGATGCATGTTTGTCGTTGGGCGAGGTGCCGATTGAGTAGGCCGGAGCGCAGCGACGGCCGTATCGAAATCAGTTGCCGGGGCTGTTCGGGTTTCGATACGCGCCACTCAACCTTTAGGTCGAGTAGCGACCGGCGAACAGCCCGCTGTGAGCAATGTTCGAGGACAGTGCCCATCTAGAAACATGCATCCCAGTCGGGAACCCGCTTGCCAAAGCGGAACAGACGTGCTATACTAAGTTCGGTGTTTCCAGGAGGTGGCCGGCGATGCGTCTGGAGTACCCAGGGGAAAAAATCGAGTTTCTCCGGGAAAGGCTGGTCCTGCTGCACGCACTCTTGGCCGATGACGGCACACGATATAAAATATGGACGCCATCGTCATCCGTGGAGCACGGGAACACAACCTCAAGGGCATTGATGTGACCATCCCCCGCAACCGTTTCGTCGTCTTCACCGGCGTCTCCGGGTCGGGGAAGTCGTCGCTGGCCTTTGACACGCTCTATGCCGAGGGGCAGCGCCGCTACGTCGAAAGCCTCTCCGCCTACGCCCGCCAGTTCCTGGAACAGATGGAAAAGCCCCGGGTGGACTATATCGCCGGCCTCTCCCCGGCCATCGCCATCGAGCAGAAGTCGGCGGCCAAGAACCCCCGTTCCACCGTCGGCACCGTCACCGAAATCTACGACTACCTGCGCGTCCTCTACGCCCGCGTCGGCGTCCCCCACTGCCCCTCCTGCGGCCGCGAGATCGGCTCGCAGACGGTCCAGCAGATGGCCGACCGGGTGCGGACCCTTCCCCCCGGCACCCGCTTCCAGGTGCTCGCCCCCCTGGTACGGGAGCGCAAAGGGGAGTACCGCGACCTCTTCGAGACGGTCCGCGCCCAGGGTTTTTCCCGCATCCGGGTGGACGGCGAGGTCCTCAGCCTGGAACGGCCCATCGCCCTGAGCAAAAAGGTCAAGCACAACATCGAGGTGGTGGTGGACCGGCTCCAAACGCCCGAGGGGCCGGACGAGGCCTTCCTGGGCCGGCTGAACGATTCCTTGGAGACGGCCCTCCGGCTCTCCGACGGCCTGGTGCTCATCGCTCCGGAAAAGGGGGACCCCCTCCTGATGAGCGAAAAGAACGCCTGCCCGGAGTGCGGCTTCAGCATGCCGGAACTCACTCCCCAACTCTTTTCCTTCAACTCGCCCCAGGGAGCCTGTCCACGCTGTGCCGGCCTGGGCACGGTGATGGAGGTGGACCCCGAGTTGGTGGTGGGGGACCCAACCCTGAGCATCCACGATGGGGCCGTCCGCTACTGGGGCGTGATGCGGGAGAAGAAGGATTCCTGGGCCTACCGCTGCCTCCTCTCCATCGCCCGGCAGTACGGCTTCAGCCTGGATACGCCCTGGGAGGCGTTGAGCGAGGAGCAGCGCCGTGTCGTCCTCTACGGCTCGGCCGGCCGGCGGGTGCACTTTACCTGGGAGGGCGAGACCGGCCGGGGCGAATTCTACCGCCCCTGGGAAGGGGTCATCCCCGAGATCGACCGGCGCTACCGCCAGACCTCCTCCCAGGGTATGCGCGAATGGTACGCCCGCTTTATGAGCGCCCTCCCCTGCCCCCAGTGCCATGGGGCCAAACTTCGCCCCGAGGCCCTGGCGGTGACCGTGGGGGGATACTCCATCCGTGACGTGACCGCCCTCTCCATCACCCAGGCCCTGGAGTGGGTGGAGAGGGTTCAGGGTTTAGGGCCCGGGGCCCGGAGCCCGGAGCCCCAGGCCCTGACCCCGGAGCCCCAACCGCTGAGCCCTTATCACCTGGAAATCGCCGGCGAGATCCTCAAGGAAATCCGCGAACGATTGGGCTTCCTGGTCAACGTCGGGCTGAACTATATCACCCTGGACCGCGCTGCCCCCACCCTCTCCGGCGGGGAGAGCCAGCGCATCCGCCTGGCCAGCCAGATCGGCTCCGGCCTGGTCGGCGTGATGTATATCCTGGACGAGCCGACCATCGGGCTGCACCCCCGCGACAACCGCCGGCTCCTGGACACCCTCTTCCGGCTGCGCGACCTGGGCAACACCGTCATCGTCGTCGAGCACGACCTGGATACCATGCGCGCCGCCGACTGGATCATCGACTTCGGCCCGGGGGCCGGAGCCCACGGCGGGGAGATCGTCGCCGCCGGCCCGCCGGAACAGGTGATGCGCAACGGCTCCCTGACCGGCCTTTACCTCTCCGGCGCCCTCGAAATCCCCATCCCGAAGCAACGGCGGCCCCTGCGCGGGGAATGGCTGGTATTGGAAGGGGCCTCCCACAACAACCTGAAGGACATTACCGTCCGCTTCCCCTTGGGCACCTTTGTCTGCGTGACCGGCGTCTCCGGCTCGGGCAAATCCTCCCTCATCGCCGAGACGCTCTACCCGGCCCTGGCCCAGCGCCTGCACCGCGCCCGCCTCAAGCCGGGGCCCTTCCGGGCCCTGCGCGGGCTGGAGTATGTGGACAAGGTCATCCAGATCGACCAGCAGCCGATCGGGCGGACGCCCCGCTCCAACCCGGCCACCTACGTCGGCCTCTTTGACGAGATTCGCCGCCTCTTTTCCCTCACGTCGGAGGCGCGGGTGCGGGGCTACCGGCCGGGGCGCTTCTCCTTCAACGTCCGGGGAGGGCGTTGCGAAGCCTGCCAGGGCCACGGCCAGGTCAAGATCGAGATGCATTTTCTTCCCGACGTCTGGGTGACCTGCCAGGTCTGCAAGGGCCGGCGCTACAACCGCGAGACGTTGCAGGTGCGCTACAAGGGCAAGAACATCGCCGAGGTGCTGGATATGGAGGCCCAGGAGGCGCTGGAGTTCTTCCAGGCCCATCCCACGATTCGGCGCATCCTGCAGACGCTGGTGGACGTGGGGTTGGGCTACATCCGGCTGGGCCAGCCGGCCCCCACCCTCTCCGGCGGGGAGGCCCAGCGGGTGAAACTGGCCAAGGAACTCTGCCGGGTGGCCACCGGCCGCACCGTCTACTTCCTGGATGAGCCGACCACCGGGCTGCATCCGGCCGACATCCAGAAACTTCTGGAGGTCCTGCACCGCCTGGTGGACGCCGGCAACACCGTTGTGGTCATCGAGCACAACCTGGACGTGGTCAAGACGGCCGACTGGGTGATCGACCTGGGGCCGGAGGGCGGGGAGGAGGGCGGCTATGTGGTGGCCGAAGGCCGGCCGGAAGAGGTGGTCCAGGTAGCAGGAAGTTTCACCGGGCAGATGTTGGCGCCGGTGCTGGGAAAAGGAAGGCGAGGAGAGGAGGATAGCCGGTAACCGTATCCGGTGGGCGCGGTGGATTGGATTTCCTCCGGGACGGCGATTTGACAGGGCCGGCTTTCGTGTTATAATGCCCCAGTCGTCTGGGAGTTCCCCAGGTGAGCCGGTTTTTCGGTCAATTTGACAATATGGCCGGCTTGTGCTAAAATATCCGTTTGGTATTGTCTTTGAAAGCCCGTTGGGCTTTGGGTGCAGGAGAATACGGTGCCGACGATCAATCAACTGGTACGCAAAGGGCGGAAGCCGATTCGGAAAAAGGCCAAGGCGCCGGCGCTGCGCTTCCACTACAACGCCCTTCGCAACAAGACGGTGCGCACGCCGGGCAACCCGCAGAAGCGCGGGGTCTGCGTCCAGGTGCGCACGATGACGCCGAAGAAGCCGAACTCGGCGCTGCGCAAGATCGCCCGGGTGCGCCTGACCAACGGCATCGAGGTCACGGCCTATATCCCGGGCGAGGGCCACAACCTTCAGGAGCACTCGGTGGTCCTGGTGCGCGGCGGACGGGTCAAGGACCTGCCGGGGGTGCGCTACCACATCGTGCGGGGGGCGCTGGATGCGCAGGGGGTCGAGGGCCGCATGAAGGGCCGTTCCAAGTACGGCTCCAAGGCGCCCCGGCGCAAGGGCGGTTAGGCCTTTTGCAAGCGGCTATGGCCGTTGGGTGAGGAAAGAAGATGCCGAGACGACCGAGATATTCCCGGCACGAGCCGTCGCCGGATGCCAAGTACCAGAACCTGCTGGTGGGGGCGTTCATCAACAAGACGATGCAGCGGGGGAAAAAGAGCCTGGCCGAGCGCATCGTCTATGAGGCGTTCGACCTCATCGCCCAGAAGATGAAGCGCGACCCGGTCGAGGTCTTTGAGCAGGCCGTGCGCAACGCCTCGCCTGTGGTGGAGGTGCGCCCCCGCCGGGTCGGCGGCGCCACTTACCAGGTGCCGATCGAAGTGCCGGCCCAGCGGCGCGTCTCTTTGGCCATGCGCTGGATTCTGGCTGCGGCACGGGCGCGCACCGGCCGGCCCATGGCCGAACGATTGGCGGCCGAGATCATGGATGCCGCCAACAATACCGGAGTGGCCGTGAAGCGGCGCGAGGATACCCATCGGATGGCGGAAGCCAACAAGGCCTTCGCCCACTATCGCTGGTAGGGGAACGCCCGCCCGCCCCAACCCCTCGCTGCGGCGTTCCGCTGCCGGCCGATAGGTCAGGCGGGCCGTAGCAGGTATGGAGAGCGGACGAGGCGATGCCCAGAACCATACCTTTACAACAGATACGCAATATCGGCATCATCGCCCACATCGACGCGGGCAAGACGACGACCACGGAGCGCATCCTCTACTACACCGGCCGCATCCACCGGATGGGCAACGTGGACGACGGCACCACCGTGACCGACTGGATGGACCAGGAACGGGAACGGGGGGTGACCATCACCGCTGCGGCGATCACCTGCTTCTGGCGGGGACATCAGATCAACATCATCGACACGCCCGGCCATGTGGACTTTACCGCCGAGGTGGAACGCAGCCTGCGCGTGCTCGATGGGGGCGTGGTGGTTTTCGATGCGATGGCCGGCGTTGAACCGCAGTCGGAAACGGTTTGGCGCCAGGCGGACCGCTATCGGGTTCCGCGGATCTGTTTCATTAACAAAATGGATCGCGTCGGGGCGGACTTTGGGCAGGCGCTGGATTCGATTCGCACCCGCCTGCGAGCCCGACCCCTGGCGGTGCAGATCCCTATCGGCGCCGAGGATACGTTCCGGGGGGTCATTGACCTCCTCCGGGGAGTGGCCCTCTACTACACCGACGAACTGGGGGCCAACCCGGAGGTGAGGCCGATCCCGCCGGAGTATCGGGAGGAGTTCCTGGCCCGTCGGGAGGAACTGGTCGAGCGGATTGCCGAGACCGACGACCTCCTGACGGAAAAATATCTGGAGGGCCGGGAAATCTCCGAGGAGGAGTTGCGGGCGGCGCTGCGGCGGGCGACGCTTTCCGGCCGGCTGGTGCCGGTGCTCTGCGGCGCGGCGCTCCGAAACAAGGGGGTACAGCCCCTGCTCGACGCCATTGTGGATTATCTGCCCTCGCCTCTGGACGTGCCGCCGGTCGTAGGAACCGACCCGCGCAACGGGGAGGCTGAGACCAGGCCAGTACGGGACGACGCTCCCTTCGCTGCCCTGGTCTTCAAAATCGTCACCGACCCTTATGCCGGCAAATTGGCCTACCTCCGCGTGTATTCGGGCCATTTGCGCGTCGGTGCTCGTGTTGTGAATGCCACCCGAGATCGGGCGGAACGTGTCGCCCGATTGTTGCGTATGCACGCCAACCGGCGCGAGGAGATCGAGGAGGTCTACGCCGGAGACATCGCCGCCCTCATCGGGCCGAAACAGAGTTTCACGGGCGATACGCTCTGCGATCCGGATCACCCGATCGTGCTGGAGGCGATGCGCTTTCCGGAACCGGTCATCGCCGTGGCCATCGAGGCCCGGACGATGGCCGACCAGGAGCGTCTGATGGCGGCTTTGCAGGCCCTGAGCGAGGAGGACCCGACCTTCCGGGTCCGCACCGACGAAGAGACCGGGCAGGTGCTCATCTCCGGGATGGGCGAGTTCCACCTGGAGGTGCTGGTCGAGCGGCTGCGGCGCGAGTTTCATGTGGAGGCCAACGTCGGCCGGCCGCAGGTCGCTTACCGGGAGACCATCAGCCGGCCGGTGGAGGTCGAGGGGGTCTTTTCCCGGCAGGCGGCCGGCAAGATGCTCTACGGAAGCGTCCGTTTACGCCTGGAGCCGCTCCCCCGGGGCGAGGGCTTTCGCTTCGAGAACCGGGCCCCGGCCGGGGAGGTGCCGGCCGAGTTCGTTCCGGCCGTGCGCCTGGGCATCCATGAGGCCATGGATACCGGCGTACTGGCCGGCTATCCGGTCGTGGACCTCCGGGCCGTCCTCCTGGGCGGCGCCTTCCGGGAGGAGGAATCCTCCGAACTGGCCTTCAAGATGGCCGCCTCCCAGGCGCTGCGTGAGGGGGTCCGCCAGGCCGGACCGATCCTCCTGGAGCCGGTGATGAGGATCGAGGTCACGATGCCGGAGGAGTATCTGGGCGAGGTCTTGAACGACCTGAACGCCCGTCGGGCCGAAATCCAGGGCTTTGAGGCCCGCGACGGCACCCAGATCGTGCGCGCCCAGGTCCCTCTGGCCACAATGTTCGGGTATGCCACCGACCTGCGTTCGCTCACGCAGGGGCGGGCCAGTTACGCGATGGAGTTCAGCCATTACCGCGAACTCCCGCCGGAGGTGGCCCGGGAGATCATCGCCCGGGTGCGAGGATATGTTGTGGAACTGTAGAAACGCGAGTCGCCGGGGAATCGTTCCCCCAGGCAAGGAGTGAGACGAGATGGCCAAGGCCAAGTTCGAACGCAAGAAGCCCCATGTGAACGTGGGGACCATTG
>JBMFNL010000037.1:0-33726 GCA_049970175.1 Chloroflexia bacterium
CTCCCCGACCCCCTCCCCCACGCCGGCCGTCCTGCGCGGCAGCCTCGCCGCCGAACCGCCCCAGGTCTACCCGGGCCATACCCTCCTCGTCCGGCTCCACACTTCCCTGCCGGCCACCATCTCCGTTTCCCTGGAGGATCAGCGGCTCCCCCTCTTTCCCTCCGGCCAGGAAGGGGAATACATCGCCCTGGTGGGCCTTCCGGTCTGGTCCGAACCCGGGACTCGCCTCCTGACCGCCGTCCTCCGGGACGGGTTGGGACAGGAGGTGGTCCTGAGCAAAACCGTGCCGATTCTACCGACCGAGTACCCGGTAGAGCACATCCAACTGGCGCCCGGCCGGGGAGCACTCCTGGACCCCAAAATCCTGCAGGCCGAGCGGGAACGCCTGCTGCCCATCTGGTCCCTCCTGAGCCCGGAACGCCTATGGGAAGGCCCCTTTATCACACCCACCGAGGGGTTCGTTTCCTCCCCCTTCGGCGCGATGCGCTCCTACAACGGCGGCCCGGTGAGCGATTACCACCAGGGCATGGACCTGAGCAACATCACCGGCACGGTGGTCGTCGCCGCGGCCCGCGGCCGGGTCGTCCTGGCCGAGCGGCTTCAGGTGCGCGGCAACACGGTGATTCTGGACCACGGCTGGGGGGTGCTCAGCAGTTATTTCCATATGTCGGCCATCGAGGTGCGGGTGGGGGAGATCGTAGAGCAGGGACAGCCCATCGGGCGCATCGGGGCCACCGGGCTGGTCAGCGGCGCCCATCTGCACTGGGAGATCCGGGTGGGGATGGTGCCGGTGGAGCCGAGGGAGTGGGTCGGGCGGACCTTCCCCTGAGCAGGAGGAGGCAGCCCAACCCCATGCCCAGCGCAGCCAGGAGGTACGAGGGTCCGCCACCCAGGGCTCCCCAGAAGAGGCCGCCACACCCCTCTCCCAACGCCGCGCCGGCCAGCATGGCGGTATCGAACAGGCCCACCGCTCGTCCCTGCTCTTCCTGGGAGACGGACTCCATCGCCAAAAGGGTGGCGTAGAAGCCGGCCGAGTTCCCCAGGCAATAGAGGGCATAGAGCGGGTAGAGGAGGGTCGCCTCCTGCGGCCAGGGGAAGAGGAGCCAGGCCAGGCCCATCAGCGCGTATCCGCCGATGACGATCCTCCAGCGCCCGAGGCGGTCTCCCAGGAAGCCGGCCGGCCAACTGGAGAGGAGCCAGGCGACGTTGTAGATGGCCGGGAAGCGGGAAAGCACCTGCGGGCTTCCCCCCAGGCGGGGGTCATAGGCCAGGAAGGAAGGGGCGTACCCCAGCACCGTAACCACCACTACCGAGGCGCAGATATAGCGCAGCGAGGCGTTCCGAAGGAGGGCCGGCCACCCCCGCCTTCTTTCGGAAGGAGCCTCCGAGGAAGGTGCCGGCCGGCCCCGGGGAAGAAAGAACAGCATGGGGAGGAGCGCCAGGAGGTACAGGCCGGCCTTGAGGAAAAAGACGGCCGGCCAGCCGACAGCCTCGGCCAGCCAGCCGGCCAGGAGCGCCCCGCCGACGGCCACCAACGTATAGACCGTGTCGAGAAAGCCGACGGCGTTCCCCGTCCGCCCCGCGGCCGCCTCCTCCACCAGCCGCAGGACTGCCGGGTGGGAGGCCATCTGCGTCCCCTGAATCAGGACAAAGCCCGCCGCGGCGACCGGCCAGGTAGGAGAAAGGCCCTCGATCGCCAGCCCGAACGCCGTGAGCACCACACCGCCCAGAAGCGTCGTCCGCGCCCCCAGCCGGTCGGCCGTTTGTCCGCCGAAGAGCGCGCCGAGCGCTGCCGCTCCCCAGCCCAGGCCCAGCACCAGGCCCATCGCCTCCGGCCCGGCCTTCAGGGAGAGCATAAAGGCCCCGAAGAGGGCAGTGCCCACTTCCAGCAGGCCGGCGCAGACCTGGAAAAAGGCCAGCACCAGGATGGCCGGGTGGCGCAGGACCTGCATCAATCCCGCTCCAGGTCCAGGGTGTAACCCAGGAGGGAGTTTCGGCGCCGGCGGAGACGCAGGCCGGCCTGTTCGGCCCGGCGGAGCATCGTCGCAGGAAGGGAATAGTCGGGGTCGAGGAGGTATTCGGTGATGGCGACCCGTCCTCCGGGCCGAAGCACCCGCCGCACCTCCTGCAGGGCCCGCACCGGGTCGGGCACCTCGCCCAAGACGGCGACGAAGAAGGCGTGATCAAAAGCCCCTTCGGCCAGCGGCAGGGCCCGGGCATCGGCCACCACCACGTGCACCCAGGAGAGCCCCCGGCGGCGGGCCTTGCGGGCGACGAGACCGGCCAGGCGAGGGGAGATTTCGACGGCGCATACCCGGCCCTGGGGTCCCACCCGGCCGGCCGCCGCCAGGGTCCAGAAGCCCGGGCCGGGGCCGACCTCCAGCGTGCGCATCCCCGGCTCCAGCCCCATCCGCTCGAGGGCCTTTTCCGGGGGCGCGATCAGTCGGCGCAGGGGATTATCCAAAAGACGGGCGAGCCCGGCGGGCATGGGAAAGGGCTTGATCTTGCGGATCAGCCGGGCCGGGAACAGGAAAAAGAACAGCCAGACCCCCAGCGCCAGCAACAGGGCCCAGCCTATCCAGCGGAACCAAAGCAATGGGTCCATTTTGCCCTCCTATCGAAGCATGAACCATCATATACCGGACGCGTCCTGCCGTCAACTCCCCTAAAAAGCGACTGACCGTACAAAAAACGTAGGGCAAGAGCCGATCACGGTCAGCCTATCCTGGACAATATGGTTACAGATACGTGTAGCATTCGGCTCAGGCCGAGAAGGAGGAACCGATGAAGTGGTCCGCTCTGGTTCTGGCGTTTTTTCTCCTGCTGGGTTATTCTTTCTGTGACGAAGCGGCATGGGCTCAGGGAACACGCCCATCGGAAAGTAGAGGCAGCCAACTTCCCGTATCGGAAACGGCCCGTTCTGAAAGCCGCTCTCAGGCCCTTGGCCATACCTGGGCCATCGAGTGGGTAGACCCCTCTCGACTCTTCGGGTATATGACCGACCGAAGCCTGGCGCTGGACACCGCTGGCCATCCTCATCTTGCCTATGGGGGCAACCATCTGTACTACGCCTGGCACGATGGAACATCCTGGCATTTGGAGACGGTCGACCCGGCCCCACGCGTAGGTCCCCATGCGGCGCTGGCCCTCGATTCAGCCGGCCGGCCGCACATCAGTTACTACGACGAGGCCAACGATGACCTGAAGTACGCCTTCTATGACGGCTCGACCTGGCACATCGAGACCGTGGACCCGGAGGGAGGGGAATACACCTCGATAGCGCTCGATGCCTCCGGCCGGCCCCACATCAGTTATTACGGGCGGACGGACAGCGGCCTGAGGTACGCCGTCTACGATGGTTCGTCATGGCATGTACAAATCGTGGACACCAAGGGATGCGGAGACTCTTCCCTGGCCCTGGATTCCGAGGATCAGCCGCATATCGCTTACTGTGGATACCTTGGCACCGTGGTGTACGCCTGGTTCGATGGGCTCTCCTGGCAGACAGTCGCTGTGGACTGGGGAGGAAGCCATATCTCCCTCCGTCTGGATTCCTCTCATCACCCCTACATCGCCTATGTGAACAACGATACCCTGAAACACGCTTCCTATGATGGTGCAGTCTGGCAGGTCCAGGTGGTAGACACGGTCGGGTATGGCGGCGGATGGACCTCTATCGCACGAGATGCTTCCGATCACCCGCACATCAGTTACTACGACGCCGACGATGACTGCCTGAAGTACGCTTCTTTCGACGGCTCGACCTGGCATACGGAAGCGGTGGATTCTCCCGGAGGGACGACCACCACGTTCACTTCCCTCGCCCTGGATCCTGCGGGCCGGCCCCACATTGCTTATGACTGGTGGAATGACACTTTGAGATACGCCTCTTTCGACGGTTCGGCCTGGCAGGTCACCGTCGTGGACCAAGGTGGAGAGGCCGGACCCCTCTCCTCCCTGGCCCTGGATGCATCGGACCGTCCACACATCAGTTATTCCGGGAGAAACGGCCTGCGGTATGCTTACCGCGATGGCTCGCGCTGGCAAATCCAGGTGGTGGATCCCTACGGAGGAGAATCCTCTCTGGCCCTGGACGACGCAGGCCATCCCCACATTGCTTATTACGGGGACGGCGATCTGAAATATGCCCACTTTGATGGAACCGCCTGGCACATCGAGACGGTGGAATCGGCCGGGACAGTGGGGCTCTATCCCTCGCTGGCGCTGGACCGTGCCGGCCGGCCGCATATCAGTTACTGCCCGCTGGCGATCTTTGGTTGCGGTGACCTGAGATACGCTTACTTCGACGGGTCTTCATGGCAGATCGAGGTAGTGGACGGAATATACGTAGGGGACTATTCCTCCCTAGTCCTGGATCAGGCCGACCGACCGCACATCGGTTACCTTGGCCGATCCCAAGGTGTCAAGTATGCCTACTATGACGGCACCTCATGGCAGCACGAAGTGGTCGACCCGGCCGAGGGAAACGGAATTTCGCTGGCCCTGGACATCTCCGGCCGACCTCACCTGAGTTATGCCGTCAACGGCGAACTCAGGTATGCCCACTTGGATGGTTCGGTCTGGATCACAGAGACGGTGGATAGCATTGGAGATGGGGATACCTCACTGGCCCTGGATTCCCACGGCCGACCGTACATCAGTTACTCCAGTTCTGCCGGCGAAAGCCTGATGCTCGCTCGTTTCAACGGCTCAACCTGGATTACGGAAACGGTGGATACGCAGGGGTGGAACGCCTCGCTGGTCTTGGATGCTTCGGGCCGGCCGCACATCAGTTATTACGATGCGGCCAACGGCGGCCTGAAGTATGCCCATACCTCCGGACCGACACTGCCCTACCGGGTGTATCTGCCCCTGGGAGCATCTTTCACCCAGGCAGGCCGGCAGAAGGCCGATGAAAGGGAGCAACCCCAAAGAGCATCCGACCGAACGTTCCCGTTCAGGAGGTGCCGGCCCGATCGGCCGTTATGATTCGGCCGGCGGTCGCGGCCGCAGACGCAGCCGGTGACGCTCCTCCCGCGCCGGCTTCTGAGCCCCCTCCAGCGGCGGCAGGGCAAAGGCGCTCAGTTCGTAGGGGTTCTCCCCGGGAAGAAAGACCTCCGTCACCGATCCGGTGGTCAGAATCTGCACCTTGCCCCGCCGTTCTGCCTCCCGGACAAAATCCAGGAAACGCGAGAAACGCCGCCCCTGGGCATCGGTGTACTGCTTTTCGTCGAAATCGCCCAGGATCTCCTTCATCAGCAGTTTGAGCGTGGCCAGCGTGCAGGCGTTCCGACGCTCCCGGGCCAGTTTCAAAGCGTCCACCAGGACGTCGTAGATATCCTTGGTCCGGGTTTCGGGCGGGACGATGTCTTCGGCCAGTTGGTGGTAAAAGACGAATTCATCGGCACTCTGGGCCAGGTGGGAAGAGGTGGCCTCGGCCACGCCGATGACCACGACCCGCTTGCCATGCTGACGGATGGTATTGACCAGGGGGATAAAATCGCGGTCCCCGGTGACCAGGATGTAGGTCTGGATGTTCGGGTAACTGAAGAGGGTGCGCATGGCATCGATGACCAGGTGGATGTCGGAACTGTTTTTGATGGCCTCGCCGTTGCCCTGGCGGTCCTCGGTGTAGTAGTAGGTGGGCACGTAGCGCGGCTCGATGCCGTTGGCATAGAGGGCGTTGGTGATGCGGGAAAATTTGTACCAATCGGCATAGGCTCGGGCCAGGACGACACGGCCGTAGCGGCTGCAGTGGTCCATCACGTACTCAAAGTTGGGGTTGGTCTGGTACTTGTCCCGGGTGGAGACGTAGATGTTCTCAAAGTCGATGAAAACGGCGACATCGTCTTTCTTCTCTTCCATTTCAGTCCATTTCTCCATACATCATTTCTCGTTTTCGCTGCTGGGCCAAGCGACGCCTCATCCGGCGCAGCGCCCTTCGGATTCGCTCCCGCCGAAGTTCCCCTTTGGACATATAGCGCTGCCGACGGCGATAGTCCTGCAGATGCCCGCTCTGGGTCAGTTCCCGTCGGAAACGTTTCAGCAGACTTTCCAGCGATTCTCCCGGCTGTCGTTCCACATCCGGCATACGGCGGCTCCTTTTCAACAAAGGGCAATTTTGGTACTATTATATTACAATCCCGAGAGATTCGCAAATGCATTCACGATCGCCATTGGGTAGGGGCAGGGCAACCCCACCCTTGCGGGGTGCCGCTACGCACGTCCCCCCGTCGGAAGTTCAGGAGGACGAGCAGGGGCTTTCCGGTTCTCGCCGCCGCAGGCGTGCGGACAGGACGTTCCACAGGAGGCCGCGTCGAGGGGCGAGGAAAAAGGCCAGCAGGAAGAGGGCCGTCGCCACGAGCACGATGGCCGCGCCCGAGGCCACGTTGAGGTAAAAACTCAGGTAGAGGCCGGCCACGGCCGAAAAGGCCCCCAGACCGGCCGCCACCACCATCATCGGGAAAAGCCTCCGGGTCAGGAGGTAGGCCGTCGCTCCAGGGGTGACCAGCATGGCCGCCGCCAGCCCCACCCCAACCGTCTGGAGCGAGACCACGATGGTCAACGCCAGGAGCACCAGAAGCAGGTTGCGCAGCCGTTCGGCCGGAAGGCGCAGCGTGGTGGCCAGCACCGGATCGAAGGATATCACCAGGAACTCTTTATACAGCAGGCCGACCGTCGCCAGCACCATTAGCCCCAGTCCTCCGGTCAACCACAGGTCGCCCGCGCCGACGCCGAGCACGTTGCCGAAGAGGATGTGGGTGAGGTCCACGGCGTAGGTCTGCCCCAGGCTGATGAGCACCACCCCCAGCGAAAGGGCGGCGGAGAAGAGGATGCCGATCGCCGTATCCTCCCGAAGCGTCCCCCGGCGGGAGAAAAAGCCGATGCCCAGGGCCACGGCGAGGGCCGCCACCAGCGCGCCTATGAAGAGGTTCCCCCGCACGAGGTAGGCCAGGGCCACGCCGGGCAGGACGGCATGGGCCAGGGCATCCCCCAGAAAGGCCATCGAGCGCAGGACTACATAGCAGCCGACGACGGCGCAAAGGACGCCGACCATCAGGGCGGCGGCCAGGCCGCGCTGCATAAAGCCGTACGATAACGGCCGCACCAGCCACTCGATCACGGCCACTTTCCCCCTCCCGGTGGACAACACCGATCGACAATCACGGCCCCGTTCAGGAAGAGCACCTGTTCGCCAAAGGCTTCCCGAATGGCCTGCGGCGTGAACACCTGGGCCGGCGGTCCGTAGCCGATCATCCGGCGGTTCAGGAGAAGCACGTACTCGAAGCGCGAGGCGGCCAGGTTCAGGTCGTGGGTGGAAACCATGACGGTGACGCCCTGTTCCTTCAGCCGGCCGAGAAGCCCCAGCACGATCTCTTGGGTCACGACGTCCACGCCGGTGAAAGGCTCGTCCATCAGGAGGACGTGCGGCTCCTGGGCCAGGGCGCGGGCCAGGAAGACGCGCTGCTGCTGCCCACCCGAAAGTTCGCCGATGGGCCGGCCGGCCATTTCCTCCAGCCCCAGGAGGCGAAGCGCCTGGGAGACGGCGGCGCGGTCCTCCCGGCGGGGCCGCCTTAGCCAGCCGATTCGGCCGTAGCGGCCCATGAGGACGACGTCCGTCACCGTGACCGGGAAATGCCAGTCCACTTCCTCCCGCTGGGGCACATAGGCCACGCAATCCCGATGGGCGCCCAGCGGCCGGCCATGGATGAACACCCGCCCGCCCTGCAAAGGAAGCAGCCCCACCAGGGCCTTGAAGAGGGTGGATTTGCCGGCCCCGTTCGGCCCGACCACCGCCACCTGGGCCCCGTGCGGCACCCGCAGGGTGACATCGCAGAGCGCCACCCGGCCGTTATAGGCCACGGTCACGTCCTCCATCTCCAGCCATTCCGGTTCCGTCATTTCAGCGCCTCCACGATCAGCCGGGTGTTGTGGCGCATCATCTCGATATAGGTCGGCGCCGGCCCATCCGGCCCGCTGAGGGAATGGGTGTACAGCCCGCTCACCACCCGGATGCCGGCCTCGGCGGCGATCTGCCGGGCCAATTGGGGATTCTCGCCCGCCTCCAGGAAGATCGCCGGGGCCCCGCTGGCCCGGATGTCCTCCACCAGTTGCGCCAGTTGCTGCGCCGAAGGCGCGGCCTCCGGGCTCGTGCCCGGCACGATGGTGCCCACAACGCGCAACCCGTAGCGGTCGGCAAAGTAGCCCAGCACCCGGTGCTCGGTGACCAGGAGGCGCCGGCCGGCCGGAACCTCCTGCACTCGGCCGGCGATCCAGCGGTCCAGCGCCTGCAACTGGGCGATATAGGCCTCGGCGTTGTGGGCGTAGCGTTCGCGGCCCTCCGGGTCGGCCTGGGCAAGCCCGTCGCGGATGTTCTCCACGTAGCGGATGACCCGGTTCGGGTCCAGCCAGAAGTGCGGGTCCACCCCGCCGGCCCCTTCGACGGCGAGGCCGGCCGAGGCAACGACGATGCGGGCATAGCCGCCGGCGCTCTCCAGCAGCCGCTCCAGGAAGCCTTCTAACCCGGCCCCGTTGACGATCAGGAGGTCGCATTCGGCCACCCGGGCGATGTCGCGGGGGGTAGGCTCGTAGTCGTGCGGTTCCACGCCGGGCGGCAGGAGGGACTCTACCCGCAGCCGTTCGCCGGCCACGTTCTGGGCGATGTCGGCCAGGAAAGTCTCCACGGCCACCACCCGCAGAGGAGGCGGCGTTGCTTCTTCGGCCGGGCCGTGGCAGGCGAGGAGCAGGCCGAGGAGCAAAAGCAGGGTGGCTCGGACAGACAACCTCATCTTGCTCCCTCTTGCTGGCAATCCGGGCAGAGACCCACGAGTTGGAGCAGGTGGTCCTCCACCCGGTAGCCGGTGGCCCGCTGGACCAGCGCGACCAGGCCCTCCCAGTCCTCGGCGCCGGGAAACTCGGCCGCCCGGCCGCAGCAGCGGCAGAGGATGGCGTGGCGATGCCCCGGCGAGGCCGGCAGGTAGCCATAGGTGCCGTTTTCCTGGTATACCCGGCGCACCAGGGCCTCTTTCTCCAGCAGGCTCAGCGTGCGGTAAACTGTAGCCAGCCCCAGCGGAGCGTACCGGGCCTGCCCCTGCCGGCAGATCTCCAGCGGCGAAAGCGGTACGGTGCTTTCGCCCAGCACCTGGAGGATGGCCCGGCGGGCCGCGGTCAGCCGGTATCCGGATGCAGAAAGACGGGTTTCCCAGTCGAACATCGTCGCTCCTTATTGAAAAGGTTTCTCAATAACATTTTACCCGGCCGGGCCGGGTTTGTCAAACAATGAGTAGGTCGGATTGGCAATCCGATCTACTCTGGAATGAACGAATGTGTATCTTTGACAAGGCAATAGGCTGGAGTTATACTACAAACCAGCATGCAACAGTTGCAGGGATCGCCAGCGTCGCCTTCTCTATCAGCGTGGTGTACCATGTAGTCTGCAGGAGGTATGGCAATGGTCGTTGTTGAGAGAATTCAAAGATACCTTCAAAGACTTCCTCCCCCTCTGCAAACCGAGGTGCTGGATTTTATCGAATATCTTCTTGTCAAGGCGGAACGCGAAGCAAGGACGGAGTGGTCAAATCTGTCCCTGGCCCATGCGATGCGCGGAATGGAAAACGAGGCGATGCCAGTGTACACGATTGCTGACTTGAGGGTGGAATTCAAATGAAGCAGCCAGGGCAAATTGTCTTGTTTCGGTTCCCTCAGACCGACTTGGAAACGGGTAAACTACGCCCTGCACTTTTGTTGGGCAAACTCCCTGGCGAATATGATGACTGGCTGATGGTTTCTTCGCAGACCCACCGCGCTGTGCCGGGGTTTGACGAAATTGTCTGCGAAGATGATCCGGATTTCATCAGCAGCGGTCTGAAGG
Source organism: Chloroflexia bacterium (assembly GCA_049970175.1). GTDB lineage: Bacteria > Chloroflexota > Chloroflexia > DTKN01 > DTKN01 > JASFBA01. The sequence goes on from JBMFNL010000037.1 coordinate 9,872, forward strand.
TGAGCAACGTCATTCGAGTTGGACGCTTGGCAGTCGTTGAAGGGCCAGTCCTGCTTGGTGCGATAGGTGAAATTGCACCTGAGCGGATCGAGCGTATCAAGAGGCGTTTGGCAGAGTGGCTGGTCAAGTCGTAAGGTGGGCGGCAAGTCCTCGACGGGCAAGGGGGACGGAAGGCGGTTGAGATTATGGGCGGCCCTGGCGTGCCTCGACAATTTGCCGAATCTCGGCAACGCGCTGCTCGGCCTGGGCGGTGAAGGCCTCGATCTGGGCCTGGAACCGGCCGGCCAGGACCGCATCCTCCAGGGAAGCGGCGTTGACCCGCACGTTGGCCGCAGCACCCTGCACGGCCGCCTGGGCCAGGGAGGCGGCGACCAGGGCGTCGGTGAGGGCGTTTTCGTGGCCGACGGCAGCCGTATGGAGTAGGAACTCCAGCACCTTGACGGTCCGCTCGGCCGTCGCCAGGGGGACGCGGGCGGCCTCCCGGACGGCCTCCTGGACGGCCTGACGGCGGAGGGCCTTTTCCTCCTCCGTGCTCTGGGGCAGCCTCCGGGCCGCCAGGATGCCCTCGAAAGCCTCGGCATCGCGCACGACCAGTTCGAGGAGTTCTTCCTGGAGGCGGGCGACGGCGGCCTCGACCTCCCGAACTTCGGCATGGACGGCGGCATACTCCCGGCGGGCCAGGGTCAGGTTGGCGACCATGCGGGTGAGGGCGGCGGCCATGGCTCCGGCCAGGGCCGAGGCGCTCCCGCCGCCGGGGGTCGGCGTGGCGGCGGCCAGGCGGGCCAGGAAAGCGCGGGGGAGGTCCTTTCCCAGGCCGGGCTCTTCGGTTTCCTCCAGGAGGCGGTTCTCCAGCACCTGCTGGGGCGAGAAATGGTGGAGTTGCAGTTCGTACCGGGCGACCTCCAGGAGGGCCTCGGCCGGCACCAGCCCGACGATCTCGCTTTCCCGCACCGGGACGCCGTAGTGGGCGGCCTCGGCGCGAATCAGGGCCATGACGCGGTGGATGGGAGTCTGGCGGTAGTCGGTCAGGTTCATGGAGACCTGCACCCGTCCCGGCTTCCCCACATCCACCCCCATCGCTTTCACATACCGTAACCCGCCGCTGGAGTGGCGCACCGCCCGGGCGATTCGGCGGGCGATGTCCAGATCGGAGGTGCCCAGGTAGACGTTGTAGGCGACGAGGAAGGGGCGCGCCCCAACGGCGGTGGCTCCGGCCGGCCCCATCACGGCCGGCCCGAAATCCGGAGCGCGTTCCGGGTGGGTGGCGATCTCCTGGCTCAGGCCCTCGTACTCTCCCCTGCGGATGTCGGCCAGGTTGCGCCGCTCGGGTCGGGTGGCCGCCTCCTCGTACAGGTAGACCGGGATGCCCAGTTCCCGCCCGATGCGCTCCCCGACCCGACGGGCCATTTCCACACACTCCTCCATCGTGACCCCGCGCACCGGCACAAAGGGGATGACATCGGTGGCCCCGATGCGCGGATGGGCTCCCCGATGCTCCCGCATATCGATCAGGCCGGCCGCCTCCTGGGCCGCCCGGAAAGCCGCCTCCTCCACCGCCTCCGGCGGCCCCACAAAGGTCACCACCGCCCGGTTATGGCCGGCGTCCAGTTCCATATCGAGCAGGCGCACGCCCGGCACCGAGCGGATGCGGTCACAGATGCGCTCTACCACGTCCCGTCGCCGTCCCTCGCTGAAGTTGGGCACGCACTCGACCAGACGCTCCATCCTGGGCCTCCTGGGGCTTTCTCCGAACGTCCTCCGGCCGTTGCGGAGTAGGCAACATCCATCCCCTCGACGAGGGGCCGACATTCGGGCCCGGCTTCCCGGCGGCGGTCCCGGCTGGGGATGGGCAGGCTATTCTTCCTCCTCTTCTTCCTCCTCCTCTTCCCATTCTTCCTCTTCGTACAGTTCGATGCCACAGTTATCGCAGACCCAGACCCCGTCTTCTTCATCGTACCAGAGTTCCTGCCCACATTCCGGACAGAGGGGGACTTCTTCTTCAGACATCGGCGGCCTCCTCTCGTTCGCGTTCCAATCTGGCGGCCCCATTATACCTCAAGGCGCACCCGCCGGCAACTTGCGTTTTGGGCGGAAGGGTGGTATAATGTCCATGAGACCGTAGCTCAGTGGATAGAGCGCAACGCTGCGGACGTTGAGGTCGGGAGTTCGAGTCTCCCCGGTCTCGTCCAGGGATGGGCCTCTGCCGGCTTTTTCCGGCAGAGGCGGCGTTTTATTCCCGGCAACCCACAGCATCTCCGACGGGTGAACGGCCTCCGGCCGCTGACAAAGGAGGCTGGGATGCACTATCATAACCTGGCCGGGGATAGGCCGAAAACTGCCCTGACCGGCAGGAGGCGGGCGAAATGGCCGAGACGCGGGAGAGAAACCTTCCGGCCCGATTGGAGACACTCCGGGAACGGTTGGGCCGTTATCTCAACGTTCTGGCCGTCTTCCTCTTCGGCTCCCAGGTAGACGGCTACGCTACTCCGCATAGCGATATCGACCTGGCCGTCCTCTTCGAGCGCGACCCGGACGGGAAGAAGAACTGGCTCTGTCCGCCGACCTCTGCTCCCGGGGACAGACCGGGTGGACCTGGTCAACCTGAACCGGGCCCATCTCCTCCTTCGCCACCGGGCCGTTTGCGGACACCTGTCTACGAGCGAGGCGCCGAACGGGTCTCCGACTTTATCGAGTCCACCGTCCGCCGCTATATCGATGATGCGCCGGATCTGGCGGCCTACTACCGGGATGATGACCGGGCTCTGGGGTAAGCCTATGGCCTACGACAGGGAGCATACGGGCAAGGATTCAATACGGGGCTAATCCCCGTATTTCTCCCGCAGATAGCCGATATACGGCTCCAGACTCAGCGGCCGGCCGGTGGCCCGTTCCAGCAGTTCCAGCGGCATAAACTTGCGGCCGTGCCGGTAGACGTTCTCCACCAGCCAGCGGTGCAAGGTGCCGAACTCGCCCCGCTCGATCTCCTCGGGTATCTCCGGATGGGCCTGCCGGGCCGCATCGAAAAACTGGGCGGCCATCACGTTCCCCAGGGTGTAGCCGTGAAAGTTGCCCCCCAGGAGGCTGTCGTACCAGTGCGAATCCTGGAGCACGCCGTCGCGGTCGTCCGGGGGCACCACCCCCAGGTCCTCCCGGTAGCGCTCGTTCCAGGCCTCCGGCAGGTCGGACACGGCCAGTTTCCCCTCCAGGAGTGCCAGTTCCAGGTCGAAGCGGATGATCACGTGCAGGTTGTAGGTCACCTCGTCGGCCGAGGTACGGATGAGCGAGGGCTCCACCCGGTTGATGGCCCGGTAGAACGTCTCCAGCGGGACGTCCCCCAGTTGCCCCGGAAAGGCGGCCTGCAACTGCGGGTAGAAGAACTTCCAGAAGCCCAGGCTGCGCCCCACCACATTCTCCCACAGGCGCGACTGGCTCTCGTGCAGGCCGGAGGAGGCCCCCCGGGCGAGGGGCGTGCCCTCCAGTTCTGGAGCAATGCCCTGCTCGTACATGGCATGGCCGGCCTCGTGAATCGCCCCGAACAGGAGTTCGCCCAGGTCGTCCTCCTTCGCCCGCAGGGCGATGCGCACGTCCCCCGGCGCAAAACTGATCTCGTAGGGATGGAGCGTCGTGTCCATGCGGCCGCGGGAGAAATCGTAGCCGCAGCGGGCAATGACCCGGCGGGCAAACTCCCACTGGCGATCCAGCGGGAAGTAGCGGTGCAGGCAGGAGTCATCCGCCGCCGGCCGGGAGATGACCTCCTCCACCAGCGGCACCAGTTGCTCCCGCAGGCGGGCAAAGAGGCCGCGCAGGAGGTCCGCCGTCATGCCGGGGTCGTGCAGATCGATCTGGGGATCGGCGACATGCCGGCTCTCGGGGAAGAAGGAGGCATACTCGCGGCTGAGTTCCAGCGTCCGCTCCAGGTAAGGTGCAACCGCACGGAAGTCGCTGGCCAGCCGGGCCTGGGCCCAGACCTGATAGGAAGCGGCCAGGTGCGTCTCCATCTCTTCCACAAAGGCCGAGGGCACGCGAACCGCCCGCTCATAGTCGCGCCGGGCCACGCGGAGGAGCGCGGCCTCGTCCGAATCGGAGGGCAGGCTCTCCTCATAGGGCCGCAGTTCCTCCAGAAGTTGCCCCACGGCCGGGTCGGTGAACGTTTCATGCGCCAGGCGCGATAACGTGGCGATCTGCCGTCCCCGCGAGGCCGCCCCTCCCGGCGGCATGTAGGTCGTCTGATCCCAGCGCAGCACGTTGGCCGCCTTGTTCAGGTCATAGACCACCCGCAGGCGCTCCTTCAGTTCCCGGAACAAACTTTCCACCTCAGGCCTCCTTATAGGCCACGGCCACCCGGCTGCCGTCGGGCTCGGTGTGCAGGTCCTCCAGACGAAAGATGGACAAGAGGGCCCGGATTTCCTCATCGGGATAATAACGCCAGATCAGCCCCCGGTACATGCCGTGCACGTAAAGACGGGTCCCATCCTCCAGAATGTGATACGGCGTTTCCTCCTTGCCCTCCAGCCCGTCGAAGGAGGCAAAGAGGAGGCCGCCGGGGCGCAGCACGGCCCAAACTTCCCGCACCGCCTTCCGGGCTTCGGCAATGGGCATATGGTCCAGCACGGCGTTGGCCACCACGGCGTCGAAGGTATTGTCCGGGTAGAGCAGGTTGCTGGCCAGGCCGACGTCAAAGTGGACGTTGGGCATCTGCTCATCCTGGGCCCAGGCGCGGGCGAAGGCGATGGCCTTTTCCGAAGCATCCAGGCCGTACACCTCGATGCCCTGAGCGGCGATAAGCATGCTCAGCCGGCCGATGGCACAGCCCAGGTCCAGCACCACCCGCGCCCGGTGCTTCAGGAGCAGGTCCACAATGGTCCGGGCCCGTTCGCCGGAGGGCAACTTGCGCCAGTTGGCATCGGCGGCGGCAAAGGCCCGGTTCCAGAAAAAGGCCACATCCAGTTCGCCGGGATCGATGGGAAGCGTCGGGGACATGTCATTCCGCCACAACCTGGACGAACTCGGTCAGGACACCGTGCAGCCCGGCCGGGTGGACAAAGGCCACCAGCGTGCCGTGGGCGCCGGGACGGGGGGACTCGTCAATCAGGCGCAGGCCGGCCGCCCGGGCCTCCTCCAGCGCCGCCCGGCAATCGGCCACCCGATAGGCCACATGGTGCAGCCCCTCTCCCCGCTTTTCCAGGAAGGAACTGACCGCCGATTCGGGCGAGGTGGGACAGATGAGTTCGATGCGGTTCTCGCCCACCGGGAAAAAGGCCACCTCGATGTGGCGTTCGGGCAGACTTTCCCGCCGGCAGCGCACCCCCAGCGCCCGCTCATAGGTGGCGACGGCCGCCTCCAGGTCGCGCACGACGACGCCGATATGGTCAATGCCCTGAACCTGCATGGATGCCTCCCCATTCTACCGGGCCGCCTTCAGTTCATCCCCCAGGCGAAACCCCAGTTCCAGCGCCTTGCGGTTGAGCGCCTCCGTCCCGCGAGGGACGCCGGCCGCCACGGCCGCAGCGACCGCTTTCCGAGAGACGACGTTGGAAAGGGCCACCACGATTCCCAGGGCCACCACGTTGGCCACGACTTCCCGGCCCAGTTCCTGCCGGGCCATCCGGGTGATGGGCACCAGGTAGGCCCGATTGGTAGGCACATGCTGCACCAGGTCCGCGTCCACGATGAGCAGGCCGTCGCGTTTGAGGCTGTAGAAGTTGCGGTCGCAGGCCATCTGGCTCATCGCCAGCAGGAGGTCGGCCTGGATGACGTGGGGGAAGTCAATGGGCTCGTCGCTGATCACCACGTCGGAGCGGCTGTCCCCGCCGCGCGATTCGGGGCCATAGACCTGGGTCTGGGTAGCGTACTTGCCGTCGTAGAGGGCGGCCGCCTCGGCCAGCAGCCGGCCGGCCAAAATCAGCCCCTGGCCGCCCAGCCCGGAAAGACGAATCTCGTAGCGTCCGGAAGGTATCTCTCCGGCCATCAGAATCCCTCCCGGCCGGCCTCGGCCATCGCCCGCTCGATGATCTTTTCGTACTCGGCCACGTACTCGGGGGCCTCTTTCTCAAAGAGCACCCCCCGAGGAATCTTCCCGACCCGCTCCTCGGGAGAAAGTTTCTCGTAGCGCGAAAGGGGGATCATGTGATCGCGCTGCCACTGGAGCATCTCCACCGCACCCCCCTTGCGGTTGAGTTTGCCGTAGTTGGTATGACAGTGGCTGATGACCTCGATCACGGCAAAGCCGCGCTTGAGAATGCCCTGGGCCACGAGTTTCGGCAGTTCGGTCGTATGGTAAGCCGAGGTACGGGCCACGAAGGAGGCCCCGGCATGACGGGCCAGTTCGGCGATGTCAAAGGGCTGCTCCAGGTTTCCATAGGGCGCGGTGGTGGCGAAATCCCATTGGGGCGTGGTGGGGGAATACTGGCCGCCGGTCATGCCGTAGGTCATGTTGTTGACGATGATGGCCGTCATATCGATGTTGCGCCGGCAGGCGTGGATAAAGTGGTTCCCGCCGATGGCCAGGGCATCGCCATCCCCCATCACCACGATGACCTTCAGGTCGGGCCGGGCCATCTTCAGCCCCGTGGCAAAGGCCAGGGCGCGGCCGTGGGTGGTGTGGAGGGTGTTGAAATCCAGGTAGACCGGCATCCGGCCGGTGCAGCCGATGCCGGAGACCATCGCCACCTCATCGTTGTCCAAAGCCAGGCTGTCAACGGCCCGGATGATGCCGCCCATGATGATGCCCAGGCCGCAGCCGGCGCACCAGACCGTGGGGAACTTTTTGATCGTGCGCAGGTAATGTCGTTCGACGTCGGCCAGGACCTTGCGCTCCATCTCATTCCTCCCGCAGGGCCGAAAGAATCTGGGCCGGCGTGATGATCGCCCCATCGGCCCGGTTGACCCGGCGCACCCGGGCCCGGCCGCAGACCGCCCGTTCCACCTCCCGCACCAACTGCCCCAGGTTCATCTCCGGGACCACCAGCAGGCGGCACCGCTCGGACAGACGGGACAGGTAATCCTCCGGGAAGGGCCAGATCGTCAGCAACTTGACCAGGCCGGCCGGAAGGCCCTGCCGGCGCGCCTCCTTCACCGCCCGCAGCGCCGCCCGGGCCACGCTGCCATAGGCCACCACGGCCACCTCAGCCCCCTCCATGGCCAACTCTTCCCACTGGAGAATATCGGCCAGGTGGCGCTCGATCTTGCCAAAGACGCGCTCGATGGCCGGGTTGATCTCGTCCAGCCGCGTGGTGGGGAAACCGTGGATATCGTGGAAGAGGCCGGTGATGTGGAAACGATAGCCGGTCCCGAAGGTGGCCAGCGGGGGGACCGGCCCCTCCGCTTCGCTGTAGGGGGCGTACCAGTCGGGCGGGACGCCCGGCCGCAGCCGTTCGACCACCTCAAAGGTGCCCGGGGCCGGGAGTTCCACCTTCTCCCGCAGGTGGGCGACGTCGGCATCCATGAGCACGATGACCGGGGTGCGGTAGCGCTCCGAGAGGTTGAAGGCCCGCACCGTCAGGTCGAAGCATTCCCGCACCGTGGAAGGGGCCAGGGCGATGATGGGGTGGTCGCCGTGGGTGCCCCAGCGGGCCTGCATGACGTCGCCCTGGGCCGGCTGGGTCGGCAGCCCGGTCGAAGGTCCCGTCCGCTGCACATCCACGATGACGCAGGGGATCTCGGCCATGGCCGCAAAGCCGATGTTCTCCTGCATCAGGGAGAAGCCGGGGCCGCTGGTGGCGGTCATGGCCTTGAGCCCGCCGATGGAGGCGCCGATGACGGCGGCGATGCTGGCGATCTCGTCCTCCATCTGGATGAACTTGCCGCCGAGTTGGGGAAGCCGAAGGGAGAGGATTTCGGCGATCTCGGTGGAGGGAGTGATCGGGTAGCCGGCATAGAAGCGGCAACCGGCCGCCAGCGCCCCCTCGGCACAGGCCTCGTTCCCGGAAAGAAAGCGGATACGGGTATTGGGGCTCATGCCGGCCCCTCCCCGCCCACACCGCCCTCGGATTTATCCTGTCCCAGGGAGGTCGGCTGGAAGAACCGCTCGTATTTGTCCTCCCAGGGGGTCAGGGTGATGGCAAAGTCCGGGCAGAGCCGCTCGCAGATCTGGCAGTTGGTACAGGCCTCCGGGTGGACCACCTCGGCCCGCCCGTCCTCGCCGAGGGCAAAGACATGCTCCGGACAAAAGGCCACGCAGATGCCGCAGCCTTTGCACCAGCGCTTGTAGACGTAACGCCGGCCCGGGGCCCGGCGCTTGGCCTCGACCTGGGGAGGAACCTTTCCCTCCTCAAGGGCGGCCTGCTCCGGCGGTGCCTCGCCGACGGCCACTTCCTGAGCCACGCCTTCTTCCACCAAGCCCTCCATAAAATCGAGCCTGCGTCCAGCCGATGTGCCGCCTGCCCAACCGGGGCCGCGCGGCCGGCCGTATTGTACTATACCCCGCCTGGACGTGCAAATCGGGGGAGGGGTGATATAATAGCCCTGAACCCCATTCCGGGCAACCTGGCAAGGCCGACTTGGAAAAATGGAGGTGTTCGATGTCGAAAAAGCCGGTCGTCTACCCCTACATCCCCAACTCCGTCCCCGAGGTCAAGGCCCAGATGCTCCGCGAACTGGGGGCGGAAAGCATGGAGGAGTTTTACGCCGACATCCCGCCGGAACTGCGCCTGCAACGGCCCTTGGAACTTCCCCCGCCGCTCCTCTCGGAATACGAATTGCGACGGCACGTCGAGGGCCTTCTGAACCGAAACCGCACCTGCCGGGAGTACCTGAACTTTCTGGGGGCCGGCTGCTACCAGCACTATGTCCCGGCCGTCTGCGACGAGGTGAACGCCCGGGGCGAATTCCTCACCGCCTACGCCGGGGAACCCTATGACGACCACGGCCGCTTCCAGGCCCTCTTCGAGTACACGAGCATGATGGGCGAACTCCTGGAGATGGACGTCGTCAACGTCCCCACCTACGACGGCTACCAGGCCGCCGCCACGGCCCTCTCCATGGCCGCCCGCATCACCGGGCGGGAAGAAGTGCTCCTACCCCGGGCCGTCTGCCCGGACAAACGCTCCAAGATCCAGGATTACCTCCGGCCCGACCTCACCGTCCGGCTGATCGACTACGACCCCCGGACCGGCCAGTTGGACCGGGAGGCGTTGCGCCGCGCCCTTTCCTCAAAAACCGCCGCCGTCCACTTTGAAAACCCTTCCTACCTGGGCTGTATCGAGTGTCACGGAGACGAGATCTCGGCCCTGGCCCACGAACAGGGCGCGCTCTGCGTGGTCGGGGTGAACCCCATCACCCTGGGGGTGCTCACCCCGCCGGCCGGCTACGGTGCCGACATCGTCTGCGGCGACATCCAGCCGCTGGGCATCCATATGCAGTACGGCGGAGGCCACGGCGGCTTTATCGCCACCCGGGATGAGGAGCGCTTCGTCATGGAGTACCCCTCGCGCCTCTTCGGCATCGCCCCGACCTGCGTCCCGGGGGAATACGGCTTCGGCGATGTCGCCTACGAGCGTACCTCCTTCGCCCGACGCGAGGAGGGGAAGGAATGGGTGGGCACGGCTGCCGCCCTGTGGGGCATCACCGCCGGCGTCTACCTGGCACTTATGGGACCGCAGGGGATGGCGGAACTCGGCGAAGGCATCATGGCCCGGGCCCGCTACGCTATGGTTCAACTCGGCCGTCTCCCCGGCGTGCGCGTTCCGCTCTTCCAGTCCCCCCATTTCCACGAATTCACGGTCAACTTCGATGCCACCGGCAAGACGGTGGCCGAGATCAACCGTGCCTTGCTCCAACGTGGCATCTTCGGCGGCAAAGACCTGAGCCGAGAATTCCCCGAACTGGGCCAGAGCGCCCTCTACTGCATCACCGAAATCCACACCCGGGAGGACATCCTGCGCCTGGTCGAAGCCCTTCGGGAGGTGCTGCGATGAGCGAAGACATCACCCGCCACCGCTACGAAGACGGCCGGCCGAAATTGCGCCGTTTCCACCAGGCCCGCTGGGACGAGCCGATCATCTTCGAACTGAGCCGGCCGGGGCAGCGGGCCCTCCTGGTGCCCCCGGTGGAGGAGGAGATTCGCGCCGAGGTAGGCGACGTCCTGAGCACCCTCCCTCCCACGATGCGCCGGCCGCATCCCCCCGCCCTGCCGGAACTCTCCCAACCCCAGGTCGTGCGCCATTACTTCCGCCTCTCCCAGGAGACGTTGGGCACCGACCTGAACATCGACGTCGGCCAGGGCACCTGCACCATGAAGTACAGCCCCAAGATCAACGAGCAATTCGCCCGCTCGCCGAAGGTGACCGAACTCCATCCCCTCCAGGACGAGAGCACGGTGCAGGGCATCCTGGAAATCCTGTACCGGCTGGAGGAAATCCTCAAGGAAATCTCCGGCATGGACCGCTTCACCCTGCAGCCCCGGGCCGGTTCGGCCGCCATCTACACCATGGCCTCGATCATCCGTGCCTACCATACTTCCCGAGGGGAAGCGGAAAGGCGCGACGAAATGATCACCACCATCTTCTCCCACCCCTCGGACGCCGCCTGCGCCAAGACGGCCGGATTCCAGGTGATCACCCTCTACCCGGACGAGGACGGCTACCCGGATATCGAGGCGCTCCGGGCGGCGCTCTCGGAGCGCACGGCCGGCCTGATGATCACCAACCCGGAGGATACCGGCATCTTCAACCCCCGCATCGCCGAGTTCGTGCGCCTGGTCCACCAGGCGGGCGGGCTGTGTGCCTACGACCAGGCCAACGCCAACGGCATCCTGGGCATCACCCGCGCCCGCGACACCGGCTTCGACCTGTGCCATTTCAACCTGCACAAGACCTTCTCCTCCCCCCACGGGTGCGGCGGCCCGGGGGCCGGCGCCCTGGGCGTCACCCGCGAACTGGAACCTTTCCTCCCGGTGCCCCTTGTCGCCTTCGACGGCCGGCGCTACTACCTGGACTACGACCGGCCGCAGAGCATCGGCAAGGTGGCCCCCTGGTACGGCGTGGTCCCGGTCCTGGTGCGGGCCTATGCCTGGGTGATGAGCCTGGGGGCGGCCGGGCTGCGCGAGGTGGCCGAGGTCGCCGTGCTGAACAACAACTACCTCATGAAAAAGGTCCTGGAAATCCCGGGGGTCCGGGCCCCCTATGCCCGTGGGAAACGGCGCATCGAACAGGTGCGCTACAGTTGGGAGGACCTGTACCGGGAAACCGGCGTCCACTCCGAGGAGATCGGATTGCGGGCCGCCGATTTCGGCGTCCACTACTGGACCAGCCACCACCCCTGGATCGTGCCGGAGCCCTGTACCTTGGAACCCACCGAGTCCTACTCCAAAGAAGAACTCGAGGAGTACACCGCCATCCTGGCCCACGTGGCCCGAGAGGCCCGGGAAAACCCGGAGGTGGTGAAGACGGCGCCGCACAATAGCACCATCCACCGCATCGACCACGCCCCCCTGGACGACCCGGAACGCTGGGCCATGACCTGGAGGGCCTACCGGAGGAAGGTCGGCGGCGGAGCGTGAGGTGGAAAAGAAGCGGCTGGGATTGATCATCAACCCGGTGGCCGGCCTGGGCGGCCGCGTGGGCCTCAAAGGCAGCGACGGCGAGGAGGTACAGCGACTCGCCCGAAAACTGGGCGCGGTCCCGCTGGCCGGGCAGCGCGCCGCCGAGGCGCTGGCGCAGATTCCGCCGGAGGCGGTGGAACTCCTCACCTGCCCTGGAGAAATGGGGGAGGAGGTCGCCCGCGCCCGGGGGTTTCGGCCGACGGTGCTCGGAAGGATCGAACCGGGCCGGACCACCGCCGCCGATACCCGCCGGGCCGCCCAGGAGATGCGCCGGGAGGGGGTGCACCTGCTCCTCTTTGCCGGCGGCGACGGCACGGCCCGCGACATCCACGATGCCGTCGGCGACACCCTCCCCGTCCTGGGCATCCCGGCCGGGGTCAAGATCCACTCGGCCGCCTTCGGCACCAACCCCCGCCACAGCGGCGAACTGGCGCTCCTCTTCCTGCAGGGCCGGGCCGGGCTGGGCGAGGCCGAGGTGATGGACATCGACGAGGAGGCCCTACGGCAGGGAAGGGTCTCGGCCCGCCTCTACGGCTACCTGCGCATCCCCATCCACCCGCGCCTGGTGCAAAGCCTGAAGGTTCCCAGCGGCCCCGGCGAAGGAGAAGCCATGCGCGCCATCGCCGCCGACGTCGTCGAGGGCATGGAGGAGGGCGTCCTCTATATCCTGGGCCCCGGCACGACGACGCGGGCTATCGCCGAGTGGCTGGACCTGCCCAAGACGCTCATCGGCGTGGACGTGGTGCGCAACCGCCGCCTGGTGGCCCTGGACGCCAACGAGGCCCGACTGCTCTCCCTGCTGGAGGGGGGGCGGGCCCGAATCGTGGTCACCCCCGTCGGAGGGCAGGGCTACATCCTCGGACGTGGCAACCAGCAACTCAGTCCGGCCGTGCTGCGCCGCGTGGGGAAAGAGAACCTGCTCGTGGTCAGCACGCCCCGGAAGATTCAAGCCCTGGGCGGCCGGCCGCTGCTCGTGGATACCGGCGACCCCGACCTCGACCGCATCTTCAGCGGCTATGTGCGGGTGATCACCGGTTTCCGGGAGCGAATCGTCTACCGCGTCTCCTCCTGAGTACAGTGGAAGGTCAGAAAGTGGCAAGTTCCGCACGTAAAGGAGGGCAATATGGGACGGCTGGAAGGCAAACGGGCCCTCATCAGCGGTGGGGCCTCGGGCATTGGCCGGGCCACGGCCCTGCTCTTTGCCCACGAGGGAGCGGCCGTGGCCATCTTTGATCTGGACGAGGCCGGCGCTCAGGGGCTGGTCCGGGAGATTCGCTCCAGGGGCGGACGGGCCATCCCGGTCGTCGGCGACGCCAGCCGGGCCGAGGACTGTCGCCGGGCGGTGGAGGAGACGGTGCGCGCCTTCGGCGGGCTGGACATCCTCTTCAACAACGCCGGCATCATCCTTCGGGCGACGGTCCTCGAGACCGGGGAGGAGGAATGGGAACGCGTCATCGCCGTCAACCTGCGCTCCGTCTTCCTCCTTTCTCGATACGCCATCCCCCACATGGCGCAGGCCGGTGGCGGGGCCATCGTGAACAACGCCTCGGGCTGGGGACTGGTGGGCGGCCCCCGGGCGGCGGCCTACTGCGCCTCCAAGGGGGCGGTCGTCAACCTGACCCGGGCCATGGCCGTGGACCATGGGGCGCAGAACATCCGCGTGAACTGCATCTGCCCGGGGGACACGGATACCCCCCTCCTGCGCCACGAGGCACGTCAGTTGGGGATGGACGAAGGCCGTTTCCTGGCCGAAGCGGCGGAGCGACCGCTGCGGCGCATCGGCCGGCCGGAGGAAATCGCCGAGGCCGTGCTCTTCCTGGCCAGCGATGCCGCCTCCTTTGTCACCGGCGCCGTCCTGGCCGTGGACGGCGGAGCCTCGGCCGACTGAGCTTCGAGGAGGAAAACGATGCACGGACTGAAAGGCAAGCGGGTGCTGGTAACCGGTGGGGCGCGGGGTATCGGGGCCACCACGGCCGCGCGTTTCCTGGAGGAGGGATCTCAGGTGGTCGTCCTCGACCGCGATCGGGACGGCCTGCACCGGATTTCCCGGGAACTTCCGGGGCTGAGCGGCACGCTCGTTGCCGATGTATCGGACCCGCGCTCGGTAGGCCGGGCCTTTGCCGAACTCGACGGACTCTGGCCGGGGCTGGACGTGCTCATCAACAATGCCGGAATCAGCCTGCGCCGGCCGTTTCTGGAGATCACGCCGAAGGAATGGCGGGAGGTCATCGAGATCAACTTGAGCGGCATGTTCTACGTAGCCCAGGAGGCGGCCCGGCGCATGATGGCCGGCCGGGGCGGCGTGATCCTGAACATGGGCTCGACGAACGGTCTGGTGGGCTATCCCTACTATGCCCCCTACAACGCCTCCAAGGCCGGCGTGATCGAACTGACCCGCTCGATGGCCCTGGAACTGGCCCCGACCATCCGCGTCAACGCCGTCTGTCCCGGCTATATCCTCACCCCGATGCAGGAGGCGGAGTATACGCCGGAGATGCTGCGGGAATGCGAGCGCCGGGTCCCGTTGGGGCGACTGGGCCGGCCGGAGGAGGTGGCCGCGCTCTTTGCCTTCCTGGCCTCCGACGAAGCCGCCTTTATCACCGGACAGTGCTTCGTCATCGACGGCGGCGAACTCGCCGGCGGGCTGGCCAGCCAGCGATAAGGGGACGTCGACACCTGACAGGATGCATATTTCTAGATGGGCACTCCTCGAACACCGCCGCAGGCATTTTCTCTTCCGCACCTTCGGGGTCTCGATACGCGGCTGGTTTCGATACGCCCCCTTCGGGGGCTACTCAACCCAAGTCGCCGCTACTCGACATTTCGACGGGCTCAATGCGGCGCCCAAGGGTCTCGATACGGCCGTCGCTGCGCTTCGGCCTACTCAATCGGCGCCTCGCCCAACTACAAACATGCATCCCACCTGAAGTTGACAATTATCCGCATCTGTGATACGCTAAATATGGAGCGCCTGAGTTCAGGAAAGGACTACAGCGATGAAAAACGCAAATTCCCGTCCCGGTGTCGGGGAGCCTCCAAAGCCGGTCGGCTACTTCTGCATCGTCCTGGGCCTGCTTCTGATCCTGGCCTCCTTCCACAGCCCCTGGGGAAAGGCTTACGGCCAAACCGTCGTCACCCCCACGCCCGGCGTGGCCATCGGTGACCCCCAGATCTCCAAGACGGGCCAGCCCGACTGCTGCAACCCGGGCGACCCCGTGACCTTTATCATCGTTGTCACCAACGTCGGCAACGCCGATGTGACCAACGTTCTCATCAGCGATACGCTGCCGGCAGAACTCACGCTGCAGACGGTCACCACCACCAAGGGCCTGGTCACGGTCCAGGGCAACCACTTTGAGGTGCGCATCGACCGGATAGCCCCCGGAGAGATCGTCACCATCACGGTCCATGCCGTCGTGAGCGAGGGGGCGCCGACCGACATCGTCGTCACCAACACGGCCTACCTCTTCAGCGACCAGGGAACCCGCCAGGCCTCGGCCCAGGTCCTGATCAAGCCGCCCGGAGGCTGTCCCACCCCGCCCATCCTGCCGCCCACCGGGCCGGCCGCACCTGAGCCACGGGAAGGAACTTCCCTCTGGCTGCTCATCGCCGGCCTGGTGCTTTTGCTGCTGGGAGTCGTCCTGTCCATCCGCACCCGGAAGCGTTCGCCTGCGGAGGAGACCTAGCCTCTGCCGGCCGGTTCCGTCTCCCGATAGACCCGGGGTGCAGGTCTCAACCCGGGTCTGGAGAAAACTTTGGAAATTCGACATTACTTTCGCATCCTGCGTCGCTGGTGGTGGCTCCTCCTGGCCGCCATCCTCCTGGCGGCCGGGGGAAGTTACCTGGCCACCCGTTCCCAGCCCCGCATCTACAGCAGCCGGGCGCGGGTGCTGGTCGGGACCAGCATCCAGAGCCGCAATCCCGACTGGGCGGCCATCACCACGGCCGAACAACTGGCCCAGACCTATGCCGAACTGGCCACCACCCGCCCCGTCCTCCAGGGCGTCATTGACCACTACGGCCTCCAGACCACGCCGGAGGTCCTGCGCGGCATGATCAGCGTCAAGCCGACCCAGGGGACCCAGATTCTGGACATCACCGTGGTGGACACCGACCCCAACCGCGCCGCCGCGATCGCCAACGCCGTGGCCGAGGAACTCATCCGCCAAAGCCCCGGCGGCTCCGAAAGCCCCGAGGCCGGCATCCGCCGCGACGTGGAGGAGCAACTCCGCGACCTCAAGTCCCGCATTGACCTGGCCCGCGAAGAAGTCCAGAACCTGGAAGCCGCCATCCTACAGGAAGATTCGGCCCGGGCCATCGCCGAACTCAAGAACCGCCGCGACCTCCTGCAGCAGCAGATCTCCCAGTGGCAGGCCACCTACGCCCAGTTGTACACCGCCTACACCGGTAACCAGGCCAATACCCTGACCCTCGTCGAGCCGGCCACGCCCAACTATACCCCCATCGGCCCTCAGACCTCGACGAACATCCTCCTGGCCGGGACCATCGGCGCGCTCCTGGCCGTCGGCGCTATCCTCCTCCTGGAGTACCTGGACGACACGGTCAAGAGCGGCGAGGAGATCGCCGAACTGACCGGGCTGCCTTTCCTGGGCCTGATTCCCCGTGTCCGGGAAAAGGTTACCGAACAGTTGCTGACGCAGCGCGAGCCGCGTTCGGCCTTTGCCGAATGCTTCCGCACCCTGCGGACCAACCTCCAGTTCTCCGGCTTTGACCATCCGCTCCGCACGATTCTGGTCACCAGCCCCCAGCCTACCGAGGGGAAAAGTACCGTCGTGGCCAATCTGGGCGTCGTCCTGGCCCAGGCCGGCCGGCGGGTCATCGTGGTGGATACGGACCTGCGCCGGCCTATCCTCCACCATATCTTCGGCCAGGAAAACAACTGGGGCCTCACCGGGACCCTCTTCGGCGAAGGAGACCGAACGGACGACGGCCTCCTGACCACGGAGGTAGAAAACCTTCGCTTCCTCCCCAGCGGACCGCTTCCCCCGAACCCCTCGGAGGTTCTGGGTTCTCAACGCATGGGCGACCTCCTTTCCCGCCTGCAGGAGCAGGCCGATGTGGTCCTCCTCGATAGCCCCCCGCTCCTCACCATGGCCGATGCCAATATCCTGGCAGCCCGGGTGGATGGGGTCGTCCTGGTGGCCGATGCCGGGCGAACCCGCCGAGAGGCCCTCAAAAAGGCGGCCGAGGCGCTTCGCCGGGTCGGGGCCCGCATCCTGGGCGTCGCCCTGAACCGCGTGGGCCTCCATTCCGAGGGATATTCTTACTACTATTATTACTCTTACTATTACTCCGACGAAGGCAAACGACGAAAAGTGCGTCGGCGCCGCTCGAAAAAGACGGAGGAAAAAACGGCCGGGACCTGACGGCGCGCCGGGAAGATCGGAGGGCAATACAGATGAAACGGCCAGGCCAGCGAGGGCAAATCCTGCCTCAACGATGGATACGCCTTGCGGGGCCGGCCCTGATCTTGCTGGGGGTGTTCCTCATCCTCCTCTGGGTGGGCCTCAAGGTGGGTCGAGCCTACGATGCTGCCCGTCAGGCCATCGCCCATCTGGGAGCCCTCCAGGAGTGGAGTTCCCGTCCCCCGCAAGAACTTCTGGACAACTTTGAGGAACTGAAAGGGCACATCGAGGCCGCCGGCCGCGACCTGGCCACGGTGCGGGCCGAGATCGGCTTCCTGGACCCGCTCCTGCACGGGCTTTCCTGGGTGCCCTCCTACGGAGACGAACTGGCCGCCACGCCTTACCTGACCGCCATCGCCGCCGAGCTCAGCGGCGCCGCTTCCGACCTGGCCCAGGTGGCTTCCCAACTCCTGCCCATCTTCCGGGAGGGCGGCGAAGACGGTCTCCTCCGAACGCTCGCCGTCCTTCAGGAGAACCGCCCCCTCCTCCAACAGGCCCGTGCCCGCCTGCAACACGCCGTATACTTGCGCACCCTGTTCGACCCGACTTCCCTGCGCGACGGCCCCTACGGCCGCTTTCTCCCCCTCCTGGAAGAACTCGATCCCCTCCTGCCCACCGCCGTCCGGGCCCTGGGGCTCCTGGACGACTTCCTTCCCCAGGCCCGGGAAGTGCTGGGGGGGGCGGGCCCCCGCCGCTACCTGCTCCTGGGGCAGAACAACTTTGAACTGCGGGCCACCGGGGGTTTCCTGGGTTCGATGGGGGTGATGACCGTCGAAGGGGGGGAGATCGCCGACCTGGATTATCGCCGCAGTTACGACTGGGACAACCCCAACCGGGAAAAGATGCAGCCGCCCTACCCCTATGTGCGCTACATGCGCTTCGGGGCCTGGTTCATCCGCGATGCCAACTGGTATGCCGATTTCCCCACCTCGGCCCGGATGGTGGAGGAATTCTGGCAGCGGGATGGGCACGGGACGGTGGACGGCGTCATCGCGGTGGACCTCTACGCCGTCCAGAACCTCCTGGAGGCGCTCGGGCCGGTGGAGGTGCCCGGCTACGGCGTATCCATCGGCGGAAGCAACGCCCTGGAGACGCTCTGGGAGGGTTACCGGCGGGATCCCGGCTTCCTCCCGGCCCTCACCTCCGCCGTGGCCGGCCGGCTTCAGGATCCGGACCTCCTGCAGCCGGAACGCCTGCCGGCCCTGCTGGTTGCTCTCGGGCGTTCCCTGGAGGAAAAACATATCCTCCTCTACTTCAACGACCCGACCCTGCAGGCCGCCGTTGTGCGGGCCGGCTGGGGTGGGGCACTCCGTAGCGACCCCGGCGATTTCCTCATGGTGGTGGATTCGGACTTTTCTTACGCCGAGGTCAACCGCTTCATCGAGCAGGAAATCGCCTACCGGGTCTCCCTGGACCACGGTCTGCAGGTCCGGGAAAGCACCGTCACCCTGACCTACCGGAACCACTTTGACCGCTGGAGCAGCGCCGAAACCCGCGAGCAGTTCGGCGGGGCCTGCTTCGACCCCCAGACGGAGGACCTGGAGGTTTTTCCCGGCTGCTACGGCGACTATATTCGCCTCTACCTGCCTCGGGGCAGCCGTTTCGTCCGCGCCGAAGGCTTTGACGACGGCATGGAGTACCGCGAGGAGAGCGGCCGCACCTGCATCGCCGGCTACCTGCGCGTCCTGCCGGGGGAGGAGCGCACCGTCTCCGTAACCTATGTGCCCCCGGCCGGCCCGCTGGGCGGGCAGTACCGCCTGACGCTCCAGAAGCAGCCCGGCACCGGGGCTCTCCCGGTGCGGGTGGAAGTGGAGGTGGTGGGTTCGGAACCGGCCGAAGCCTCGCTGCAGACCGATCTGCGCACCGATCGGGTGATCACGGCCGTGTGGCAGGAGGGGAAACTCGTCCTCTCCGGGGAAGGGTCGGCGACGCAGGTCGACCCGGGGAAACAGGCCGCCCGGCAGGCCTTTGGCGAGGGACTGGCCCTCTGGGAAGCCGGCCGGCGGGAGGAAGCCCTGGCCCGCTGGCGCACGGCCTCCACCGCCGACCTGATTCTGGACCGGGCCAACCTCCTCCTCCATCGCGGCCGGCCGGACGAAGCCGAGGCCCTCTGCCAAGCCGCCCTGGAGGTAGCGCCTCCCTCGGCCCGGGCCTACTTCCTGCTGGGCAAGGTCTTCCAGGAGCGCAAGGATACCGAGGAAGCCCGCCAGGCCTGGGAAAAGGCGGTCGCCCTCCAGCCGGAAAACCCGGCCGCCCGGCTGGAACTCGGGTTGCTCTTCGAAGCCGGAGGCGATGTGGAACAGGCCTATGCCCATCTCCAGTACGCCGACCGCAAGGAGGCTTCCTTCATCCTCTGGCAGCGGGTCTGGGAGCACTTGAACGCCGGAGAAAAGGAGGCCGGCATAAAGGTCCTGGAACTCCTCATCCGCCTCACACCGGAGGACCTCAATGCCCGCTTCGTCCTGGCCGACCAGTTGCGGGTGCTGAAGGAATATGACCGCTCCCTGGCCGCCTACGAAGAGGCCCATCGCCTGGCCCCGACGGATGTGCGCTTTTATACCGGCCGGGGACAACTCTACGCCGACCAGGGCCGAGGGGAGGAGGCCCTGGCCGATCTGGAGGAAGCGGTACAGGTCGCCCCGCGCAGCGCCGAGGCCTGGTTCTACCTGGGCCTGTATCGCTGGCGCTTCCGAAACGACGCCCCCGGGGCGCTGGATGCTCTGAGGAAAGCAGTGGACCTGAACCCCAATGCCTGGTATGCCACCGAACTGGGCCACGTCTACCTGGCTTCGGGAAACCCCGGGGCAGCCATCGCCGCCTACGAGCGGGCCGTGACGCTGCCCGGCCGCAACGCCTACGCCTGGTACAGCCTGGGGCGGGCCTACCAGCAACAGGAACGTTGGGAGGAGGCGGCCTCGGCCTATGCCGAAGCGGTGTCCCTGGAGCCGCGGAATGCCTGGCTGCACGCCGCTCTGGCCCATGCCTATGAACAAGCGGGGAAAAAGGAAAAGGCGCTGGCCGAATATCAGGCCGCCCTGGCGCTAGAGCCCGATCATGCGGAGTGGCAGGAGGCGGTGGAGAGGTTGGGAGGGGAGAGATGAGAGGGGAGAGATGAGAGGGGAGAGATGAGAGGGGAGAGATGAGAGATGAGAGATGAGAGGGGAGAGGGGTAGAGGACAGCGTGAACACGGAATAAAGGGCCGAAAGGGCTGATGAAAGGAAAGGGCTCAGGGTGGAGAAAGCAAGACAGGAACAAGAGCGTTTCTGGGCGGGGTTGCGAACCTATATCGGCCGGCAGGCGGACAACCTGGGGCGATACCTCTGGGAAAGCCTCATCACGGCCTGCTTCGGCTGGGTGCCGGGCCTCCTGGGAATCGCCCTGCGGGCCCTGTTCTACCGGCTGATCCTGCGGATGGAAGGCATCGCCGCCATCGAAGCCGGCGTGCGGCTGCGCTTTGCCCGACACATCCGCCTGGGGCGCAACGTCTACCTGGACGAGGGGGTGTACATCCACGCCTGCCCGCAGGGCGTGGAGATCGGCGCGGGGACGATGGTGATGCACCATGCCGAACTGCACGTGTACAACTTCCGCCACCTCCCCCGGGCCGGCATCCGCATCGGCCGGGACTCGCTCATCGGCGAATTCAACGTCCTGCGCGGGCAGGGCGGCATCGCCATCGGGAATCGCGTGTACTTGGCGCCGCTGGTGCAGGTGCTGGCGGTGAACCACGTCTTCGATGACCCATCCCGACCCTTTACCGAGCAGGGCATCACCGCCCAGGGCATCGTGATCGAGGACGATGTCTGGGTAGGGGCCGGGGCCATCATCCTGGACGGCGTGCACATCGGTCGGGGGGCGGTGATCGGCGCCGGCGCGGTGGTGGCGGAGGACGTGCCGGCCCATACCCTGGTCGCCGGCGTCCCGGCCCGCGTGGTACGCGCCATCGACGGCACCTGGCAGGCCACGCCGGCCGATGTACCGGTGTATCTGTAAACGTTGGCACGTTGGCACGTTGGCACGTTGGTACGTGAGGGTGTCAAGAAAGGCGGCCTGGATGGAATCGGACCGGGCGACAGGCAACGAGGCTCCTATTCTCTCCGTAGTCCTTCCGGCCTACAACGAGGAAGCGGCCATCGGCGGGGTCCTGGAGCGGCTGCTTTCGATAGAGGCGGCGCTCCTGGAGTGTGGGCTATCCGGGGTGGAGGTCATCGTCGTGGACGACGGTTCCGGCGACGGAACCGCCGGGGTCGTCGCCCGCTGCTCCCAGGTGCGCCTGCTCCGCCACCCGGCCAACCGGGGCTACGGAGCCGCCATCAAGACGGGCTTTCACTCCGCCCAGGGGGCACTGCTCGCCTTTCTCGACGCCGACGGGACCTACCCGCCGGAGGCCCTGCCTGCCCTCTGCCGGCCGCTCCTTGCCGGGGAAGCAGACCTGGTCATCGGCTGCCGCATGGCCGGAGCGGAAAGCCGGATGCCGGCGGTTCGCCGGCTGGGGAATTTCCTCTTCGCCGGGTTGCTCACCCTGCTCGGCAACCACCCCGTGCGCGACAGCGCCAGCGGCATGCGCGTATTGCGCCGCGACGTCCTCCCCCTCCTCTATCCCCTGCCCGACGGGCTGAACTTTACCCCGGCGATGAGCGCCCGGGCCCTGCACGAGGGAGTGCGGGTGGTCGAGGTGCCGATCGCCTATGAGGAGCGGGTAGGGGAATCGAAACTGCACCCGCTGCGCGATGGGATGCGTTTCCTGGGGTCCATCCTGGAGACCGTGCTTTCATACAACCCGGTACGCCCCCTGGGCATCCTGGGCGCGGCCGGCCTGGCCCTGGCCCTGGCCTATTTTCTGGCCCTGCTGGGGCTGCGCCTCTCCGGCGTCACCTCCCTGGGGCCGTGGGGCACCCTGGGCGTCTTTTTTGCCCTGGTCTCGGCGGTGGCCGGCGTCAGCCTGCTCACCCTGGGGGAGACCTTCAACCGGCTGGTGGCGCTTTTCCACCGGCGGCCGGTGCGCCAGGGGCTGTGGGGCCGGCCGGTTCTGCCACCCGGCCTGGAGCGGCACTTTGGGTGGATGGGGCTGGCCGCCATCCTGGGCGGACTGGCCCTGGCGGGGGTCTGTATGGCCCTGACGTTACACGGCTGGCCGCTCCTGCGCTTGTGGCTGTACCTCGTGGGAAGCGCCGGAGCCGTCCTGATCGGCGTGCAACTCCTGATCTCGCGGCTCCTGGTGCACGTCCTCACCCACCTGAGCCGCCGGCAAGAGGCCGTCGAATCCGACCTGGGAGGCGGGAGCCGATGATGGCGGAGGATAACCGGGGCATCCGGGTGCGCGAACACATCCAGGAGGTCGCCTTCCCCCGGGCCGACGAGGCGGTGCGGCGGATGCAGTCCATCCGGCCGGAGGGGGCGGTGGACATCCTCTTCGTCAACCCGCCGGCCCCGGACGGGGGCATCTGGATCCGTTCCCAGCATCGGGTCGGCCGGCGCTCGCGGGAGGGGATGATCTGGCCGCAGGTAGATTTGGCCCAGATGGCCGCCCTCTTCCCGGACTATCGGGTGGCCATCGTGGACGCCGTCGCCGAGCGGATGGGCTGGCCGGCCTTTGAGCGCCTGCTCCGCGAGAGACGGCCCAGGTATTATGTCACCCAGGTGGCCGGGCCGACCCTGCAGAACGATATGTACGGCTGTTTCCTGGCCAAAAGTCTGGGCGCGACGACGGTCGCCTTTGGCACCCATGTCACGCCGCTGCCGGTGGAGACGATGCGGGCCTACCCGGCCCTCGACTATATCCTGCGGGGGGAGCCGGAGTTGACGTTGCGGGAGTTGGTGGACCGGCTCGAGAACCCGGATGGGGGCGACCCCTGGGCTCGACTGGATTCGGCCTTCCGCGGGCGTCTGGAGAAACTGTTCCAAACCCCGAACGATCCACGATCCACGATGAACGGTCAACCGATCCTCGGGCTGGTCTGGAGGGCCGGCGGCGAAGTCGTGGTCAACCCGGATCGGCCGCTCATCCGCCATCTGGACGATCTGCCGCTGCCCCGGCACGACCTCCTGCCGCTCCGGCGTTACCGGGCGCCGCTGGTGGGGGGGCCGTATGCCTTTATCGTGACCAGCCGGGGCTGTCCGGCCGGCTGCCGGTTTTGCATCAAGCATGTCAACTACGGCAACACGGTACGCTTCCGTTCCCCGGAAAATGTCCTCCAGGAGATCGAGCGGCTCCTGGAGCTGGGCATCCGCGACCTCCATATGTACGCCGACCTCTTCACGGTCAACCGGGAGCATGTCCTGGGTATCTGCGAGGGCCTCCTGGAGCGGGGGTGGAAGGTGCGCTGGACGTGCAACAGCCGGGTGGACTTTGTGGACGAGGAGATGCTCCGGACGATGGGGAAGGCCGGCTGCTGGATGATCGCCTGGGGCATCGAATCGGGGGATGCCGAGGTACTGCGACGGGCACGCAAGGGGTACGACCTGGAGCAACCGCAGCGGGCGCTCTCCTGGGCGCGGGCGGCCGGAATCAAGAACTGGGGCTACTTTATCATCGGGTTGCCGGGCGAGACGGAGGAGACGATTCGGGAGACGATGGCCCTGGCGCTGCGGCTGCCGCTGGACCTGGCCCTTTTCCACATCGCCGCGCCGCACCCGGGGACGCCCTTTTTCTTCGAGGTCGTGGAACAGGGCTGGTTCCGGCCGGGAACGCGCTGGGAGCAAGTTGACATGGACCGCTGCACCGTGCTAGAATATCCGCACCTGCCGGCCGAAGCGTTGGAGCGGTGGGCGAGGGTGGCCTTCCGTCGCTGGGCGTTTCGCCCGGGTCCGCTGTGGACGTTGATGAAAATGCTCTTGAGAACACCCGGCCTCTGGCCGATGGCTTTTCGGATCGGGGTCGAGAGCCTAG
>JBMFNL010000038.1:0-29318 GCA_049970175.1 Chloroflexia bacterium
CGGCCCGGCGTCTCCTGGAGGTCGGCGCCTACCGCATCTACCTGCCGCTGGTCGGGCGTTCGTGGTAGCGGATGATGTAGGTCGGATTGCCCATCCGACCTACCAAGAGGGTCGAGGTGGATCGGCAGGATACGTCTACGACACCTGCTCCGCCGGCGACGGTACAAAAGGTCCTGGAGCGGGCACGGCAGGAGGAGGAAGCCCTGGCGGCCGAGCCGGCCTGCCGGGAACTTGTGCTCCGCCTGGCCGCGCATTCCTCGCCGGAGGCGCTGGACCGGGTGCGCCGGGCCTATGCCCTGGCCAAGTTGGCCCACGAGGGGCAGCGCCGGGCCTCCGGCGAAGCGTACTTTGAGCATCCTCTGGCCGTCGCCCGCATCCTGCTGGATATGGAGTTGGATGCCGATACGGTGGCGGCGGCCCTGCTCCACGATGTCGCCGAGGATACGGTGATTCCCCTGGAAGAAATTACCCGGCAGTTCGGTGCGGAGGTCGGGTCCCTGGTGGACGGCGTGACCAAGATCACCCGCCTGGAAGAGAAGCCGCTGAGCGACGAGCAGGCCTATAACCTGCGCAAGGTTTTCCTGGCGATGAGCCAGGACCTGCGGGTGATTCTTCTGAAACTTGCCGACCGGTTGCACAATATGCGCACCCTCGAGGTGATGCCGGAGGAAACGCGGCGCAAACAGGCCGACGAGACGATGGAGATTTACGCCCCCCTGGCCCATCGCCTGGGCATGTGGCCGATCAAGACCGAACTGGAAGACCTGGCCTTCCGCTATCTGAACCCCCAGGCCTATCAGGAAATCGTCCGGGGACTGGAGAGCCGCCGGCCGGCCCGCGAGCGCGTCCTGCGCGAGGTGGTGCAGACCCTCCGCAAGGCCCTACAGGAGGCCGGCGTGGAGGCCGAGATTCAGCAGCGGGTCAAGGGAATCTACTCCACCTATTGTAAGATGCAGCGCCGGGGACAGAGCCTGGAACGCATCTACGATATCCTGGCCGTGCGCATCATCGTCTCCGAACTCCGTGATTGCTACACGGCGCTGGGGGTGGTGCACAACCTCTGGCGGCCGATCCCCGGCCAGTTCGACGACTATATCGCCACCCCAAAGGAGGGCATCTACCGCTCGCTCCACACGACGGTGCTCTACCAGGGCACCCAACCGCTGGAGGTGCAAATTCGCACCTGGGAGATGCACCGGGAGGCCGAATACGGCATCGCCGCCCACTGGCGGTACAAGGAGGGCGGGCGGGTGGACCGCTCCTTCGAGGAGAAACTGGCCTGGCTGCGGGAGACGATGGCCTGGCGGCAGGAAGTGAGCGACGCCCGGGAGTACGTCGAGACGGTCCGGACGGAGGTTTTCCAGAACCGGGTTTACGTCTTCACGCCCAAAGGGGACATCAAGGACCTGCCGGCCGGGGCCACGCCCCTGGACTTTGCCTACAGCATCCACAGCGAGGTGGGCCATCGCTGCATCGGGGCGCGGGTCAACGGCCGCTGGGTGCCGTTGGGCTATCGCCTCAAAACGGGTGACGTGGTGGAAATCCTCACCGCCAAGGGGGAAAAAGGCCCCAGCCAGGACTGGCTCAATCTGGTCGTCTCTCCCTCGGCCCGGGCCCACATTCGCCGCTGGTTCAAGCGGCGGGAGCGGGAGGAAAATATCGCCCGGGGGAGGGAGATGCTGGAACGGGAGTTTCGCCGGCTGGCCATGGAACTGGACCTCAAGGATCTGACCCAGCGCCTGGGCTACGCCCAGACCGACGATATGCTGGCCGCCATCGGCTACGGGGACCTGTCCATCCACCAGGTGCTTTCCAAACTTCCCCCGCCCCGGGATGAGGTCCAGGTCCTTCCTCCTCCGCCGGCCGTGCCGCCGGCCCCGGCCCGGCCGGGCATCCGGGTCCGCGGGGAGAGCGGCCTCCTCACCCGGCTGGCCCGGTGCTGCCAGCCGGTGCCCGGCGACCCCATCGTCGGCTACATCACCCGCGGGCGGGGCATCACCATCCACCGCGCCGACTGCCGGAACATCCATCTGGCCGAGGGGGAGCGCCTGATCGAGGTGGACTGGGGGCCGGGCGGAGACCAGCAGCGCTACCCGGTGCAGGTGCACATCGAGGCCCTGGACCGGGTGGGCCTCCTGCGGGACATCTCCGCCCTGGTAGCCGACCATCGGGTCAACATGGCTTCGGTGCGGGTGGATCGGGAAGAGGGCGGCGCGGTCTCCTTCCATCTGGTTCTGGAGGTCACCAGCCTGGACGAACTGAGCGCGCTCCTTTCCCGGCTGAACCAGATTCCCAACGTGCTGGGGGCCTGGCGGGAGGCCGGAGATGGAGGACCGGGAGGGAGGCGTTAGCGCCGTGTATCGCCTGGAACTGCAGAAGGTGGGCAAGCGCTACGGCCGGCTCCGCGTCTTCCAGGGCCTTACGGCGGCGGTGGAAACCGGCCAGGTGCTGGTGGTGGCCGGCCGCAACGGCTCCGGCAAATCCACCCTCCTGCGCATCATCGCCGGCCTGACCCGCCCAACGGAGGGGCTGGTGCTCTTTTCCCGGGACGGCCGGCTGCTTTCTCCCGAGGAGAGACGTCGGCAGACCGGACTGGTGGCGGTGGACGTCTCCCTCTACGGCGAACTGACCGCCCGGGAGAACCTTTCCTTCTTCGCCCGCCTGCACGGGCGGCGTCTGACGCCGGAGGAAGGGGAAGAGTTCCTGCGAGAGGTCGGCTTGGTCGGCCGGGGGGACGACCTGGTGCAGACCTATTCCTCGGGAATGCGCCAGCGCCTCAAATATGCCTGCGCCCGGTTGCACCGGCCGGCCCTGCTCCTCCTGGACGAGCCCGGCGCCAACCTGGACGAGGCCGGCCGGACCCTCGTGGAGGAGGTCATCGCCCACCAGCGACGGCACGGCCTGGTCGTGCTGGCCACGAACGATCCCCGCGAGGTTGCGTATGGGGATGTGGTGTTGCGCCTGGGAGAACAGGGATGAAGGAAGGCCGTCTCTGGCTTCAGGCGGCGTGGGCCGTCTGCACCAAGGACCTGCGGGCCGAATTCCGCACCCGTTACGCCCTGAGCGCCATCGGCCTCTTTGCCATCACCACGCTGACGGTGGTCAGTTTCTCCCTGGGCCCTTTCGGATTGAGCCGGGACCTCCTGGGGGCGCTCCTGTGGGTGGTGCTCTTTTTCTCGGCCATGGCCGGCCTGTCCCGCACCTTTGTCCACGAAGAAGAGGCCCACACCGCCCCGGCGTTGCGTCTGGCCGCGCCGCCGGGCGCGGTGTATCTGGGCAAGTTCCTCTTCAACCTGCTCCTCCTGCTGGCTCTGGAGGTGGTGGTGCTGCCCCTCTTCGTCGTCCTGATGGGGCTGGAGGTGGGCAATCCGGCGGCCTTTTTTCTGGTGTTGGCCCTGGGCGACCTGGGATTGGCCGGGGTAACTACCGTGGTGGCGGCGATGGTGGCCCAGACCGGGGCCCGGAGCGCGCTCTTCACCGTCCTTTCCTTTCCCCTGCTGCTGCCGCTCCTGGTGAGCAGCATCGAGGGGACCCGCCTGGCCCTCCAGGGGGCCGGCCTGGAGGCCGTCCGGCCCTCCCTGGAGGTCCTCCTGGCCTATGCCGTGGCTATGGTCACGGCCTCGTTGATGCTTTTTCCGCTGATCTGGAGCGAACGTTGAACGAGGTGAAGCGATGCGCCGTATGGTATCGGGATGGCCGGTGACCCTGGCCCGTTTCTGGGTGGAAGAAAAAGGGCCCTCGGGCCTGGCGCCCGGAAAGATCGCCCTGGGGATATGGATGGTCGCCGTCATCCTGGCCGCCTTCCTCCTGGATGCCCGACGGCTGGGCACCCTGGGGCAGGGGGCGCGCATCATCTTCTTCCACATCCCGGTGGCCTGGGTGACGGCGGTGGCCTTTTTACTCTCCTCCGTCCACAGCGTCCTCTACCTGGCCAAGAGGCAGCGGAAGAACGACCGACGGGCGGCGAGCGCGGCCGGCCTGGGCATCGTCTTCTGCCTGCTGGCCACGCTTTCGGGCTCGATCTTTGCCCGCATCACCTGGGGGGCGTTCTGGAACTGGGATCCCCGGGAGACCACCATCTTCTTCCTGCTCCTCTTCTACGCGGCCTACTTTGCCTTGCGGGCGGCGGTGGCCGATGAGGAGGCCCGGGCCATGCTCAGCGCCGCCTACAACGTGCTGGGGCTGGTGGTGGTACCCTTCCTGGTCTTTGTCGCGCCTCGCCTTTCGGCGCTGGCCGGGCTGCATCCGGAGCCGATCCTCAACGTGCAGGGCCGGCTGGAGATGGATCCGGCCGCTCTGGGCGTTTTCCTGGCCGCGCTGCTCGGGTTCACGGGCCTCTTCTTCTGGGCCTATGACCTGAACAATCGGGCCCTGGGACTGGAGGAGCACCTTCTGGAACAGGAGCTCGAACATGGAGGGTAGCGGTTTGCTGGTGAGCGAGGGGGTGGCCCTGTATGTGGTGCTGGCCGTGGCCCTGGTGGTCTGGCTGGGCCTCTTTGCCTACCTGTGGCTTCTGGACCGGCGGCTGCGCCGGCTGGAGCGGGAGGTTCGGCGGGGCCGGCCCTCCTCCTGACCGGCTTGGCTCAAAAGGGCCTCGTAGAGCGCGTGCGTCTTTCTCCCCACCTCCTCCCAGCGGAAGGCCCTTCCCAGCCGGCCGGCCTCTTCCCCCAATCGCCTCAGCCGCTCCGGCGCATCCAGCAGGGCGGCGATGGCCGAGGCGAGCGCCGCTCCATCGCCCGGCGGGACCAGGGCGACGTTCTCCCCATCGCGCAGCGCCGGCCGGCCCTCCTCCAACGCCACCTCGGCCGGGTCCTGGGGGTGGGTGGTGAGCACCGGGCAGCCCAGCGAGAGGGCGGCCACCAGGCTGCTCCGGCGAAACGAGGCCCCGTCGCGGTAGGGGAGGACGACGAGGTCGCAGGCCCGCAGGAGGGCGGCGGCCTCCTCCGCCGGGCAGGGGCCGGACCAGAGGACGGCCTCCTCCAGGCCCTCCGAGGCGATGTGCTCCCGCAGGGCGCGGGCGAAGGGGACGTTCCCGGGGTCGGTTGAGCCGCTTCCGCCGCCCACGATGAGCAGGCGGGCCGGCCGGCCGGCCCGCCGCAGCCCGGCCAGGGCCTCGACCAGGAGGTCGGCGCCCTTGGTGGGGTGCAGCAGGCCGAAGTAGCCGAGGAGGGCCTCCCCCGACCGCAGGCCCAGCCGGGCGCGCCAGGACGCCCGGTCGTAGCCGGGAAGTTCCGTCGGCAGGCTGCTTCCCAGGGGGATGAGGGCGAGGGGGGTGGAGAGTTTTCCCGGCGGGAGCGCCTCCAGGAGGTCGCGGGCCGGCCGGCCGGCCCCCCGAAGTCGCCCTCGGTCCGCCCCGTTCGTCACCACCACCGCGGCGGCCCGGCGCAGGAGATGGAGCACGACCCACGGGCGCAGAGGGCCGGCCTTGGGGAAGAGGTAGGGCAGGCGCAGGTCGTGCATGGTCACCACCAGGGCCGGCGGGGCAGGCAGACGGTGAAGCGCCTCCGGCAGGAAGTGGATCGCCGGGTGCATCCGGTAGGCCCCGGTCTGGTACTGCAGGTGCATCACCTCCGGCCGGCTCCACCGCAGGAAGCGGACGAGCGCCGGCAGGCATCCCCAGCCCCAGTCCCGCACCCCGGGGTACACCTCCAGGTCATCTTCGGGCAGGCCGCCGACCCCGGCCGAGGTGAGGATGACAACCTCCAGCCCTTCCCCGCGCAGCGCCAGGGCCAGCCGGCGGGTATAGTCCCCCACGCCGCCTTCCATCGGGGGATATTCCGCGCTCAGGAGGACGACCCGCATCCTGTCCCCCGCATCTCCGGTGTGGGTCGGTTGGCCAAACCGACCTACATTCCCAGAGCCTCCCGCTGGGCCTGGAAGAGGCCACGAAGCCCTCGCCGGGCCAGGCGGAGCATCTCCGCCAGGCGGCTCTGAGAAAACGGCCGGCCCTCCGCCGTGCCCTGGAGTTCCACCAGGCGGCCCCGTTCCGTCATCACCACGTTCAGGTCCACCTCGGCCAGGGCATCTTCCTCATAGGTCAGGTCCAGGCGGACCTCCCCTCCGACCACCCCCACGCTGACCGCGGCGACGGCCCAGCGCATCGGAAAGCGCTCGACCCGGCCCTCCCGCATCAGCCACTGGGCGGCCCGGTAGAGGGCCACATAGGCCCCGGTGATGGCGGCCGTGCGGGTGCCGCCGTCGGCCTGGAGGACGTCGCAGTCCAGGAGGATGGTGCGGGGACCCAGAAGGGAAAGGTCCACCGCCGCCCGCAGGGAGCGGCCGATCAGGCGCTGGATCTCCTGGGTGCGCCCGCCCAGGACGGTGCCGCGTTCGCGCCGGGTGCGTTCGGGGGTGGAGCGGGGGAGCATAGCGTATTCGGCGGTGACCCAGCCCTGGCCGGGGTTGCCGGCCCGGAGCCAGGGGGGCACCTCCTCCTCCACCGTGGCGGCGCAAAGGACCCGGGTACGGCCGAGTTCGATCAGGGCCGAACCCTCGGCGAAGGGAAGGTAATCGGGCCAGATACGCACCGGCCGCAGGGCGTCGGCCGGCCGACCGTCAGGACGCGACATTTTCCTCCAGCGCTCTACTTCCGGGCCGGTTACCGACCCGCCCCTACTCGTCCTCCGGCGGCAGAAGCACCTCCCGCGAGCGCCC
Organism: Chloroflexia bacterium; assembly: GCA_049970175.1. Classification (GTDB taxonomy): domain Bacteria; phylum Chloroflexota; class Chloroflexia; order DTKN01; family DTKN01; genus JASFBA01. Next base: position 6,655 of record JBMFNL010000038.1, read on the forward strand.
CTGCTCCTCCGGCCCGACGATGCCCTTGCGCTCCAGCAGTTCGATCAGCCGGGCGGCCCGGTTGTAACTGACCCGCAGGCGTCGTTGCAGCAGGGCGGCCGAGGCCCGGTTATGTCGGCGCACCAGGGCGATGGCCTCGGGCAGGAGTTCATCCTCCGGTTCTTCCTCCGGTTCCTCGCGCCAGGAAAGCGGCATCCGCAACTGCACCGGCGAAGGGGGCGGGCTTTCCTTGGGCTTCTGCTCCTTCCAGAAGTTGACCACCCGCTCGATCTCCTCGTCGGAGACGTAACTGCCCTGGAGGCGGATCGGCTTGGCGATATCGGGGGCCATGTAGAGGGCATCGCCCCGCCCCAGCAATTGCTCCGCCCCGGCCATGTCCAGGACCACCCGGCTATCGATCGAGGTGGAGACGGCGAAGGAGATGCGGGAGGGGAAGTTGGCCTTGATGAGGCCGGTCACCACGTCCACCGAGGGGCGCTGGGTGGCCAGCACCAGGTGGATGCCGGTGGCGCGGGCCAGTTGGGCCAGGCGGCAGATCATGGTCTCGACCTCTTCTGGGGCCACCATCATGAGGTCCGCCAGTTCGTCAATGACGATGACGATAAAGGGCATGGGCGGCAGGTTGGGGTTGGCCTCGGCGCGGGCGGCCTTGTTGTAGCCGGTGATGTTGCGAAAGCCCTCCCGGGAGAAAACGCGGTAGCGCCGCTCCATCTCCTGGGTAGCCCAGTAGAGGGCCTTGAGGGCATCCACCTCATCGGCCGAGGCGCCGGCCCGCCGGCCGTTGATCTCGGTCACCACCGGAAAGGCCAGGTGGGGGATGTCGTGGAAGATGCTCAGTTCCACCCGCTTGGGGTCGATCATGATAAAGCGCAGGGTGTCGGGGCTGTGCTGGTAGAGGAAACTGACCACCATGGCGTTGATGCAGACGCTCTTGCCCGAACCGGTCGTCCCGGCGATGAGCAGGTGGGGCATCTGGGTCAGGTCCTCCACCACCGGCTGGCCGGAGACATCCCGACCCAGGGCCACCTTGAGCGCCCCCCGGTGCTCCTGGAAGGTCGGGCTTTCCAGAATCTCGCGGAGCGTGACCAGGGAGATGGCCGTGTTGGGAATCTCGATGCCCACAAAGGGCCGGCCGGGCACCGGGGCCTCGATCCGGATGCTGGGGGCGGCCAGGGCCAACGCCAGATCGTTGGCCAGGGAGGTGATCTTGGCCACCTTGACCCCCGTCCCCGGCTGCAAGGCGAACTGGGTCACCGTGGGGCCGCAGTTCACCTCCACCACGCGGGCCTGGACGTTGAAACTGGCCAGGGTGGACTCGATGATGCGGGCGCGCCGCCGGATTTCGGCCTGGCTGATCTCGGCCTCGCCGGCCTGCTCCAGGAGGTCCAGCGGCGGCAGTCTCCACTCGCCGGCCACCGGCGTGACCGCCGAGATGGTCCCGCGCGGTTCGCCCCGGCCGATGATGCGCGGGAGAGGGACTTCCTCCTCTTCCTCCTCCTCGACCTTTTCGGCCTCCGGCGGAGGCGGGGAAGGACGCCCTTCCTCTCCGGGCAGGCGTATCACCATCCTGGGCCGATGGATCGCCCCCTGCACCAGCCGGGCGACGGCCCGTCCCAGGCGGGCAAAGGGACGGACCGCCTGGGGGAGGGAGATGTCAAAGGCCAGCATCGCTCCGATCAGGCCGACGATGAGCAGAAGGAAAAAGGCACCGAAGACGGTCAGGTGGGCATCCACGGCCAGGGTGTGGGCGATAAAGTGGCCGACCACCCCTCCGCCGCTCCCCTCCGGAATTTCCTCCTGGCCGGCCGTTCCCAGGCTGAAGAGGCCCAGGATGGCGGCCAGCAAGAGCACGCCGCCCAGGAGGTCGTTCCAGTCCAGGCGGGGTTCCCCCCGAAACTCGCCCCAGAGGATGAGGACGGCGAGTGCGCCCAGCCCGAGCGAGGCGAAGAAGCCGCCCCAGCCGAAGAGGTAAAACGAGGTGCCGCCGACGGCGAAACTGGCAAAGGCCAGCACGGCCAGGGCCAGCAAGGCCAGCCCCAGAATCTGGCGCTGGGTTCGGGGGTCGATTCGCAGGCGCAACGGCTGGGCCCGCCGGGTGCGCCGGGACGTGGTGCGTCGCCGCCCGCTGCGCGAGGAGTTTCCCCGAGATTTACGAATGACCCGTCTCTTTCCCATCGAACCGATTTCCCAGGCGGTTCACCCGTCCTTGCGTGCTAACGTGCCAACGTGCCAACGGCCTCACACCTCCATCACCAGCGGCAGGATCATCGGCCGGCGCTGGGTGCGGCGGTAGAGAAATTTCCCCAGACTATCCTTGATCTTGCGGTTGACGAAACTCCAGTCCGAGGGAACGTCGCCCCCGTGGTCCAGAGCCTGTCGGACGACCTCGCGGGCCTCTTCCAGGATCTGCTCGCCGTCGCGTCCGGGGACAAAGCCCCGCGAGACCATATCCGGGCCAGCCACCACCCGCCCGGTGCGCCGGTCCACGGCGATCACCACCATGAGGATGCCGTCGCGGGCCAGGAGTTGCCGGTCACGCACCACCACATGGTCGATCTCCCCCACCGTCAGCCCGTCCACAAAGATATTGCCCGAGGGCACCTTCCCGCCGATGCGGCCGCCCTCCGGGTCGAACTCCAGGATGGTGCCGTTCTCCGGAAGGAGGACCTGTTCCGGGGCATAGCCCAGGGCGGCGGCCATTTTGCGGAAGAGGGCCATATGGCGGTAATCACCGTGGATGGGCACGACATAGCGAGGGCGGACCAGGCTGAGGGCCAGTTTCAGTTCCTCCTGGCTGGCGTGTCCGGAGACGTGCACCTGGGCCAGGGCGCTGTAGATGACCTCTGCCCCCTGCTGGAAGAGACTGTTGATGACCCGGTGGATCGATTCTTCGTTGCCGGGAATCGGGCTGGCGGAGAAGATCACCGTATCGCCGGGACGGATGGTGAACTGGGGGTGGTCGCGGTTGGCGATGCGGCTCAGGACGGACATCGGTTCGCCCTGGCTGCCGGTGCAGAGGATGACGGCCTCCTCCGGGGGCAGGTGCAGGACGTCGGGGAGACGGAGGAGGGTGTCTTCGGGCACGCTCAAGTAGCCCAGTTCCTGGGCCATGCGCACGTTGCCCTCCATGCTACGGCCGACGACGGCGACCTTGCGGTAGTGGCGGTAGGCGGTATCCAGGACCTGCTGGATGCGGGAGATGTTGGAGGCGAAGGTGGCAATGATGATGCGCCCCTCGGCCTGGGCGAAGATGGCGTCGAAGGTATCGCCGATGACCTTTTCCGAGGGGGTATAGCCGGGGGATTCGACCCGCACGCAGTCGCACAGGTAGGCCAGGACGCCGCGCCGGCCCAGTTCGGCCAGTTTGGCCGTATCGGTGGGCCGGCCGTCCACCGGGGTGTAATCGAGTTTAAAGTCCCCCGAGTGGACCAGGAGGCCGGCCGGCGTGCCGATCACCAGGCCGACGCCGTCGGGGATGCTGTGGGCCACGCGGTAGGCTTCCAGGCGGAAGGGGCCGAGCACCACCTCCTCGCCGGGGTGAAGTTCGCGCATCTCCGAGAGGCGGTGCAGCCCGGCCTCCCGCAGTTTGACCGTGATCAGGCCCTGGGTCAGACGGGTGGCATAGACCGGCGGGGTGCCCAGGTCGGAAAGGAGGTAAGGCAGGGCCCCGATATGGTCCTCATGGCCGTGGGTGATGACCAAGGCACGGATACGCCGGGTGCGCTCCCGTAGATAGGAGATGTCGGGCAGGATAAAGTCCACCCCGAGCATGTCGCTTTCGGGGAACATCAAACCGGCGTCCACCACCAGGATATCTTCCCCGTACTCCACCACCCACATATTCCGTCCCACCTCGGCCACCCCGCCGAGGGGAATGACGCGCAACCGTTCGGTCATCGCCGTACCTCAGAGCGTTTCGCTTGCCGTTTCCGAGGGGCCGGCCTTCCCTTCTCCGGCGGCTTCCCCTTCCGCCGGCTGCTTCCCGGCCTCCAGGTAGGTGCGGATGCGCTTCAGGAGTTCTTCGCGTTCCTCCAGTCCCCCGTAGAGGGGGAGGCGTCTCCGGCCGTAGGCCTGGGCGTGCAGGAAGCGCAGCAGCGGGTTTCGGATGGAAGCAAGGCGCGAATTTTTCAAGAGCAATTCATCCAGCGGCTCCTCTTCGGCCTCCTCGTCCACCGGACGCAGGGCAACCACTTCAGACCAGGGGTAGAAGAGTTCGATGCCCAGGGAACGAAAGGTGATTCCGGCCGGCCCGACCGTGTAGGAAGCCCGCAGTTCCTCGATGATGTTCCAGATCAGGAGAGGCACAACCAGCACCAGCGCCAGCATGATGATGGCCGGAATCAGTTCCTCCGCCGTCATGCTCCCGGCCGTACCGCTCAGCCGGCCCCAGAGCGCCTGCAGGCTGGGGAGAAAGGTCTGCGGCCGTAGCCCGATCTTGAGCGTGTTCTTGAGCGTCCACAGGGCAAAGAGCCAGATGAGGAGGCTCCCGGCCAGGAGAAGCCAGGCCGTGCGCCGGCCGCGCCGGCTGAGGCGATAGGTCTTTTCTACGGCATGCTCTTGCTCCATCGTTCCTCCAGCCATTCGATCCGCTAGCCGTTCAGGCTAAAACAGCCGCAACTGCTTCGGCCCGCCCTCCTCCGCCGGTTCCGTGGCGACGGCGGGCGAAAGCGCCTCCTGGGCCAGGACCTCCTTCAGCCGGGCCAGGAGTTTGGGAATCTTCTGGAAGTCGGCCTCCAGTTCGGGCATGAGCGCCATGTTGCGCAGGACGTAGGCCGGGTGATAGAGCGGAAGGTAGAGGCGACGGCCCTCGCGGCGGGCCCGCCCGTGCACCTGGGAGATCTTGGCCCCCGAAAAGTAGCGCTCCATCGAGTAGCGCCCCAGGGTGACGATGAGGAGGGGGTCCACGGCCTCGATCTGCCGGTCCAGAAAGTGGGCGCAGGTGGCGATTTCAGAGGGCAGGGGGTCCCGATTCCCAGGCGGCCGGCACTTGATGACGTTGGCGATAAAGACCTGCTCTCGGGTCAACCCGATGGAGGCCAGGAGTTTTTCCAGGAGGTGGCCGGAGGGCCCGACGAACGGCCGGCCCTGCTGATCTTCGTAGAAGCCCGGCCCCTCCCCGATGAACATGATCTCGGCTTTCTCCGGCCCCTCCCCGGGGACCGGATGGGTACGCGACAGATGCAGCCGGCAGGCCGTGCAGGCGGCGATCTCCCGGCGGATTTCCTCCAGCGTGGACATCTGCCTTTCACCTTCATCGGCCGGAGCCCCAGGCCCCGACCCCATCCGGTGGGGAGGGGAACCCCGCCCCCACCGTTGTCCCTCAGAGTATTTACCTCATTATACCCCAACTTCGCCGCTTTCTCAACTTGACGGGAGCGCTTTCTGTGGTATAATATTCGAAAGTTTGAGAGGATCGGAACGATTCGGAGGAAAGCCTTCCATGGCCGGGAAATGCGATCTCTGCGGCAAGACGCCGCAATATGGTCACAACGTCAGTCACTCCAAGCGACGGACCAACCGGCGCTGGGCCCTCAATACCCAGAAGCGGGTCCTTTTCCTGCAGGGGCGGCGGGTACGGCTCAACGTCTGCAGCCGTTGTCTGCGCACGCTCTACAAAGGGCAGGGATAAACCGGCCCGGCAAGGTGCCCGCGAACGCGGCCGGCCTGGGTAGACCGGGCCGGCCGTCCGTTTGCTTCCTTTCGGTTGAGCTTGTCGAAACCTTTAGGCTGTGAGCACCTGGATTTCCAGCACCCGCTCGATGCCGGCATAATCGGGCCAGGTGCGCTGCGGGCAGCCGGGGCAGGCCTCCCGGGCCAGGGCCGAGACCGCCTCGGCCTGGCCGTCTCCGAGTTCCAGCAGGGCAAATCCGCCCGGCCGGACGTACTCCGGTATCTGGGGCAGAAGGCGGCGGTAGACGCTCAGGCCGTCGGGTCCGCCGTCCAGGGCCGGCCGGGGCTCATAGGCGGTGATCCCGGCCGGCAGCCGTTCCCAGACGGTATAAGGCGGGTTCGAGACCAGGAGGTCCACCCGCTCCGGAAGGACCGCGCACAGGTCTCCCTCCAGGAAAATCACCCGTTCCTCCAGGCCGTGCCGGCGAAAGTTCTCCCGGGCCACCTCGCCGGCCTCGGGCGAGATGTCGGTGGCGTAGAAGCGGGCGCGGGGCAGGGCATGGGCCAGCGCCACTACGATGCAACCGCTTCCGGTGCCGATGTCGGCGATCAGCAGCGGGTCCCGCTCCAGGGCACGGGCACAGGCCAGGGCCCGCTCCACCAGCACCTCGGTCTCCGGCCGGGGAATCATCACCCGGCGATCCAGGAGCAGGGTCAGGCCGAAGAACTCCTTTTTCCCCACCAGGTAGGAGACCGGCTCCTGTTCGGCCCGACGCCGGAGGAGGCTTTGGAAGGCGGCTTCTTCCACTGGAGTCAGCGCCTGCATAGGGCGCGCATAGAGGTCCACCCGGCGCAGGCCCAGGACATGGGCCAGCAGGACCTCGGCATCCAGCCGGGCGCTCGGTGAGCCGCTCTCCTGAAGCAGGGCGGTGCCCCGTTGCAAGGCCTCGGCGATCGTCATCCGCTCCCCCCGCCGGTGCTTTTCACCCGCTCCCCAAAGGCCCGACCAAAGGCCGCCGCCCGGGCCCGCTCCTCGGCGCTGGGGCGCCAGGCCAGGGCCAGGCCGTCCTGGACCACCTCGATTCCGGCCTCCCGCAGCGCCTTTTCCAGGAGCGGAACGGCACCGCCACCCCAGCCGTGCGAACCAAAGGCCGCCCCCATTTTGTTCACCGGCCGCAATCCCACCAGGTCCTCCATCAGCGCGGCGATGTGCAGGAGCGGCCGGCGGTTGTGGGTGGCCGAGCCGACGACCAGTCCCCGAGCCTCCAGAAGTGCTCCTACCACGGTGGTGATATCCTCCTGCGGAAGGGCATACACATGCACCTCGGCCCCGGATTCGGCGATTCCCTCGGCGATGGCGTGGGCCATTTCCGCCGTGCTGCCCCACATCGTCTCATAGACCACCAGTGCCTGCGGCCGGGCTTCCCCTCGCGCCCAGCGCACGTATTGCTCGACGATCTGCATAGGGTTCTGCCGCCAGATCAACCCGTGGCTGGGGGCGATGACTTCGATCTGGAGGCCCAATTTCTGCACCTCCTCCACCTTGCGCAGGATCAGGGCGCTGAAGGGGGTCAGGATGTTGGCAAAGTATTTGCGGGCTTCGTCCCACAGGACGGCCGGCTCCACCTCATCGGCAAAACGGTGGGCCGAGGCCAGGTGCTGCCCAAAGGCATCGTTCGGCAGGAGCAGGCGATCCTCGGGAATGTAGGTGAACATCGAATCGGGCCAGTGCAGCATGGGGGCTTCCAGAAAAGCGAGCGTCTTGCGGCCCAGAGAGATGGCGTCTCCGCTGCCGACGACCTGGGGTTCTCGGATGTGGGGGTAGTACTTGCCCAGGGAATCGACCCCCCGCCGGCTGCAGACCAGGACGGCCTGAGGGGCGCGGGCCAGGACGGCCGGGATGGCTCCGGTGTGGTCCGGCTCGCCGTGGTTGGCCACCAGATAGTCGATCCGCGCCGGGTCCACCACCTCGGCGATGCGGCGAAACATCTCCTCTTCGAAGCCGGCCACCACCGTGTCCACCAGGGCAATTTTCTCATCCACCACCAGGTAGGCATTGTAGGAAGTGCCCCGATGGGTGCGGTAGGAATGGCCGTGAAAGTTGCGCACTTCCCAGTCCACAGCGCCGACCCAATACACACCTTCGGCGATTCGCACCGCCATGGCTGACCTCCGTCTCTGAAGGATGTAGGGGCGCTCCGTAGAGAGGGAGCACAGCGGGCCGTGCCCCTACTGGAGATACGACAGCGGGTCGGTGTAGGCCCCGTTGTAGAGGATCTCAAAGTGCACGTGGGGGCCGGTGCACCAGCCGGTGCAGCCGATGTAGCCGATGAGTTGTCCCCGCTCCACCCATTGTCCGACGCTCACCACCGGCTCTCCGGCCATATGGCCGTAGCGGGTTACCCACCCCTCGCCGTGGTCAATGGCCACCATATAGCCCAGATCGCCGTGCCAGCCGGCCGAGATGACCGTCCCGGCCGCCGCCGAGTAGATCGGCGTTCCCCAGGAGGTGGCGATGTCCAGCCCGGTGTGCCAGCGCTTTCCGGTCCAACCGAAGCGGTCGGTTATCCGGCCGAGGACCGGCCAGGAGAAACGCTCTCCTCCCGGCAGGGCGGCGTAGGCGGGGGCGCTCAGGCGCACGTAGGAGGGCCGGGTGCCCCGGGTGACGGCCGGCCGGGGGATCGGCTTGGAGGCCCCGGGGACAAAGAGTTTCTGCCCGGCCTGCAGGATATACGGCTCGCGCAGGTGGTTGGCGGCATAGGCGATCAGATTGCCCTTGCGTACCCCGTAGGTCTCGGCGATGCTCTCCAGCGTTTCACCTTCCTTCACCTCGTGGAGGAGGCCGTCCACCTCCGGAATCCGAAGTTGCTGGCCGATGGAGAGCAGGTCGGCACTCTTCAGGTTGTTGTACCAGTACAGGGTCTCGATATGCAGGCCGAACTGGGCGGCGATGGAGGTCAGGGTGTCGCCCTTTTGCACGGTATAGGTGATGACCTCGGTGCGCAGGGGCGTGGTCGTGCGGGCCGGCTCCTCGACATATAGCGGAGGTTCCCCGCTCGGCCGGGGATGGCGAACCACCACGGGCATGGCCGGGAGGGCATCGTAAAAGTCGAACACGCTGCCGCCTTCCTGCAAGGATGGGGGCGCCTCCGCCCGGTCCGGGGAAACGTCGGTGCCGACCGCCTGGGCCAGGGCCCCCTGGAAGCCGCCGAAGAGGAAGAGGGCCAGAAAGAACAAGAGGACCAGATGGGTGGCGAGACGCACCCCAATCGGTGTCCATTTCCCTACCGGTCGGGATGGCGTGGACCGGGCCGGAACCGGTCGAACGCGGTGGAGCATCCAGACGGCCGGCCTGTGGACTCGGGTTTCCAACTCCAAGGCCAGACGGCGCACTTGCGCCGCCAGGGGCCACCTTCGGGGCTGGGAGTGTATGCCGCTGAATTGTTCCAGAGAGGATTGGGCCTCGGCCAGGGCTTCGTAGAGGCGGAAGCGAAAGGCGGCCGGCCGCTTCCTCTCCCCGCCGTGTGCCCGCGGCAATCTGGCCATCCGCTCGGCTCCTTGACAACTGGATGGCGGCGATCTACCGCCACCATCTTCTATTTTTACTATACCACAAAGCGCGGGGCTTGTCAACTTCTGCGGGCTGACATCCGTTCATAAATCCCACCCATGCCTTTACAGCGACACTGGGCCGGCCGCACCGGGCGAAAAGGCTGCTCCGGGACAGCCTTTTCCCGCCGTCCGAGCGGATCAGGCGGCTATTCGGGTGGGCATCTACCTCTGGGAAAAGTACGGCCAATACGGGATTCCGCTGACTGAAGAGATGCTGAGAGAAGCGCTGGAGAAGTACGGACAGGATTTGGTTTGGGATTGAACCGTGGAAAGTAACCTGAGGCGACAGAAAGCGGGGAACTTCTGGCGAGTTCTTGTCGTTCTGCTTATTGTGGCAGGATTGGGATTGGTTGGCTGCAGGTGGTTGATTCCCTGTGGCCCCTCATCGCGCCCGCCCGTTGACCCGGCCCTCCTTCTGCTGGAGCCGTCCGACCTTCCGTTAGGGTGGACGGAATGGGAAAGGGGCAAGCACGATAAGAACCCTAATCTGACCGAGGGGGCAGAAGAAGTCGCCTTTGTTGGCTTCCGTTTTTTCAACCCGACAGCCTGGGCTGGAGAAGGTATATACCGCTACTGCGGCGAGGGGTGGGCCGCATGGGAGTGGGAGCATAACCCCTATATCGGAAAGGATTTTCCGGGTCCCGAAGAATGGTGGCAAATCCCGGAAGAGCTCCAGCAAATAGACATAAGGGCCGACCAGTGGCGCGTTGGCTGCACGGACCAGTGGTTTCGTGGTGAGATAGGCTGCGAGTTTAGAGCCCGATACAGCGAATATCTGGTGAGTTTTTGGGGGACGATTGCGGTAGAAGGGCAAGAATTGATAACTATGTCAGAGTTTATCTCCATTTTGGAGAAAATTGACCGGAAAATGGTGGAGCGAAATGCCTTGGTAACGCCCAAGATAAGGTTTCGACAGGCTCAACCTAAAGGACGGATGCCCACCGGGGCCGGCCGAAGCACGGGGATAGTTTGGCCCCGGCGGTAGCGCTTTTCTGCAGGGGGTTCCGGGGAGCGCGCAGCGCCCCCCGGCGGGGGTGTCGGGGGCGGAGCCCCCGACAAAGAAGCCGGCCGGCGCTTGGGGACGATAGGACTTGGGCCGAAGGCTCGGCCCGCCGGCCGAAAACGGGGACGGCCCGGCCCCTGCAAGAGGGCGGGACAGGGCTCCCGCAAGAAGGCCCGGCCCGCCGGCCGGGAAGGCGCACGACACGGATGAACACGGATACACGGATGGGGGCGCTCGGTTCGGCCGGAGGTTCGCCCCCAGGCGGGATAAGGTTTCGACAGGCTCAACCTAAAGGACGGATGCCCACCGGGGCCGGCCGAAGCACGGGGATAGTTTGGCCCCGGCGGTAGCGCTTTTCTGCAGGGGGAGTTTGAGGGGGGACGGGTAGGGGCCGGCCAATGGCCGGCCCTCTCCCTCAACGGGGTGCGGGGGGCAGGAGCCCCCCGCAAGAGGCCGGCTTCCCGCGACAGGCGGGGCGGGAGGCGGTCGGGCCGGCCGAGGGCCCCCGCCTCCTATACCCCCGGGGGGTATGGGAGGCGAGCCGATGCCCTCATCCCCATGATCCGGGTAGGCGAAGACCTTGCCTTCGCCTACCCGATACTAGGCGTATCCGCTCAGCCCCAGTTCGGCCAGTTTCGCCGCCGTGGGCCGGCCGTTCGCGTCCCAGCCGCGCTGCTCATAGTACAGGTCGAGCAGCCGTTGCGCCGTCTCGAAGGGTGTCAGTTGCCCCGCCGTCGGCCCGCCGGTAGCCGGGTGCTTGTAGAAGCGCGGGGCCGGATAGTCCCACTCCCGGCCAAAGCCGGGCACCTCGCGGAACCAGTAGAGCCGGGTCAGGTTCCAGATGCGCTCCGAGATCTTCAGGAGGTCTTCCCAGGAGCGCTCGATTCCGGTGATCGCCGCCATCATGGGGGCGTACTGGGTGACGTCGATGCCCAGTTCCACCCACTGCAACCGGCAGGCCCCCAGCGCGTCGAAGAGCGGGCGGATGTGCTGGAGGAGGATGACCCGCGCCACCTTCTCCGGGGTCACCTGGTCGCGTCCCACCTGGAGGTCGTAGGTGATCGCCCAGGCGCGGTTGTGGTGGGCACCCACGTCGGCGGTCATATAGGCCAGGAGCATGGCCGTGGCGTTGTGGGTTTCATAGCCGCTCTGCTCCATCCCCTTGACATGGACGGCCCAGTCGGCGGAGCCCTGGCCCAGGCGCTCGGCGGCCACCTTGACTCCCTCGGCCAGGAGGTCGCCCAGGCCCTCCCGGCGGGCGATGCGCTCGATCATGGCGAAGGTGGCCTCGGCGTTGCCAAAGCGCAGTTCCAGCCCGTCGGTATCCTTCGGGGTGAGGACGCCCCGCTCGAAACACTCCATGGCGAAGGCGATGGCGTTGCCGGCCGAGATCGAGTCGATTCCCAGTTCGTCGCAGAGGTAGTTGGCATAGGCCACGTCCTCGATGTCGGAGAGGGCGACGTTGGAGCCCAGGAGGGCGATGGTCTCGTACTCCGGCCCTTCCACGCGGATGCCGTGCTTCCGGGAGTGGGAGTACTTTCCGCAGGGCGAGGGGCAGGCGAAGCATCCCTTGTCGGTGATGACGATCTTTTCCCGCATCACCTGGCCGTAGAGGTTGGGGCCGTGCTCGAAGGAGCCCTGCTGGAAGTTGCGGGTGGGGAGCGCCCCGACCTCGTCGCACCAGGAGGTCACGATGGTCGTGCCGTAGCGCTGCCAGGCGGGAAGGCCCTCGGCCTCCTTACAGGCGCGATACATGGCGTGGGCCAGTTCCCAGAAGCGGGCCGGGTCGGCCACCGGAATCGTCTTGCTGCCGCGCACGGCGACGGCCTTCAGACGCTTGGCCCCCATCACCGCCCCGACGCCGCCTCGGCCGGCCTGCCGGCCGTAGTCGTGGGTGATGCAGGCGTACTTGACCAGGTTCTCCCCACCGGGGCCGATGGTGGCCATCTGAAAATCCTCGCCCAGCCGCTTCTTGAGGGTTTCCTCGGTGGTGATCGAACCCCGGCCCCACAGATCGGAGGCGTCGCGGAGTTCCACCCGATCGTCGTCAATGTAGAGGTAGACCGGTTTTTGGGAGGCACCCTCGAAGATGATGGCGTCGTAGCCGGCGTATTTGAGTTCGGCCGTCAGATGGCCGCCGACGCTGGCGCTGGCATAGCCCCCGGTGAGCGGGGCCTTGCAGGTCCAGTCCATCTTGCCGGCACCCGGCACCAGGAGGCCGGAGAGCGGGCCGGTGGAGGCGATGAGTTTGTTCTGAGGGCTCAGCGGGTCGGTGCCGGCCGGCACCTCGTGCCAGAGGGTGTGGATGCCTAGGCCGCGCCCTCCCAGAAAGTCGCGGGCCACGGTCGGGTCATACGGCTCTTTGCGAATCTCACCTGTGGTCAGGTTCACCCGCAGAATCGTACCGGCGTATCCGTTCACGGCCATCCTCCTTCATTCGGCAATCGAAAGCACGTTCATCCCGCAGAAGTTGACGCACTCGCCGCACAGGTCGCATTCAAAGGGCGCCTCGCGGCCGGGAATCTTGAAGACGACGCCCTCCGGGCAGGCCTCGATGCAGGCATCACAGGCGATGCAGAGTTCGGGATCGATGTAGTAGGCCCCCTTTTCATTCTGCGGGATGGCATCCACCGGGCAGACCTTGGCGCATTCCCCGCACTGGGTGCAGACACGCACCTCATAGTTGCCCGGTGTGGGGAAATGGGGGATGATGGCCAGGGCTGCCTTGCGGGGGTTGTTTTCCTGAAAGTGGCTGAAGGCACAGGCCAGGAGGCAGGCCTTGCAGCCGGAGCAGCGGGAACTGTCGGCGTAGAGTCGCATGGATCCTCCTTTGGCGAAACTCGGGGGCCGGCCCGCAACCTGGAAGCCACGGGAAGATGCCGGCCGGGAATCCGGTCAGGCGCGACCCCATTGTCCCGTGACCGTCTTCACGGGCCTGAATCTACCATATCGGGGGAAATCTGTCAAGGAACGCCGGCCTGACATCTGCCAACTCCGGATGACTTCCGTTGCGCCGGCCGGCCGCCTGTGTTAGAATGCGCCTGGCGTTGCGGTCGTGAGCGGGACCGTACAGGAGGTCCGATGTCGCGTCCCAGGTGGGTTCTGTGGGCCGGCCTTGCTGCCGCCGTCCTCCTCTTCGGGGTGCCTCCCCTGCTCGCCCTGACCTGCGGCTGGCCGGCCCTTGCCCCGGCCGAGCCCCGTTCCGTCCCTACCCCGGCCGAGCCGATCGCCGGACCTCCGCCTCCCACCGGCCTGCCCGCCGAGATGCGCCTCGGCCTCCTGGTCTCCGGAGCCCTCTTCCTGGGCCTCTCCCTGGGGGCCTGGCTGCCCTTCCTGTCCCGGCGGGGCAGAGAATCTCCCGGCGGACGCTTCATCCTCCTGATTGCCCTGGGGGCCGCTTCCCTCTCCCTCTACGGCCTGAACCTGGCCCGGCCCTTTTCCCTGCAACGCTACTACAACCTCAAGCAGATCGGCATCGGCCTGATCGCCGACCGCGACGGCGGCGTGGCCCTGGCCACGGCCCTGGCCACGGTGGCCCTCTTCTTCTTCTACGGCCTGGCCCACCGCCTCTGTCGCGGCCAGGACGAACGCCGGCTCTGGGCGGTGGTGCTCCTGGGCGCGTTGCTCTTCGCTTTGGCCAACGTTTTCGTCGCCCCCATCACCTCGCTGGACCTCTACGACTATATCGCCCGGGGACGCATCACCGCCTTTTACGGCGGCAACCCCTACGTCCATACCCCCGAGAAGTATCCCGGCGACCCCATGGTGGACTATGTCTCGTGGCGCAGCGCCACCTCGGCCTACGGTCCGCTCTGGGAAGCCCTGAGCGCCTTGCTCGTCCGTCTGGCCGGAAATTCCCTGTGGTCCAATATGCTGGCCCAAAAGGCGCTGGCCCTGCTGTCCTACCTTCTCAGCCTCTTTTTCCTGGCGGATACGTTGCGCCGCACCGCTCCGCAGCGGGCCCTGGCCGGCACACTCCTCTTTGCCTGGAACCCGCTGGTGCTGATGGAGGGCCTGGGCAACGGCCACAACGATATGCTGATGGCCGCTTTCCTCCTGGGCGCTTTCTGGATGCTCGGCCAGGTCCGCCTCTCCTCCCCGGCCGGCCCGACGACCCGCCTGCTCTATGGGGCGGTGGCCCTGGTCTTCCTGGCCGCCTCCATCCTGGTCAAGTTCATCACCGTCCTCTTTCTCCCCTTCTTCCTGCTGGCCCTCCTCTCCGGGGAGCGGAGGGGAAACCGGTGGCTGATCGACAGCCTGGTCCTGCTCCTCCCGGCCGTCTTGCTCGTCGCCGAGCATTATGCCCTCTTCTGGAAATGGCCGGAACTGGCCGGCACCTTTACCCGCCGCGTGGACATGTTCCGTATGACCGTCGCCAGCGTCGGCCGGGAAGCGCTGCTTCCTTACCTGTCGGAGGGCACGATCAACGACCTGGTGCGCGGCGTTTTCCTGGGGCTCTTTATCCTGGCTTATCTCCTCCTCCTGGGGAGAGCCGTCTGGAGCCTGGGCCGGCCTGCACCGAAACCGGCCCTGCGGATCGGCCTGGTGGGTGGGGGGATGGTCGGCACACTGGGGGGACTCCTCTGGTGGTACCTGGGAGGATGGGGGCTGCTGGGAGAACCCTGGGGGCGGGAACTGGGCAGCCTGGCCGGCCTTCCCCTGAGCCTGCTCCTGGGCCTCCTCCTGGGCGCCCAGGTGGGAGCGGGAAGCGTGTTCCTGATGAAGCCGGGGAAAAAGTCACCCTCGCCCTGGATAACCCTCCTGGAAAAGTGCTCCAGCGCCCTCTTCCTCTACCTCCTCCTGGCCAACTTCTGGTACTGGCCCTGGTATCTCCTCCTCTCCATCGCCCTCCTCGCCCTCTGGGGCGACGAGCGGCTCTTTGCCCCACTTGCTCTATCCGCCTGTGCCGGGGAACTCGCCCACCTGGGCTGGAACTTTGTCTGGTACTGGTGGGGCATCACCTGGGAGACCACCTACCAGATGGATGCCCTGGTGGTCTTCTGGATGGTCGTGCCGCCCCTCCTGGTCCACCTGATCCTGGACCTGCGGCGTCGCCTGGCCCACGCCTCCGGGGCTGACATCCAGGTATAGCCTGCTCCGGCACGGATGGCGGCGGAAGACGGCGCTCCCGCAGGCGCCTTTCGGCCTGTCGCGGCCGGTTGGGGGCCGCCGTTCCGGGTAATCCCCGGCCGGCCGCCTGCGTCTGTAGGGGCGATTTTCCCCGAAGGGGGATTCCAGGAGGTGCATGATGAAACGGCTGTTTCTGCTGCTTGCCCTCGCTACCGCCGGCCTCTTCCTCCTCCCGCTGCCGGCCCGGGCCGACGGCGTCATCATCATCGATCCTCCCCCACCCCAGGGGCCGGCCTACCTGACCGTGGTCTACCACCACGTCGAGGTCACCATCGAGGACCAGGTCGCCACCACCCGCATTGACCAACTCTTCCGGAACGACAACCGTACTACCGTCGAAGGCACCTACATCTTCCCCCTCCCTGAAGAAGCCAGCATCGAACGCTTCATCATGGTTGTGGACGGCAAGCCCGTGGAAGGCCGGGTGCTCAGCCGCGAGGAGGCCCGCTCCATCTACGAGTCCATCGTCCGCAAACACCGCGACCCCGCCCTGCTGGAGTACATCGGTCGCAACACCTTCCAGGCCAGCATCTTCCCCATCGCTCCGGGCGAGGAGAAGCGCGTCCAGATCGAGTATCGCCAGGTCCTTCCGGTGGACCAGGGCCTGGCCGAGTACGTCTACCCCCTGAGCACGGAACGCTTCTCCCCGCAGCCGCTCCGGGACGTCGCCATCACCGTCCGCCTGACCTCCCGGGAGCCGCTCCGGGCCGTCTACTCCCCCAGCCACGACGTCTCCATAGACCGCCCGGACGACCACCATGCCACGGTGGGCTACGAGGCCCACGACGTCCTCCCCGACCGCGATTTTGCCCTCTACTACACCGTTTCCCCGGAGGACATCGGCCTTAACCTGCTCACCTACCATCCGCAGGGCGAGGACGGCTTCTTCCTCCTCCTGGTCGCCCCGCCGGTGGAGGAGGAAACGCAGGAGGTGGTGGCCAAGGACGTCATCTTCGTCCTGGATACCTCCGGCAGCATGTCGGGCGAAAAGATGGAGCAGGCCCGGGCGGCGCTCCTCTTCGTCCTGGATCACCTCAATGCGGAGGACCGCTTCGCCATCGTGGATTTCGATTCCTCCGTCTCGGCCTATGCCCCGGAACTCCGTCCGGCCTCCGAGCGGGCCGAAGCCCGACGCTACGTCCGGGACCTTTCGGCCGGCGGCAGCACCCACATCGAGGGGGCCCTCCGGCAGGCCCTGGACCTGGCCGACCGGGCCTCCGGCCGGCCCCAGGTCATCCTCTTCCTCACCGACGGCCTGCCCACGGTGGGGGAGCAGGACCCGGCCCGCCTGCTGGCCCTGGTGCGCGAACGCAGCCATGAGAACATCCGGCTCTTTACCTTCGGCGTGGGCTATGACGTCAACAGCGCCCTCCTGGACGCCCTGGCCGAGGAAAACCACGGGGCCGGCGCCTACATCCTCCCGGGAGAAAACTTGGAAGAGCGCCTCTCCGCCTTTTACGCCAAGATCAGCCGGCCGGTGCTTTCCGGCCCTACGCTCGACTTCGGCGGCATCGGCATATACGACGTCTATCCCAGCCCCCTCCCCGACCTCTTCCTGGGAAGCCAACTCGTGCTGGCCGGCCGCTACCGCGAGGGCGGTTCTGCCACCGTGACCCTGCGCGGCCGGGCCGGCGGCGGGGAACGCACCTACCGCTACGAGGACCTCACCTTCCCCCGCGAAAGCGCCGGCAACGACTTTCTCCCCCGCCTCTGGGCCTCGCGCAAGATCGGCTACCTCCTGAACGAAATTCGCCTGCACGGGGAGAACCGGGAGGTGGTGGATGAGATCGTCGAACTGAGCCTGCGCTACGGCATCATCACCCCCTATACCTCCTTCCTGGTGGACGAGACCGGCCGCGTGCTGACCGAGGAGGGGCAGGCTGAGGTCCGGATGCGCATGACCACGGCCCTGCCCGCACAGGCGCCCGCCGAGGGCAAGGCCGGCGTGGATTACAGCATGGAAGTGCAGCGTCTCCAGAGCGGGTACGGCGGCCTGGAACAGGCCGGGCTGCGCCAGGTGGCCGACAAGGCCTTCCTCCGGGTGAACGGGGTCTGGACCGACACGACCTACCGTCCGGGCACGCCCACCACGCCGGTCGCCTTTGGCAGCGAGAGTTACTTTGCCTTGCTGGGCGCCCGCCCGGAGTGGGGCAAGTATTTTGCCATAGGCGAGCGCGTCCGAGTCGTCCTGGACGGGGTGGCCTATGAGGTCGTCGCCCAGGAGGTCCCGCCGGTGACGCCGCCGGCCGGCCCCTCCCCTACCCCCTATCCCTCGGAAGCCCCGGTTTCGACGCCCAACTCCGGCGACGGCTCCTTCCCCTGGGGATGGACCCTCGCCATCGTCGTCGCCGGGCTTGGCCTGGCGACTGCGGCCGGGCTGGTGCTCCGGGGCCGGCACCGGTAGGGCAGAGCATGCTCTGCCCCTAAAACGGGTGGGGGTGGGCGGAAGCCCACCCCCACCACCTTTTCCCGGCCTGTCTTGGAAACGCTTTATCCTTTATGGGAAAGTATAGCCCTTGAGCGTCAGCGGCAGGTAGATCGCATAGGGCCAGGCGACCCGGATGGCCTTCCGGACCGTCTGCCGGCTGCAGGCGTTCTCCGCCGTCAAGGTTACGGTATAGGTGTTGGAAAGGGCGTAGGTGTGGGTCACCACCTGGCCGAGGGCCGTCCCGCCGTCGCCGAAATCCCAGGTGTAGGTGATCGGCTCGCTCCCTTGGGCGACACTGGCCGTGAAGGTGATGGCCTGCCACGGATGGGGCTGGAGCGGGGTGTAGGTCCAGTCCGTCCCGGTGATGGGGATACAGGCGGTCGTCACCACCAGCGTCACGTCCACCCAGACGTGCGGCTCGTCCGGGTCGTTGCTCTGGATGTCCAGCGTGGTCGTGTAGGTGCCCGCCGTCAGCCCGGCGGCGTCGAAGGTGACCTGTACCGTCTCCTGTCCGCCGGGCGGGATGACCCCGCCGGGGGGCGTCTCGGCCAGCCAGTCGACGGGGGGTACCTCGGTCAGGCCCCAGTCCAGGTTGGCCCCGCCTGTGTTGCGGAGGGTCAGGGTGCGCATCGCCGTCCCGCCGGGGTTGACCAGGGCACTCAATTCCAGAGGCGATACCTCGATGTCGGGGACAACCACAACCAGGGTTACGTCCACCCGGACGTGCGGCTCGTCCGGGTCGTTGCTCTGGATGTCCAGCGTGGTCGTGTAGGTGCCCGCCGTCAGCCCGGCGGCGTCGAAGGTGACCTGTACCGTCTCCTGTCCGCCGGGCGGGATGACCCCGCCGGGGGGCGTCTCGGCCAGCCAGTCGACGGGGGGTACCTCGGTCAGGCCCCAGTCCAGGTTGGCCCCGCCTGTGTTGCGGAGGGTCAGGGTGCCCGTCGCCGTCCCGCCGGGACTGAGGGTAGCGCTCAGTTCCAGAGGGGATACCTCGATATCCGGCCCGGCCAGCACCTCGACGGAGGCGGCGCGGGTGAAGGGGTCGTGGACGCCGTCGTATATCCAGACCAGGTTGGTGAAGACCGTTCCGGGCGGCACGTTGCCCAGGACGCGGGCCCGGAAGGGCAGCGGCGTCTGCAAAAGGGGCAGGACGGTGCCGCTCCAGAGCAGGAGGCCGTCGCTATAGACCATGCCGGGCGGGAGGGTCTCGGTGAGGACGACTACCTCGGCCGGGAGGACGTCGGTGATCGTGGCCAGGGCCTCGATCTCGCCCACGTTGATGAGGCGGATGGTAAAGGTCAACACCTCGCCGGGATAGACGTAGAGGCGGTCGGCTTCCTTGACGGAGGGGGTCAGGTCCGGCTCGGGTGCCTGTGCGGTGGTGAAGGACCAGGTGTACTCGGCGCACATCGGCGCCCCTTCGCCGCTCTGGATGCCGGTGGTCAGGTGGGCGGTATAGGCCGTTCCATAGGCCAGGGCGGCCGAAGGCGTGAAGACGGCCGTGTAGGTGGCCGGGTCGTAGCCTACGGTGCCGGCGACGGGGCCGAACGGCCCCTCCAGGAAGAAGGTGCTCGTGCTCACCGTGGAGGGGTTGAGGGCGATGTTGAAGGTGGCGGTGACGATGGTGGAGACGGGGACGTTGGTGGCGCCGTCGGCCGGCCCGACGCTTTCGACGGTCGGGGCAAGGACGATGTCGGCATCGTAGCGCGGCTCGAGTTTGAAGTTGTTATAGGCGTAGAAGAGGACGCCGCGCACGGCGTAGAGGACGTCGCCCAGTTGCGGGACGTAGGCATAGTCGCCCAGGTCATCCACCTGGGCGGCCACACCGCTCTCGTCGGTGATGAGCCATTCCCCGTACGGGTTGGGGAGCCGGGTCACCTCGGCGCAGCGCACCTCCACCAGGACGCTCTCCAGCGGCTCGGCCTGCTCGGGGTTGCTGGTGGTGATGGCGGCGGTGGTGGTGAGCACGGGGAACGGCGGCCACCAGTCTGAGAGCACCTGGAAGTAGTCGATGTTGTCCAGTTCGGTCATGCCGTAGTACTCGCTCACCATCCCGCCCAGGACCAGGACCTGGCTTTCGGTCACCACCCGGCCGGGGTCGTAGACCAAGAGGCCCTGCCAGGGGCCGTACTCGCCGAGGCTGCCGAGGACATAGCGCACCGGGTTGCCCTGGGCCGAGGGATAGGCCTGGGAATCGGCCACGACGATGCCCATCACATAGACGTGTTCGCCCACATGGCGCGAAGGCCAGGTGCCGGTCATCACCGAGGGGGCCTGTACCTCGGCAATCGGCATGGGCAGGTCGGTATCCCAGGAGGCGTAGTTGTTGTCCGGGTCGGTGTCGTTCGTGGAAGCAACCCAGGCCTGGTTGCGGAGCGTCCAGGTCATGGGGTCGGTGCTCACCTGGCCGTAGACGACGAAGGAGGCGGTGGCGCTCACCGTGCCCAGTTCCCAGACCAGGGTGTTGGAGATCATCGTCGGCGTGACCGGGGCGGTGTCGCTGATGTAGAGGACGGCCGCGGGCAGGGTATCGGTGAGCACCACGTTCTGGGCCGGTTCGCCCACCACTTCGTAGGTGAGGGTGTAGGAAATGGGATAGCCCGGCAGGGTAAACGTCGTGCCCGTCTTGGCGATGCCGATCTCGGAGCCGACCACCCGGCTGACCAGGGTATCCAGGTTGTTGCCCGGGTTGGTATCCCCCGTGCAGGTTACCTCGACCGTGTTGGTCAGGACGGTGCCAAAGGGCAGGTCGCCGACCTGGGCCTGTAGCCAGATGGTGTTGCTCATCAGGCCGGGAAGGGAACCGCCGTCGAAGACGATGGTGGGCGTAACCTGGGTCAGGGTCACGGCAAGGTGACTGGTGAAGGTGACGAAGGAGACGCCGTCGGGCAGGGTGTCGGTGATGACGATGTTGTGGCCGGAACCCATCGCCTGCATCCCGTAGGAGAGGGTGTAGGTGATGAGGGAGTTGGGGGCGACAAAGGCCGGCCCGAACTTTTCCACGGCGATGTCCACGGCGCAGTTGGGACGCCCCAGCGTCTCGGGGAGGTCCATCCAGGTCGTGCCCCCGCCGGAGGTGGCCCAGTCGTAGCCGTCGTTGGGGCCCTCGCCGTCGCAGATGCGCTGGAAGGTGTAATCTTCGTATTCGTTGTACCAGCCGATCTGGTCCACCCGGGTGCGGTCGGGGAGGAAGAGGTAGCCCACGTCGGCGGAGGCAAAGTCCATGGAGACGGTCCAATCCACCGTCTCCTCCAACACGACCCACCCGCCGGGCGGGACGGTGGGGTGGGTGACGATGGGGGCCACGGCATCGCCGTCGGAGAGGTACCAGCCGTTCAAGTCGATCGCCGCGTCGGTGGGGTTGTAGATCTCCACTTTGTCGTTGCCGGCCGGCGGGTAGTTGTCGAATTCGTTGAGGATGAGGGAGGTGCCCAGGGCCACCGGCGGGGCGTCGTTGGCCGCGCCGGGGGTTTCGGTCTCATCCAGGTTCCAGTCGCGGGCATCGCCGTCGGTGTCCTGCCCGTTGGGCACCCGGGCGGTGCCCCAGTACTGCGGCGGGATAGGGGCGGCCCCACGGATGCCGTAGCCGACGGAATCGACCTCTCCGAAGGGGCCGATCAGGTGAATCACATCGCCGTCATTGTGCAGGAAACCTCCGCCGGTCGCATAGACCAGATACCCGCCGGCCAGGATCACCGTTCCGGTCGGGAAGGTATAGTTCAGGAGGCCGTAATCGGAGGTGAGGGCCCAGCCGGAGATATCCGCATCCAGGGTCGTGGGGTTATAGAGTTCGATCCACTCCGTCCCTTTGGCCACGAACTCGTTGATGACCACGGGGACGTTGGTGTAGAGCAGACGTACCTGAATGCGCGCCCGGCCCACATCGGCCAGGAAGAGGACGCGCTGGTTCTCTACCGGGGTCTCAAAGGCCAGGTTGTCGGTGTTGACCGAGCGGCCGCCCTCGCCGCCCTGGGGGCCGATGGCGTCCCAGGTGCCGCTGCGGACGGCCTTGTAGTAGTGGGTGCCGGCCGTGGGGATGGTGGCGACGTAGCCGTAGAGGCCACCGCCCAAGGGGCTCATCACCGTGGAGGGGTCGGAGGGGTTCCAGGACTGCCAGTCGCCCACGGCGGTCCAGGTGGTCACCCCGTCCTGGGCGTTGACGATGAGGGTGGAGGGAAACCAGCCGTCGTTGTAGGTGTTGGTGTCAAAGGTGAACTTGACCGGCTGGTTGGCGTCCGCGGTCAGGAACCAGGCGTTGGAGGGCGGATGGGGGTCGGTCCAGTTGCCGTCGTCCACCTTGAACTCGTAGCGGCCGCCGGTGGTGATGGTGATGACGACGGTATAGATGCCGTCGCCGGCGACGTCGTCGCCGTGGGTGCCGTCATCGTACATGAGGTCGGTGCCCCAGCCGTTGAAGTCGCCGCGGACGTACCAGGGCGGGCCGGCGGCCAGGGCGCGGGGAGCGGGGCCGGCCGGGAGGAAGAGGCCGGCCAGGAGCGAAAGGAGCAGGATAAGGGGAAGCCACAGCCGTTTCATGGAATTCCTCCTTTCTATGAAAGCCACAGGCCGGAATCGGGTGAAGGCAACGACCACCCCCTTTCAACATACCCCGGCCGGCCGATCGTCCAACCTGCTTGCCGGGCATCCTGCCGGCGGCCCGTGAGAGGTGGACTCCCCGGCCGGTCAGGCACAAACGATGGGAACGGGCTTGAACGTTGTATTCGCCGGTTCCCCCTTTCTACCGGAACGCAAGAGTAGGTTTAGCCGGGTCGTTTGAAATCATTATACATGATGGGGAAGGGATTGTCAACTTGGTGAAAAGTCCCCCTTTTGTGGTATAATCCCGTTGCCGTCTCACGCGATGGGCCTTGTGGCCCCTAG
>JBMFNL010000039.1:0-29251 GCA_049970175.1 Chloroflexia bacterium
CTGGAATGGCCGGTAACGATGGAGGTACAGGATGTCCCCAACCTGTGACGCTTTCTGTGCCTGCCTCCTTGCTCCGGCACAATTGTGGTACAATAGGGGAAGAGGAGGACAGCGCGATGAGCGAAACCGAGCGAGGTCGTCGGCACATCCTGATCGTGGACGACGAGCCCGAAATCCTGGGGTATCTCCGGCGGGGACTCACCTTCGAAGGCTTTCGCGTCTCCACGGCTCCGGATGGGGAAACGGCGCTGGTCCTGGCGGAGCAGGACCCGCCGGACCTGGTGATTCTCGATGTGATGCTGCCCGGGATGGACGGGGTGGCCGTCTGTGAACATCTCCGGCAGCGCGATTCGGAACTGCCCATCCTGATGCTCACCGCCCGCGACCGGGTCCCGGACCGGGTGGCCGGCCTGGAAAGCGGGGCCGACGATTACCTGGTCAAGCCGTTCGCCTTCATCGAACTGCTGGCCCGCATCCGGGCCCTGCTGCGGCGGGCCCGCCACCGGCGGGAGGAATCGCACCGGCTGACCTACGCCGACCTGGTGCTCGATCCCAGGGCCCGCACCGTGGAACGGGCCGGCCGGCCCATCCACCTGACCGCTCGGGAGTTCGACCTCCTGGAACTCTTCCTGCGCCACCCCAACCAGGTCCTGACCCGCGATGCGATTCTGGAAAGCATCTGGGGCTACCAGGACGACATCCCCGAATCCAACATCGTGGATGTCTACGTGCGTTACCTGCGCAACAAACTGGAGGCCGGGGGCGAAAAGCGGCTCATCCAGACGGTGCGGTCCATCGGCTATGTGCTCCGGGAGGAATAGGTTGTCCATCCGCCTGCGCCTGCTTCTCTGGTACAGCGGCCTGCTGGTGTTGCTCCTTTCCGCCTTTGGGGGCATCCTCTACGCCGTCCTCCAGAACAGCCTGCTGGCCCAGGTGGACCAAACGCTCCTGGCGACCGCCCAGGAGGTACAGGCCGGCGCCCGACGGCGGGTGGCCATCACGCCCTTCAACTGGCAGGAGGTGGTCACCCTGCCGCCCCTGGATGTCTTTGCCTCCCCCAACATCTTTATCCAGGTGCGCTATCCGGCGGGGATCGTGGCGGCCACCTCGGCCAACCTGCGCAACCGCACCCTGCCGGAACTGCCGGCCGAGGACTGGAATCGGGTGCTTCAGGGCCAGGTGGACGTGCGCATCGTCCAGGTGGGGAACATCCGGCTGCGGATGCGCAGCGAGGTCATCGCCTTCGAGGGCCGGCCGGCCGGCGTCCTTCAGGTGGCGATGCCGCTGCGCTGGGTGGACGATACGCTGCAGCGCCTCTTGGTCATCCTCCTGATCGGCGGAGGCATCGGCCTGCTCCTTTCCCTCCTGGGCGGCGCCTTCCTGTCCGGCCGGGCCCTGGCCCCCGTCGCCCGCGTCACCGAGACGGCCCGACGCATCGCCGCCACCGAGGACCTGGGGGAACGCCTCCCTCCGCCCCGGACGCAGGACGAGGTCGGCCGCCTGGTGCTCACCTTCAACGAGATGCTGGAGCGGTTGCAACACCTCTTCCAGGCCCAGCAGCGCTTCATCGCCGATGTCTCCCACGAACTGCGCACCCCTCTGGCCGCCATCCGGGGCAACCTGGAGGTGCTCCAGCGCGGTGCCGGCCAGGACCCGGCCATGCTCCGGGAATCGCTGGCCGACATCGAACGGGAGGTCGGCCGGCTCTCCCGGATGGTGGCCGACCTCCTGACCCTGGCCCGGGCCGAGACCGGGATTCACCTGGAGCGCCGGCCGGTGGAACTGGATCGCCTGCTCCTGGAGGTGTACCGCGAGGCCCGCCACCTGGCCCAGGGGGTCGAGGTACGCCTGGGCCACGAGGACCAGGCTCAGGTGCTGGGCGACGCCGACCAGTTGAAGCAACTCCTCCTGAACCTGGTGGACAACAGCCTGAAGTACACGCCGGCCGGCGGGACGGTCACCCTTTCCCTCTACCGGGAGGACTCCTGGGCCTGCCTCTCCGTCGCCGACACCGGCGTGGGCATCGCCCCCCAGGACCTGCCGCACATCTTCGAGCGTTTTTACCGGGGGGAAGGGGACGGCCGACGGGTGCGTCGGACCGGGCTGGGCCTGGGGCTTCCCATCGCCCGCTGGATCGCCCGGGAGCACGGGGGGGACATTCTGGTGGAGAGCCGGCCGGACCAGGGCAGCACCTTCACGGTGCGTCTGCCGCTCCTCCCGGCCGGCTAGTGGGAGGGTGTCGTGGAGGTCGTTCTGGCGGAGGAGATGGGCTTTTGCCAGGGGGTACGGCGGGCACTGGAGATGGCCGAAAAGGCGGCCGGCGAGGGAAGGGTGGTCCGCACGCTGGGCGACCTGGTCCACAACCCCCAGGTGGTGGAACGGCTACGCCGGCTGGGCATCGAGGTGGTGGGCGGACTGGACGCCGTTCGCCCGGGCGAGGTCGCCATGGTCACGGCGCATGGGGCGCCGCCGGAGGTCTTTGCCGAGGCCGAGCAGCGCGGGCTGACCCTCCTGGATGCCACCTGTCCGCTGGTGGAGCGGGTGCAGCGGCTGGCCCAGGAGATGGCCGGGGCCGGCTATGGGGTGCTCATCTGTGGAGACCCGGAGCATGTGGAGGTGCGGGGCCTCCTGGGCCATGCCGGAACGGGGGCGGCGGCCGGCCGCACGCTGGAGGAAGTGCGGGAAAACGCCCGGAGCCGGGGGCTTCCCCCGCCCTGGCAGGTCCATCGCCGCCTGGCCGTGCTCTTTCAGACCACCCAGCGGGAGGAAGTCTACCGGACCTTTGTCTCGGACCTGGCCCGGGAGGCCATGGGCCGGTTGCGCGAACTGCGCATCTTCAACACCGTCTGTGCGGCCGTGGCCCGGCGGGAGCCGGCCGCCCGGAAACTGGCCGCCCAGGTGGAAGCGGTGATCGTCGTGGGCGGTCGGCACAGCGCCAACACCCGCCACCTGGCCGAGAGTTGCGCCGCCACCGGCGTCCCGACCTACCTCATCGAGCGGGCGGAGGAGATACGGCCGGAATGGCTGGCCGGCCTCCGGCGGGTTGGGGTAACGGCCGGCACCTCCACGCCGGACGAAACGGTGGCCGAGGTGGTGGAGCGCCTACGGCTCCTCGGGGGGTGAGGGCGGCTCCCGGTCGGGAGGAGCCACCTGTTCCGGACGCAGCGTCCAGGGGTTGACCGGAACGGGGCGAGGCCGGGGTGCCGGAGGAAGGCGGAGTTCCCCCAGGAATCCGGCCAGCATGGTCGTGCTCAGGGCCAGGAAGAGGCCGGCCAGCGCCCCAAAGAGCAGGTAGGAACGCCGGAGGCCCACCTCGAAGCCGTCCAGAACGCAAAGGTGGCCTTCGGAAGCGGGGGCTTTGTCCTCATCCACGACGAGTTCCAGGCGATGTTCCTGGGGGAAGAACTGCTCGCCCAGGCCCTGGAGCAACGGGACTTCCACCCATTCTTCGGTCGGGCTGTAGAGGTCCAGGTAGGCCAACCCAAAGGCGTTGCGCGGCAGAGCGGTGCCCCGGCCCGAGACGCCGTCTATGCTGACCAGCAGGCGTCCCCCATCCGGCCCTCGGCGCAGGCGTAGCGTCAGGTCGGTGCCGAAGAAAGTGAGCACCAGACGGCTCCCCGGGGTATCGCCGGCCAGACAGGAACGGGCGCTACAGGAAACGTCGTACAGCGGGTTCCAGTTGCCCTGCTGGCGGAGGGGAGCCGAGGTTTCCTCATAGCGCCCCGGAAAGGCCGTCCCCAGCGCCGTGGCCTCCCGCCGGACGGCTTCGTAGAGCGGGGTTGGGGTGAAATCCACATTGACCATGCGGAAGTAATATTCGGCCGAATCGGGCAGGATGTCGCCCACCTGGCGGAAATACCAGATGGTCATCACCCCGGCCCAGGGCCAGTGTTCCCGGGCGTACCGGATGCCCTCGACGGTCCAGCGGGCCTGCTCCTCCTCGCTCACCCGTCCCCAGGTCAGTTTCGCGGCCGGCATATCGGGCGGGGCGGCGTTCCAGCCGTACTCGTTGAACCAGATGGGCTTGTCCTGGTCCCCGTACTTCTCCATAATCAGGCGCAAAAGTTCGACGCGTCGGAAGTTGAAGCGGTTGGGATCGGGCGGAGCCTCCGGTGGGTCGTTGAAGCCGTAGGCGTTGGCGCTCATAATATCGCAGTATGGGGCGACGCCGGCCTGGTACATCTCCTCCAGGTAGGTGAGTTCGCTCAGGAACAGGCGGTTGGGGTCATCCACGTTGTTCACGGCCAGGGGGGCACAGAGAATCTGGACGTTGGGATCGGCCTGTTTGGCGCTCTCATAGGCCATTTTGAGCAGGGCGACATAGGCCCGGGCATCCACCGGAGCGCCCTGCCGCCATTCCGTATGCAAGTTGGGCTCGTTCCAGATCTGGATGTAATGGATGCGCCCCCGGTAGTGGCGGACGAACTCGCCGACAAAGTCGGCGTAGGTGCGAGGGTCGCTGGGCGGGGCCTGGGGGTTGCTGCCGGCCGGGCGGGCCCAGGCCGGCGGCCGGTCCACCCGGGCGATGACCTTCAGTCCATACTCCTCGGCCAGTTCCACGATGCGGTCGAACTTTTCCCAACTGCTCTTGTTGTAGCGGCTGTCCCAGAAGTCGCCCGGTCGGGGTTCGATCTCCGCCCAGGAGAACTGCTGCCGGACCCAACCGATGCCGGCGGCGGCGATCATCTCCATGGTGCGGCGTTTCTTCCAGTCCTCCACCTCCTTATCCAGGAAGATGTTGACCCCATAGGGGTTGAGGTCGGTATGGGGAAGGGTATGCGGGGGAGGTGGAGGAGGGATGGCCGGCTGGACAAGCGGCCCCAGGGTAAAGAAATCGGCCAGCAGGCCGGCCAGGCCGGCCAGGGCCAGCAGGAAAAAGAGCCACAGCCGACGCAACGAACGCGAACGCGGCAAAAGCCGACCTCCATAGCGGCGCTGCCCGGCGGTATTATATCACACCCAGGGCCGGCGAGGCAACCTGGAAACAGGCCGGCGAGCCAGCGAAGCGAATTTGACGAAATGGAGGGAAGGTGTTATAATGGTTATTGAAACTTCCCGGTAGCTCAATCGGCAGAGCGGCTGACTGTTAATCAGTAGGTTGGTGGTTCGAGTCCACCCCGGGAAGCAGAGCCGTGCTGAGGGACGGTTCACGGTTCGAGGAAGGAAAGCCATACTTCTTTTTCTGTCCAGTCTTCCTTCCCGGGACGCCGCACGTTACGGTCATACTTCAAGCGCAAGGGCACGGCCCAAATCTCAGCCCGAACTTTCTGCCGCTTCGGCCGCTTTTGCCGCCCCAAGCAAACTTCCAGTGCCGTCTGAACCCGCGCCCGCAGGCGTAGGTGCTGCCGCGCCTAGGCGATCTTCCCGGCTTGCCAACGTCCCCGACGATCTCGGAATTCCACCAGCCGTCCTTCCTCGTCGATCCGACAGACCAGGTGTTCCCCCTGTTCCCAAATCGTCCGCCATACGGCGATGTCGTCGAACCCCCGATCCAGAATCCAGGTCACGGTCATGCGGGACTCGAGACCGTCCAGGGCGGAACTCACCGTTTGCAGCGCCTTCTGGACCTCGACCGATTCACTCAGGAAGCCCGGCTCTTTGCTACTGTAGACCCGTTGATACAGAACCCCGCGTCGGGTGGGAGTGATCCCCAGTGCAGTCAAGGTGCAGTAGCCGGGGACCAACTTGCCCTCCGAGTCCCGTACCTGCATCAGGGCCGGCATATCCCGCGCATGGGGTTTGCATAGGCTCGAACCATCCAGGATAACCCAGACCTCATCGGTATCGGCAAGTAGCGATACCGCGTTCCCGCAGTTTCTCCGTCAGATGGACATCTACCGCGAGGTCCTGGGCCGGGAGATCACTGAACCCATCCAGGCCCTCCGCGCCCGCAAGCCCAAACGCCTCCCCACCGTGCTCTCCCGAGCGGAAGTCCAGGCCCTCTTTGCCCATCTCGCCGGCGTCCACCTCCTCCTGGCCCAACTCCTCTACGGCAGCGGCCTCCGCCTGATGGAAGGCCTCCGCTTGCGCGTGAAAGACCTGGATTTCACCTACCATACCATCACCGTCCGTGACGGCAAGGGGGAAAAGGACCGCATCACGATGCTGCCCCAAGCCCTGGTGGAACCCCTGAAGAAGCCTATGGCCTGGTCGCCGCCGCCGGGGTGCGCCCCACCCGTTGGGCCGGCGCACCTCCGCGCCCTCCTCTTCATCCTGGCGGCCCTGACCACGCCGGCCGAGGGCGGCTGCGGCTGCCTGTTGCGCCTGCCGGGGATGGCCGAGGTGCCCTTGCCCTGGACCGTCCCCGGCCAGGTGAGCGTCGGCGCGGCGCTGGCCGGGGCCATCCTCCTCACCCTGAGCGGGCAACTCCTGCAGCACGACCGCAGCGGAGCCCTGGCCTCCTGGGAGCTGACCCTCTCCGGCGCGCTCTACGTCGCCTGGCCCCTTTCCCACTTGATCCTGCTGCGGGAACTCGGCCGGCCGGACTTTGTCCCGCCCTTCTGGCAGGCCCTGGGGGGGCCGGACCTGGGGGCGGGGTTCTGGTGGATCGTCGCCCTCCTGGCCCTGGTCTGGCTCTGCGACACGGCGGCCTACTTCGTCGGCATCCGCTGGGGGCGGCACAAGATGAGCCCCTACCTGAGCCCGAAAAAGTCCTGGGAGGGAGCGGCGGCCGGAATGCTTTCCTCCATCGCCGCGGCGCTGGGACTGGTGCCGCTCCTGGGGCTGCCCCTTTCCTACCCCTGGGCCGCCCTCCTGGGGCTGCTGGTGGGGACGCTGGGCCAGGTGGGCGACCTGGCGGAGTCGCTCCTCAAGCGACAGGCCGGGGTGAAGGACTCCGGCCGGCTCATCCCCGGCCATGGGGGGATGCTCGACCGGGTGGATAGCCTTCTCTTCGTGGTCCCGGCGGCCTACTATTTCCTGATCCTGGTGCTCCGATGAAACGCCTGGCCATCCTGGGCAGCACCGGCTCCATCGGCCATCCTGGAGGCAGACAAGATTTGACGAAGCACACAGAATCGGGTATAATGAAAACCGGATGAAAAGCAGAGGACCGGCAAGCACGAGCGCCACCAGGAGGTGCTTCGGCCCTTTAGGCCATGGCAGGGCAGTCAGGATGTCCCGGCTGCCGGCGCGATGCCGGGTGGCGATTTGGTTCCGACGGCTGGTGGTCGGCCCTCTTGGGAATTTCGCCAGGGCCGGCCTTTTTCTGATTACACCTGGAGGTCCAAGGGTATGTCGGAAGGCAACATAGCAGATGAGGGACAGTTCTCCATGGAGGAGTTGCTGGCCGACCAGGCCTATGCTCCTCCCCGGAAGGGCGAGATTCGGCGCGGGATCATCATTGCGATCTCCCCCCACCAGGTGATCCTGGACATCCGGGCCAAGCGGGAGGGCTTTGTGCCCCAGCGGGAACTGGAGCGGATGGACCCCCAGTTGCGCAGCCAACTGGCCGTCGGCATGGAAATCCCCGTCTATGTGGTGACGCCGGAGGATAACGAGGGGAAAACCATCGTCTCCATCACCCGGGGGCTGGTGCAGAGCGACTGGGATCGGGCCGTCGCCCTCCTGGAAAGCCAGGAGATCTGGGAAGGCCGCGTCAGCGGGTACAACCGGGGCGGACTGCTGGTGGACTTTGGCCGGCTGCGCGGCTTCATCCCTACCTCCCATCTGGCCGGATTCCCCCGCTCCATGCCGCCGGAAGAACGAAACCGCCGGCTGGCCGAGATGGTCGGCCGGCACCTGGGATTGCGGGTCATCGAGGTGGACCAGCAGCGCAACCGGCTGGTCCTCTCCGAACGGGCCGCCTACCGGGAATGGCGCGAACAGCAACAGGAGCGTCTGCTGGAGGAACTGCAGGAAGACCAGGTGGTGCGCGGCCGGGTCAGCAGCATCCAGGACTTTGGGGTCTTTGTGGACCTCGATGGGGTCGAGGGCCTGATCCATATCTCCGAACTGTCCTGGACCCGGGTGGAGGACCCCCACGAGTTGCTCCAGGTGGGGGATGAGGTGGAGGTGCGCGTCATCCGGGTGGACCGGGAGCGCAAGCGGGTCAGCCTGAGCCTGCGCCAGACGGGGGGCGACCCCTGGGAACGTATCGAAGAGCGATATACCCTGGGACAACTGATCGACGGGCGGGTTACCCGCATCGTCAGTTATGGGGCCTTTGTCGAGGTGGAGCCGGGCGTCGAAGGGCTGGTGCACATCTCCGAACTGGGCGAGGAAAAGGTGGGGAATCCGCGCGATGTCCTGGAAGAAGGGGAGGTCCTGCCCCTCCGAGTCATTCGGATCGATGCCACCCGCCGCCGGCTGGGGCTCAGTCTCAGGCGGGTGACGCCCGAGGAGTACGAAGAGTGGCGGGCCAGTCGCCTTCATACGAAAGGGGTGCCCGTCGCGGAGAGGACGTCCCAGGAAGCGGAACCGGCCCCTTCCGAGGAGACCTAGGCGAAGCATAAGGAGAAACACTTTCAGCGGCAACTCCGCCAGCACCGGTGGGGGGCCTTCCGAGGAGACCTAAGCGAGGCATAAGGAGAAACAGGCAGTGGCGAAATACAAACTCAAGACCCATCGAGGGGCGAAGAAGCGTTTCAAGATCACCGGGACCGGCCGGATATTGCGGATGAAGGGGCTGCGCAGCCACCTGCGGCGGAAGAAGCCGGCCCGCACCCGCCGGCAGTTCGATACGATGGTGGCGCTGGCTCCCTGTGAGCGAAAGCGGGTACGGCGGGCCCTACCGTACGGCGAGTGACGCGCCGCCCGTAGCCACGGAGGACGAGGCGTGCCCAAGAAGAAGACGGCCGGCAAAGTCAAGGAAAGCATGATCGAGGTGGAGGGACGGGTGGTCGAATGCCTGCCCAATGCCACCTTCCGCGTGGCGCTGGAGGGCGGCCATACCGTCCTGGCCCATCTATCGGGCCGGATGCGTCAGCACTATATCCGCGTCCTTCTGGGCGATTGGGTCAAGGTGGAACTTTCCCCTTATGACCTGAGCCGCGGCCGGATTACGTTCCGCTACAAGAAGCCGGGGGCGGAAGCAGGGTAAAGGCCCGGACCGGCAGGTAGATGTCACATAACCCACGAAAGGGGGTGAGAACAGAATGGCCCGTGCCGAACGTGAGAGCAGCGGAGGTCTGGAGGAACTCCTCCGGCGTTTCCGCCGCGAGTTGAACGAAAGCGGCCAGTTGCGCGACCACCGGCGTAAGCGCTTTTACATCTCCAAAGGGGAATTTATGCGCGAGAAGCAGCGCAAGGCCGAGCGTCGGCGTCGCCAGAGGGAGTTACGCCTGAAGCAGCGCGAGGCCCGCCTGCAACACCAAGAGTGAGGCCCCGGTCGGAAGCGCGCAGTTCGGGAGGCAGAGCCGGCCGGCTCTGCCTCATTTGATTCCACCCCGCGTTGACAGAATGGGATCGCTACAGTACAATGAGGGCCAGGGCATCGGCCGATGGACAGGAAAAGGACGGGAACGATGACCGAGACGCTCCTCAGCAACCGCTATGAACTGGAGGCCCTCATCGGACAGGGAGGCATGGCCCACGTCTATCGAGCCCGCGACCGGGTGCTCGGCCGGCCGGTGGCGGTGAAGATTCTGCGCCGCGAGTATGCGGACGATGAGAACATCCTGGCCCGTTTCCAACGGGAAGCCCGGGCCGCCGCCGGCCTGCTACACCCCAACATCGTCTCCGTCTACGATGTCGGCCAGGACGGCGACCGGCACTATATCGTCATGGAGTATATGGCTGGCCCTACCCTGAAGGAGGTGATCCGCCAGCGCGCCCCCCTGCCGGTCGAACAGGCCCTGAAGGTGGCCGAACAGGTCTGTGCCGCCCTGGAGTACGCCCACCGACATGGGGTCATCCACCGCGACATCAAGCCGCAAAACATCCTCTTCAGCGAGGACGAGGAGGTGGTCAAGGTGGCCGACTTTGGCATCGCCAAGAGCCGCCTCGACCCGGAGATCACCGCCGAACGGCTGGCCCTGGGCACGGTCAAGTACATCAGCCCGGAGCAGGCCCGGGGCGTGGAGGTTGTCCCCCAGTCGGACCTCTATTCGTTGGGCGTGGTCCTCTACGAGATGCTCACCGGACAGCAGCCCTTTGCCGGCGATACCCCCGTGAGCATCGCCCTCCAGCATATCGAGGCCGCGCCGCCGCCTCCTCGCCAGATCAACCCGTTCATCCCGCCGGCCGTGGAGGAGATCGTCCTGCGCTGCCTGGCCAAAGACCCCCGGCAGCGCTTCCTCTCGGCCCGAGAGATGCAGCTGGCCCTGGAACACTACCGCCTCGTCGGAGTCGAGGCGACCGGGACCATCCCGCCGTCCCTGCTCGTTTCCTCCGGACAACCCGGGACCTATCCCGGCGCCGTGCCGCCGGGGACACCCCTCGCTTACCCTCAGCCGTCCCTTCCCTCGCCCCCGGTCTCGCGGGAAATCCCGGCCCGTCCTCCTTACGCCGTTCCCCGCCGCCCCGCGGCCCGGGAGTCCGGCTTGGGGCCGCTGGGCATCGTCCTGCTGGTGCTCATCGCCGCCGGCCTGCTGAGCCTGGCCGTGCTGGGCATCCGCTTCGGGCCGGCCCTCTTTGCCTCCACCCCCGCGCCGACGCCTCTCCCCACCGCTACCGCCACGCCCACGGCCCTCCCTCGGGTCTCCGTCCCCGACCTGAGGGGCCTGTCGCGGGAGGAGGCTCAAGCCCGCCTCTTTGAGCGGGGCTTCCAGTACGCCGAGGCGAAGCCGGTATACGATCCGTACATCGAACCCGGCCATGTCGTCTCGCAGGAACCGCCTTACGGCACCTATGTGGCGTACGGCAGTGTGGTCACCGTCACGCTGGGGGCGGAGCCGGGGATTGCTCGGGTGCCCCAGGTAGTCCAATATCCCCAGGCGGCGGCCGAGGAACTGGTCCGGCGGGCCGGCTTCCGCGTGGCCTTGCAGGAGGTGGGCTGTACCAGTACCCAGGCCGGCTATGTGGACCGGCAGGAGCCGCGCGGGAATATCCAGTACCTGCAGGGCCTGACGGTCACCCTGTACGTGAGCCTGGGGCGGGAGCAGACGGTGATGCCGGAGGTGCGGAGGCTTCCGCTGGAGGAAGCCCGACGTCAGGTGGAAGAGGCCGGCCTAACCTGGGGCTTTACCCAGGGGCAGACCCAGGCCGATATGCCCCCCGGCGTGCGCATCGAGGACCTGGGAGCCCCCGGCCAGGTCATCAGTTATCGGGTCGAATTCGGCGGCCGCATCTACACGGACGAGCAGATGCCGCCGGGGACACGCCTCCCCTGTCGGGCGACGATTCACGTGGCCTATAACGCCACGCCGCCGTAGCCCGGGGGTGCCGGCCGGATGCCGCCGCCCTGACCTGCGGAGCCAAGTTGCAGACGGCACGGGTGTGGCGGAGGTGGGAAGCTGCGGGGACGGCCCTCGCCCTCCGGCGGGCGGCCGCAGTTAGCCTCTTGCTCCTGATCGGGCTGGCTTCCGGTCTGGCCGCCGCCCGCTACGGGCTACTCGTCTCCCTGGGCACGCTAGCCGGACTGGCCGTAGCCGTCTTCGCCTTCTTCCGTCCCTGGGACGGTTTTCTGGTGGCCGTGGCCATCGCCCTCCTCCTGCCCTTTGGGGTGTTGCCTGTCTCCCTGGGCCTGACCCCTTCCTTTCTGGAACTGGCCCTGCTCGGGTTCCTGGCGGGCTGGCTCCTTTCCCCCCTGCTCGGAGGCCGCTGGCGGGGACGCTTTTCCCTCCTGGACGCCCTGGCCTGGACCTTTTTCGGGCTCACCCTCGTTTCCCTGATTCGGGGGCGAGGGGTGACGCCCACCCTCCTCCATAACTACGGCAAACTGGCCCTGGGGATGCTCGCCTTCTTCGGCGTCCGCCATCTGTCCCCCACGCGGGCCCATCTCCGGCAGTTCCTGCGGCTCTTTTTCCTGGCGGCCGGCCTGGCCGCCCTCCTGGGCCTGGGCCTCCAGGCCCTGCCCGATGCCCTGGCCCGCGACTTCCTGGTGGGACTGGGGCCGCTGGGCTATCCTACGCAGGGGCGGGTGCTACGCTATGTGGAGGACAACCCCGGTGGGCTGGAGCGGGCCATCGGCACGTCGGTGGACCCCAACAGTTTCGGCGGGATG
This sequence comes from Chloroflexia bacterium, assembly GCA_049970175.1. GTDB lineage: Bacteria > Chloroflexota > Chloroflexia > DTKN01 > DTKN01 > JASFBA01. The sequence goes on from JBMFNL010000039.1 coordinate 12,104, forward strand.
CTCGCCGTGGCCGCGGCCATGGCATTCCCGCCCCTGGCGGCCAAGCGGACCTGGATGGTGCGGATGGCCCTGCTCCTGGCCGGCCTCTATCTGACCTATTCGCGGGCCGCCCTGGGCGGCTTTCTGGCGGCGGCCGTCTTTTTGGCTGCGGCGCGCTACCGCCGCCTGTGGTGGTTCCTTCTGGCCGGCGTCCTCCTCCTGGCGCTCCTCCTCCTGGTGGGGGGCGGGCCGGCCTTGGAGCGCCTCCGGCAGGGTATCCTCTTTCAGGACCTGGCCAACCGGATGCGCCTGGCTGAGTTCGCCAACGCCTTGGCCATCCTCGGGCGCTACCCGGTCTGGGGCGTGGGTCTGGGCAGCGCTCCCGATGTGGACCTGAGCACCGGCGTCTCCAGCCTCTACCTGACCGTCGCCGAACGGATGGGCCTGGTAGGGCTGGGTTCCTTTCTGGCCCTGGTGGGGGTCGCCCTGGTCCGGGGGTTGCGCCTGGCCCGTCGGGAGGAAGAGCGGTTGCCTCTGCTGGCCGGGGTGGTGGCCGCCCTGAGCACGGGGCTTCTGGACCATTACTTTTTCAACCCGGAGTTTCCGCATATGGCCTTTTTGCTCTGGGGGCTGTTGGGTCTGGCCACCGCCGAGGTGCCCCCGGAAGACAGGGGGCGTACCGGGGACGGGCCCGATCCGGCCGAAAAATCTCGTTGACAACCTCCTTTCCCTATCGTATAATGCCGATAGGCACGTTCCTGCAAGGCCAAGGAGGATGCGATGGAGGGCCGTTCGCGGCACTGTCCACACCTCGGTTTGAAACACACACGGTCGATACGCTTTTCCAGCCCCACCCCGGAACACCGCTGCTATATCTTCGGCGAACCGCTGCCCATCCATGTGGATCAGCGCACCTACTGCCTGGGCGAGCGCTATGTGGAGTGCCCGCGTTTTGCCGGCCAGGAGGCGCCGCCGGTTGCCGCCCCGGTTCCGGAACGGGCCGGCCCTCGCCCTCCCTCGCGTCTGGCAAGGTTTTGGGGAGGGATGAGCCGCCGGGACCGAATCCTCTACCTGGTCCTGGTCGGCCTGCTCGTGGCCATCCTGGCGACGTATGGGATCATCGTGCTGGTGCTCCAGGGGCGCGGAGGCGGAGGGGGGGCCGTCCCCACCGCTCCGGCCCTTTCCCCAACGCCGGTTGCCACCACCCAGCCGCCGGCCGTCGTGCCAACGGCGACCTCCACCCCCACACCCAGGCCGACGGTAACGCCTTCGCCTCGCCCCACCCTGACCCCGTTCCCGACGGAAACACCCGTCCCGCCGACGGAGACACCCCCGCCGCCCACGGCGACGCCGGTGGCCGTCGTCCCCACGCCGGTTCCGCCAACGCCTTCGGAGACCTGGTCGGTGCTCTACTTCCTGGGGCCGAACAAGGCCTATTACGTGCCGGTCATCCGGCGCGGCCCGCCGACGGTGGGGGTAGCCCGGCGGGCGATGGAGGAGATGATCGCCGGCCCCCGGCCGGGGAGCAACCTCCTGCGCTCGATTCCTGAGGGGATGGGTTTGGTCAATATCTACATTCAGGAGGGCACCTGCTACGTGGATTTCGACCACCGCTTTGAGGACCTGGGGGCCGGCCCGACCGAGGCGATGGCCGTGGTCCTGGCCCTCACCGAGTTCCGTTACAGCGTCCAGCGGGTGCAATTCCTGGTGAACGGAGCACCGGCAGGATTGCCCGGCAGCGGCAACACGGAGCCGGTGGTCCGGCCTCGTTATGTCAATTTTGAGAACCCCTACAACCTGGAGCCTGCCGATTCGGTTGCCCTGACCCTCTATTTCCTCACGCCCGACGGCCAGCACCTCTTCCCCATCGTCCGGCGCGTGCCCTTTACCTTGGGCACCGGGCGGGCCACCATTGAAGAGATGGTCAAGGGGCCCAGCGCAGCGATGCAGGGGCTGGCGCTCTCTCCTTTCCCGGCCGATACCCAGATTCGCAACATCTACCGTGACGGAGACACGATGTATGTGGACCTGAACAGCGCCTTCCTGAACGCGGCCCACCCGGACCTGGCGGTCAAAGCCCTGGTGTTGGCCATGACCGACCTGACCCCGGATGCGCCCCAGGGCATCCGGTATGCCCAGATTTCCGTAGAGGGGCAGGACCTGGGGGCCTACTGGGGTAGCGCCTACAGCGGCAAACTGGGCCGGCCGCTGCTCAACCCGGAGTACTGAGGTTACCTGCCCCCCTTGATCACCAGCGGCAGATAGACCCACGAGGAGGGCTGCCAGAATTCATAGGCTCCGATGTCCGGCCGGGCGTCGCGGGGCCGGCCGGTAAAATCGTCGGCCGGCGCATCGGCGGCGGAGCCGGCGTCGATAGCCGGGCTGCCGGATTGCAGGTGGGCGTCCAAGGCCGCCAGCGTCTCGTTCACCAGCCTTGGATCCTGGCAGAGGTCATGGCCGCCGACGGGACAGGGATCCTCCTTGACGTTGTGGATGACAGCATAGTCCGTGTCCACCGGGTCCGTGGGAAAGTTCTCCCAGTAGACGAAGCAGGTCTGCTCAGAGGGCTGGAGAAAGTCGGTCTGCCCCAGGAAGATGTTGTTGCGCATGCGGACCGTTTCGGCCCCCGTGCAACTGCCCTCGCAGGTCACCTCTACCAGGCAGTCGCCCTCACCGGTGAGCGTGTTGTTGGTCACGGCGACCGAGTTGCCCGGTTGCAGGGCGAGGGCGAGGGCGTTCCCGGCGGCCCGGCAGTTGTCCACGTGGTAGGTGAACGGTTGGCCCTCGAAGTAGCCGCAGTTGCCGACGATGATGGAGTTTTCGACGATGGCGGGGCCGTTGGTCTTGAGTTGGTTTCCGGCATTGTCCTTCGCCAGGGTGCGGCGGATTTCGATGAGCGAACCGGGGATGCGGGTGTAGAGGAGGTCCAGGCCGTCGGAGGTGTTGTGGAGGAAGGCCGAGTCCTCGATCACCCAGTGTCCGCCGGTCTCGCCGGTGCCCACGCCGTCGCCGTAGCCGCCGGCCGTCTGCGCCCAGCAGCCGGTGGGTTCCTCGCCGGGATACGTCTCCACACAGCCGTTCCACTCCACCGTCCAGCGGCGGAAGGTGAGGGTGCCGGAGTTGGCGTCGTCGCCCTCGACATCGCCGTCCCAGCCGACCCAGCCGTTGCCGGCGATGCGCACGCGCTCCACCGTCCAGTCGGAGAGCCTTCCGGCCCATACCCCCGCGCGGGCCAGGCCGTGGATGTTCAGGTCGCGCAGGGTGACGTTGGCCGCGTCCACGGCGTAGAGGCCGTTCATCGCCCAGTCGCCGTAGGGGAAGGACTCGGCGTTGCAGGCCAGGCCGCCGGTGTGGGCATCGGCGCAGGTGGCGTGGTCGGTGAGTTCCAGGCAGGCCACCTCGACGTTCTGGGTGCCGGTGATGGCCAGGATGTAGGCCACCCTTTCCGTGCCCCATAACTCGGGGGGATCGGGGCAGCCGCCATCCCACCCCCGTCCCAGGATGCGGGTGGGGTGGGCGGCGTCGGGGCCGCCGGGGATGGGCGGCATCACGCAGTCCCAGGGGTAGGCGGCCTGACAGTTCTCCGCCCCGGGCGCGCCGTAGCCGATGCGGTAACTGCCGGGGGCGATGAGGAGGGTGTCGCCGCCGGAGATGCGAACGGTGCCCGGCTGGCCGGTTTCGCCGCTGGGCTGGAGGGCGCGGAAGGGGTGGTCCCAGGCGCAGGGCTGATGGCTTCCGCTGCCGGGGTAGGGAGCGTCCACCAGGCCGGTGCACTGCTCGGCATTCCCGCCGTCGGGGCGGACGTAGTAGGTGGTGCCGGCGGTGGGGGCGATGGCCGGGCTTGAGGCCGTGGCGGGTGTTGCCAGTGTGTCGGCGGCGGGTTCGGCCGGCGTGGAAAAGGTGGACGGATTGCAGGCGAGGGCGATGAGAAGAAGGGGGAGAAAGAGGTAGCGGGTTCGCATGTCGGCCTCCTGGCCCTCACCCCTCACCCCCTGCCCCCTCTCCCCTCTCCCAGTGGGAGAGGGGAGAGGGGGGTAGGGGGAGTGGGGTGAGGGCTAAAATCCCCTCATTACCAGCGGCAGGTAGATACGGTACTGCCCGCCCACCGCCCCGGTGACGCCACACCAGTAGCCCAGGCAGCCGCCGTAGCTGGGGCTGGAGGCTCCGCCGATGGCCGACTGTCCGACGGTGAAGTTGACGGCGTAGTTGGCCGAACCGGCCGGCTCGCCGCCCCCGCCGGTGAGCGGGACGAACCAGTCCAGGCGAAAGTTCTCCGAGGACATGGCCAGGGCGCGGCCGGCCAGGAGGAGGAAGACGGCCAGAACCAGCAGAATTGCTGTTCGCTTCATCGCCCACCTCCTGCTAATCGTGCTCCAGGGTTAGCCGCACACCGCCGATATTGACGTAGGCCGTTTCACTAGCAAAGGAAAGTTGAAAAGCGATGTAGAGGATCCCGCGCTGGTCGCTGAGAACGTTGTTGGTGGTCAGATCCCAGTGCTTTACGCACTGCGTCGGCGCCGGACAAACGTAATCCGTCTCATCTCGAAAGATCAGATCGCCTGCTCCGACGCCGTTCTGACGGCGCATGGCGCTGACCACGATGCCGGTCAGATCATCCGATGTGTTGTAGTACAGATCCAGGCCGGTGACGGTGACGTTCTGGCCGTACAGTTGACCGGGATGGTCACGGGCACCAGCACGGTCTTGTTGTCGAGCCAGTCTGAACCGCCCTTGACTTGATACCCGCCATACAGATCAGCGTGGTATCGGTCGAGTTGGCCTTCTGCAGGGCATTCCCGCTGATCCACAGGTACGATCTGGCCGTGCTCTGGATGATGCCTGAGCCGGCGGCCCGGATGGCCACACCAGTGGCGCTTTCACCATATACTCCGATGCCGCTGCCCCAACTCACGCCAGCTACCCCGGCGTGATCGCTGGAACCTGTGCGGCCATGCACGGCATCGTGACCAGCGCTATAGGCATCTATCCCCCAGGCTGTGCCTGAAGTCGCGTTGTTGTACACGTTGAGCATAGCCGCAATGCGGGCGCCGCTGATAATCGCCCCCGGCCGCAGGCTGAAGGCGTAGGGCACGGCGTAGATGGCCCGGCGGGGGGTCATCTCGGCATCGCTCCCCACCTGGATGCCCAGGTAGAGTTGCCGGCCGTCGACGTCGTCGTTGGTGCAGTTGTTCACATCCATCGTGAACAGGCCGTTGCTCACCGCCACCGTTTCGGTGTCGGAGCAGAGCGCCGTCCCGCCGCTGGATACGTCGTAGATCCTGGCGGTGACGCTGTAATTGCCGTTCAGGGGGTTGCCGGCGCCGTCGGTCAGGTAGCCCTGGATGGGGGTGACGTTATCCACGGCGTCCTCGGGGCCGGCCCCGTCGGCCCTCCCGGCTTCCGGGGGCTGCGGCCCCTGGGCCTGTGAAAGCCCCGCGGCCAGGAGCAGGAGCAGCGTCGCCATCGTCACCCAAAGAGCTCATTTGCCTTTCATTGCACACCTCCTGTTCAGGTTTGTCGCTTCAGTCCACTCGAATCGGCCGCTCGGTTTCGTCCGCCACCTCCTGCGCACCGGTTCCCAAAGGCCGATTCCCTCGGCGGTGGGCGACCTCCTCCACGACCCGCCCGGCGACGGCGGGGCTGAGGAAGGCCTCCCCACGGGCGACCGTGCGGACGGCCTCCACGAGCGCATCCGGCCGCAGACCCGCCCGGACCAGGTCGCCCCGCGCCCCCTGCTGGAGAGCCTCCAGCACCTGCGCCTCTTTTGCCCCGTCGTGCAGGAGGATGACCTGGATTCCCGGAAAGCGGGCCCTCAGCCGGGCCACGCCCTGGGCTCTCCCCAGGGACTCCAGACCGGCCAGGAGGACCAGGGAAGGGAAGGAAAGCATCTGCTCCTGCAACTCGGCCTCGTCTGCGGCCTCGCCCACGATGACGATGTCACCGGTGCTTTCCAACTGGGTCCGCACCTGCTGACGGAACATCGGATCGGCCTCCAGGATGGCGACGGTGATCGGCTTGCGCATGGCCTGTTTCGTACATTGGGGTATGCCCGGTTCGCAAGGTCAGCATAGCACACCCGGCACCGGGTTACAAGAGCAGAACTTCCCTTCCGGTAAAGAAAAAAATACCCGTTTTTGGGGTACTTTTCCCACCGTCCTTTTGCCCCGGCGGCCGGACGGTTAGCCGGCGTAATTTTGGAGGAAAAGTACCGGCGGGCGGGAAACGGCCGGGGACCAGCGCAGGTCGTTGGTTACCAGAGCATCGGCACCGGCCAGCCGGCCGGCCGCCACCTGGACCGCATCAGGGAAACGCAGGTGGGTCTCTGCCCGAACGCGGGCCGTTTCCCGGGCCAGGGCCACATCCAGGGGAACCATGCGCAGGTGCGGGAAGTGGACCAGGAACATTTCGTAGTCGTACATCGCCTCCCCATTCCCTGCGCGGGCCGGTGCGGCCAGCACCTCGGCCAGGGTAACCGTCGTGATCAGGCCCTCCAATTTTCCCGCTTCGATCTGGTCCAGCAGGGCCGTGGTCAGGGGGAGATAGCGGGGATGCGCGGAAAAGTGGTAGGAAAAGACCATGGTGTCGAGCAGAACGCACCGTCGGCCAGCCAACGCCTCCAGGAACGATTCTACTCCGCCCACGTCGTGCGCTCCTCTTCGAGCCATTCGTCCACATCCTGCCCGGCCCAAACTTCACGATGCAGGCCCCGCATCGCCTCGGTAAAGCTGGCCGGCCGCGGGCGCAGCAGGACCTTGTTGCCGTCTACGATGAAGATGACTTCGTCTCCAACGCGCAGGGCAAGGGCCTCCCGGACAGATTTCGGGAGGACCACCTGGTACTTGGAACTGATTTTGACTACTGTAGCCTCCATCGGTTTACCCTCATTGGTTTTGTAAGATGATTATAATATCGTCCAACATGATTGTCAATGCGCCTACTTGTTTTCGGGGGAACGGTCGGAAGATTTGTTCTCCAGCGTTACCCAGCCCCGGCGCAGGGCAACCAGGGTGGCCTGGACGCGGCTATTGACGTGGAGTTTGCGGTAGATTTCGCTCAGCCGGTTGGCCACCGTCCGTTCTGAGAGGGCCAGCCGCTCGGCTACGGTCTTGTTATCGGCCCCCTGGGCCACCAGACGCAGTATCTCCATTTCCCCTGCACTCAGTTCCTCCGTCTCGGCGCCTTCGCCCCGACTGAGGCGGCGGAACTCGTCCAGCAGCCGCGCCGCGAGGGCCGGGTTGATCAGGGCCTCGCCCCGATGGACGGCGCGGACGGCCTCCACTAGTTCCTGCTCGTCCACGTCCTTGAGGAGATAGCCCCGGGCGCCGGCCTTGATGGCCTCGAAGACGTACTGATCCTGCCGGTACATGGTCAGGATGATGACCCGCGCCGAGGGGACACGGGCGGCGATGAGGCGGGTGGCCTCCACGCCGTCCAGCCCGGGCATCCGGATGTCCATCAGGATCACGTCGGGCTTGAGTTCCTCCGCCAACCGCACGGCCTCGCGGCCGTCCTCGGCCTCGCCCACCACCTCGATTCCTCCGGCGGCCTGGCAGACGTAGCGCAGTCCCTGGCGGAAGAGGCGGTGGTCGTCGGCAATCAACACCCGAATCGGCGACATAACCCCTCCTTGCAACCACATTACCACAAAGGACACGAAGGGACACGAAGGCTTTCTACCACAAAGGACACGAAGGTTTTGACCACAAAGGACACGAAGGAACACAAAGGGTTTCTACATCCTTCGTGCCCTTCGTGTCCTTCGTGGTTACCAAAATAGCGCCGACGCGCGGCGCACCCAGGCTGTTGGGGTCCAGCGGGTCGTGGCGGTAGAGGGAAAAGCGGTTCTTCTCGGGGACGTAGCGGCTGAGGCCGCCGTCGGTGGCGATCCAGAGGATGCCGGCGCGGTCCTCGTAGAGGGCGTAGATGCGGTCGTCGGCCAGGCTATAGGGGTCCAGGGGGTCATGGTGGTAGGTGGTGAAGGTGCCGGCGACGCGATCCAGGACGGCCAGGCCGTTTTCGGTGCCCACCCAAAGGGTGCCGGCGCGGTCCTCCAGGATGGCGGTGATGTGGGCGTGTTCCAGGCCCTGCCGATAGAGCGTGAAGCGGCCGGCGGCCGGGTCCAGCGAGGCCAGCCCGCCCACGGCCGGCTCGTGCCAGGCCCCGGTGCCCACCCAGAGGGAGCCGGCGCGATCCTGGAGCACGGCCGTCACCCGGTCGTGAGGCAGGCTATGGGCATCCGCGGGGTCATGGCGGTAAACCCGAGAAGGCCCGTCCGCAGGCCGGGCCAGCAGGCCACCGTACTCCGTCCCGACCCAGAGCGTGCCGTCCCGGCCCTGGTAGAGGGCCAGGATGTGGCCGTCGGGCAGGTCGAAATCGGCCGGCACAAAGCGGCCGGCCGGCCGGTCGTAACGGAAGAGGCCGGCGCCGGCCGTGCCGACCCAGAGTGTGCCGTCCCGGCCCTCGTAAAGGGCCGTGACCGATTCGCCGACCTCGGGGTGGTGAACAAAGCGGCCGGCCTCCCGGTCGTAGCGGTCCAGCCCGCCGACCGTTCCCACCCACAGGGTGCCGGCCGCGTCCACCGCCAGGGCCTGGACGGTGCTGTGGACCAGCGAATGCGGGTCGGAGCGCAGGTGGCGGAAGACGGTGAGAGTGCGACCGTCGTAGCGGTTGAGGCCGTCCTGGGTGCCGATCCAGAGGAAGCCCTGGGCATCCTGGGCGACGGCGTAAACGATGTGATGGGAGAGGCCGTCGGCCGGGGTGAGGTGGAAGAAGCGGGGGACAGGCGTTCGGACCCAGGCGGCCGGAACTCCCCCGAGGACGGCCAGCAGCAGGGCGGAGGCGACCAGATACACCACCCGGAGGTGCCGATTTCGCCGGGACATCCTGGACCTATGTGCCCAAGTTGGATGACCTCAAGGCCGGACTATGCCGTTCTGACCTATAGCGACCCCGGCCACACCATCGATCGGTTGGTATGGTAGGTGCCGGAAGGAGGTGATGGATGGGCAATGCCCGTGCTACCCCAATTATAGCGCGGAATCGCCCGGCTGTCACATTTTGTGTGTGGTGTTCGAGGACAGTGCCCATCTAGAAGCATGCATCCCCCTTGCCCCTCTCCGTCCGATTTGGACGCCGGCCGGTCGTGTGGTAGAATTATACCTGCGACCAAGGCGTGGAATCCGGCAGGACCTCCGGCGATCACCGGGCGAAGAAACGCAGGATGCCTCGAGTGTTCTGGAGCAGACGAGAGCGAAGCCGGCTACGTCCCCGAATGAGGGGGGAAGAGATCGTCCTCCTGATCATCCCCGGCATCCTGCTCCTCGGTTTCTTCGGCCTGTGCCTGTGGATTCGGGAACAGGGCCGGCAGGAGGAACTCGTCCCGGCCGAAGCCATCGTCGTCTTGGGGGCCGCCCAGTGGAACGGCCGGCCTTCCCCCGTCCTTCAGGCCCGCCTCGACCGGGCCATCGCCCTCTACCGGCAGGGCTATGCTCCGCTGCTCGTCCTGACCGGCGGTTCCATCGCCGGTGACCCCTTCTCCGAGGCCTCCGCCGGGCGGGCATATGCCCTGGCCCAGGGGGTCCCGGCCGAGGCCATCCTGGTGGAGGAGAACAGTCGCAGTACGGTCGAAAACCTGCGGGAGGCCTGGAAACTGCTGGCCCCGCGCCGGGCCTATTCCATCCTTCTGGTGAGCGATCCCTTCCATATGGGCCGGGCCCTGGCCATCGCCCGCGACCTCGGCTTCCAGGCCCATCCGGCTCCCACGCCCTCCGGCCCCATCGCCCGGCGTCCGCTGGAGGAAGCCTTCTACATCATGCGCGAGGCGGCGGCCCTCCTCGTCTACTGGGTTTGGGGGAGATGACCCCCGTTCAGACGTTTCCTACCTGCGGCGTCGCTCCCGGTCAGTACGGTTGAACGTTCGTTCCAGGTTTGAAGGCGGTGCATTGAGCCGCCGGGTTGAGCCTGCCGAAACCCTGTCAAAATAGGTGTAGGTCGGTTTGTCCAACCGACCTACATCATCCCCACACCTCCGGGAGGAAACTCCGGCCCACCGGCCAGGGGCCCACGCCCAGGGCCTCGGCGATCGTGGCGGCCACGTCGGCGAAGGTTGCCCTCGTGCCCAGGGCGACCCCCGGCCGTACCCTAGGGCCGCAGACCAGGAGCGGCACGTACTCGCGGGAGTGGTCGGTCGAGGGCGTGGTGGGGTCGCAGCCGTGATCGGCGGTGAGGATGAGGAGGTCGCCGGGGCGCATCGCCTCCCGCAGTTCGGGCAGGCGGGCATCGAATGCCTCCAGGCCGCGCGCATATCCCTGGGGATCGTTGCGGTGCCCCCAGCGCATGTCGAAATCCACCAGGTTGGTGAAGATCAGGCCGGCCTTACATATTGACATAAATAACAGCGTCTTGTCCACGCCGTCCATGTTGTCCTGGGTGTGTTTGGCCTCGGTGATGCCCCGGCTGGCGAAGATGTCCTCGATCTTGCCCACGGCCAGGACGCTCCGGCCGGATGCGCTCAGCCGGTCCAGGATCGTCTCCGCCGGCGGGGGGAGGGACCAGTCCCGCCGGTTGGCCGTGCGGATGAAGCGGCCGGGTTCTCCCACAAAGGGCCGGGCGATGACCCGTCCGACGGCGTGTTCCCCCTGGAGCAACTCGCGGGCGATCTCGCAGATGCGGTAGAGTTCCGGAAGGGGGATGACCTCCTCATGGGCGGCCACCTGGAAGACGCTGTCGGCCGAGGTGTAAAGGATGGGCCGGCCGGTGCGCATGTGCTCCTCCCCCAGTTGCTCGATGATGACCGTCCCCGAGGCCGGGTAGTTGCCCAGGACGCGCCGGCCGATCCTCCGCTCGAATTCGCGCACCAGGTCCTCGGGAAAGCCGTTGGGATAGGTCGGCAAGGGGCGGGGGGAGATCAGGCCGGCCAGTTCCCAATGGCCGACGGTGGTATCCTTGCCCCGGCTCTGCTCGGCCATGCGGCCGTAGGCGCCTTCGGGATGGTGGGCCGGCGGCACCCCGTCCACCGGGATGATGTTGCCCAGGCCCAGCGCGCCCAGGTGGGGCAGATGCAGCCCGCCCACGGCGCGGGCCGTATTGGCCAGGGTATTGCTGCCCTCGTCACCGTATTCGGCGGCATCGGGCAGCGCCCCCACACCCACGCTGTCCAGGACGATCAGGATGATGCGGCGTACTTTCATGGTCACCTCCGGGTGCCTCCTGCAAGTCTACACCAGAAGGCCGGGGAAGTCAAAAAGCCGAGCGATGAGGGTGTGTCCCAAAGGCGTCGAATCGTAGGAGGTCGGTCCGGCTGACCCTCACCTCTCACCCACCAACCGGGGAGTGGGGTGAGGGAAAAGGCCGCTTCCCGACAAACCTGGAACACACCCAGCGATGAGCCGATCGCGCGATTTGCTCTCCCGGCGCGGTGGTGGTACAATATAGTCTCCGGAAATGCGACGTACAGGAGAGGACGGGCCGATGCCGCCACTTCGCCTTTTTTCCGGCGATGCCAACCTCCCGTTGGCCGAGGAGGTGGCCGCAATCCTGCAAGTTCCGCTGGGCCCGCTGCGCATCACCCATTTCCCCGATACCGAGGTGCACGTCCTGATCGAAGAGTGCGTCCGGGGGGTGGACGTCTTCATCCTGCAGTCGTGCTCTCCGCCGGTCAACCAGAACGTGATGGAACTCTTCCTCCTGGTGGATGCCTTTCGCCGCGCCTCGGCCCACTCCATCACCGCTGTGGTGCCCTATTTCCCCTATACTCGCCAAGAGCGGATGGCCCGGGGGCGGGAAGCCATCAGCGCTCGCGTGGTGGCGACGATTCTGGAGGCGCTGGGGGTGGATCGGGTCATCTATGTGGACGTGCACGTGCCGGCCATCCAGGGTTTTTTCCAGATTCCGGTGGACCCCCTCTCGGCCGTTCCCGTCCTGGCCGAGTACTTTTCCCGGGACGGGCGCTTCGCCGAGGCCTCCATCGTGGCCCCCGATACCGGCCGGGTCAAACTGGCGGCCAAATACGCCGAGATTCTGGCTCTTCCGCTGGTGGTGATGGAGAAGCGCCGCGACGGCGAACGCATCCGGGTGACCCATATCGTTGGCGACATCCGCAACCGCATCCCGATCGTCATTGATGACGTCATCTCCGGAGGAAGTGTGTTGGATGAGGTTCCCGCCTTGCTGGAGGCCGGGGCCCGGCCGGAGGTTTACCTCTCCATCACCCATCCCGTCCTGGCCGGCCGTTCCCTGGAAAAGTTGCAGGACCCGGTCATCCGCGAACTGGTCGTCAGCAACACCATCTTTCTCCCCCCGGAGAAGCGTTCGGAGAAGGTGCGCGTCGTCTCCATCGCTCCGCTCCTGGCCGAGGTTATCCGTCGCATCCACGCCGGGGAGACGATCAGCCCGCTCCTGAGGCTGGTTTAACGAGAGGAGGGTTGGATGGATCTGGGATTGAAAGGGCGTGTGGCCCTGGTGGCCGCCGCCAGTCGGGGGCTGGGCAAGGCCGTCGCCTGGGAACTGGCCCGCGAGGGGGCCCATGTCGCCATCTGTGCCCGAGGCAAGGAACGGCTGCGCGAGACGGCTGCCGAGATCGCCCGGGATACCGGGGCGCGGGTGCTGGCCATCGCCGCCGACGTCACCGTCACCCGCCAGGTGAACGACATGGTGGAGGCGGTGGTCAAACACTTCGGCCGGCTGGATATCCTGGTCAACAACGCCGGCGGTCCTCCACCCGGCCCCACCTTGACCTTTTCAGACGAGGAATGGCGGAAGGCGTTGGAACTGAACCTCCTGAGCACGGTACGGCTGACCCGGGCTGCCGTTCCCCATATGCGGGCCAACCGCTGGGGGCGTATCATCAACCTGACCTCGGTGGCGGTGAAGCAACCCATCGCCGACCTGGTGCTTTCCAACGCCGCCCGCTGCGGGGTCATCGCCTTTGCCAAGACGCTGGCGCTGGAACTGGCCCCGGAGGGCATCACCGTCAACAGCGTCTGCCCCGGCTTCACCCGCACGGAGCGGGTGGTGGAACTGGCCCGGGAGCGGGCCGAACGAGAGGGGATGAGCGTGGAGGAGGTCCTGGCCGGCTACGAGCGCCAGATTCCGATGGGTCGGATGGGCCGGCCGGAGGAACTGGCTGCCCTGGTGGCCTTTTTGGCCTCGGAGCGGGCCTCCTACATCACCGGGGTGGCCATCCAGGTGGATGGGGGATACGTGCGCGGGCTCTTCTAGCCCGGGAGGCGGTGGACGGTGGCTGGATGTGCGGCCGGCCCGGCCGGGCGCTGTGGGTTGGTCGAAATCGGCTTCCGCGAAGCCCGGTGGCGCCCCTTAAGCGGCGCGCCGTGAAAGGATGGCGACAATGCGTCCCTGGAAGACCCTTTCCTCCGAATACGCCCTGGATGTGCCCTGGCTGCGGGTGCGCCGGGACATCTGCCGTCTGCCCAGCGGCCTTGTGTTGGACGATTACTACCTCTGGGAGGGACCGGACTGGGTGGCCGTCTTCGCCCTGACGGTGGAGGGAAAAGTCCTCCTGGTTCGGCAGTACCGCCAGGCCGTGGGCGAGTTCGTCTGGGAACTGCCGGGTGGCATCGTCTCGCCGGGTGAAGACGTGCTCTCGGCCGCCCGGCGCGAACTGCATGAAGAGACCGGTTACGAGGCCGAGCAGGGGGAGGTCCTGGCCCGCATGGCGGTGGACCCGCCCAAGGCCACCTTCCACAACTTCCTGGTCCTGGCCCGGGGCTGCCGGCCGGCCGATCGCCGGCATCCCGACCCGACGGAGGAGATCGAGCTCTGTGCCCTCCCGCCGGCCACCCTGCTCGACTGGACCCGCCAGGGGTTGATCTGGGCCCAGTCCAGCATTGCCTGCATCTACCGGGCACTGGACCACCTGGGATTATGGCAAATTTGAGGGCAGGAGGTCCGGATGTTCTTCCGAAAGAGTGTCGGAGAAAAGCCGCCTCCCACCTTGCCTTCCGACCCGGCCCACTGGTCCCTGGGGACGGGTGAGCAGCGGGAGCACCTCCTATCCCTCCTGCTCCGGGAACTGGATTCGCCGCTCCCCTCGCGGCGCGAGCGGGCGGTTGAACTGCTGGCCGAATCCGGCGAAGAGCAGGTCCTGCCGGCCCTGGTATCTCTGGCCCGGCGGGAGACCAACCCGATGGTGCGCTGGAAGGCCTTTCAGGCCATTTCCCGCCTGGCGGGCGAGGCCGTTGGGTCGGCCGAACTCCCCTCTCCGGAGGAGGTGGCCGCCTGGCGGGATGAGGCCCTGGCCGACCTCCTCGGCCGGCTGGAAAGCGAGCAGGCCGGCCGGCGCTGGGAAGCCGCCGAGGGTCTGGGCGACCTGGGCGATCCCCGGGCCGTCCCGGCCCTGGTCCGGGCCCTGCGCGACCCCCATGCCTTTGTCCGCTGGGCCGCCGCCCAGGCCATTGGCCGCATCGGCGGGGAAGAGGCCGTCGTGCTCCTCCTCCCTCTCCTCCAGGAACGCGACCCTCTGGTGCGGCGCAGCGCCGCCGATGCCCTGGGCTACCTGGATGCGCCGGCCGTGCGCCAGGCCCTCCGCCGGGCCCTCCGCGACCCCGATCCGACCGTGCGCCGCAACGCCGTCGAGGCGGTGGCCCGCCTGGGAGACCGGGAGGCGGTGGGCATCCTGGCCGCGGTGCTGACCTCCTCCGACGACCTCTGGGTGCGCTACAGCGCCGCCGAGGCGCTGGGCATGGTGGGAGACCATCGGGCCATCGCCGCCCTGATCGAGGCCGCTCAGGATCGCCAGGTGCTCCTGCGGCGAGCGGCCGTGCGCTCCCTGGGCCGGCTCCACGATAGCCGGGTCATCACCCCCCTGGTACGGGCCCTTCGGGACCCCGATGCCCAGGTTCGCCTGCACGCCGTCGAAGGGCTGGGCCGCCTCGGCCACGAGATGCTCATCCCCGAACTGGAGCGGTTGCTCCAGGACACGGCCAGCGTCTTTGGGCAGACGGTGGGAGAGGAAGCGCGTCGGGCCATCGAGGCCATCCGCAGCCGAACGGGGGCGCGAAGGTAAGGGGACTTTTCAGCGCTCGCGCCCGTAGCGTGGTGCCGCTACGGAGCGCAGCCGGGTCTGCACCTGGGTCTTGAGGTACCAGCCGGTTATGCTGCGGAATCGCTCTCCGGGTTCGTTGAACGGGGCGAGTTCCACGCCATGCAGGCGGGCGGGGAGGATGTAGGTGTAAACCGGGTAGTAAAGGGGGATGGCCGGAACTTCCTGGATAAATTCCTCCTGGAATTGCCAGTAGATCGGGATACGCAGGTCACGGTCCAGGAGGGTGCGTCCCTGTTCCAGGAGGCGGTCGATGGTTTCGTTTTGCAGGGAGGAGAGGTTGGAACCCTCCGGCCCGGTCTGGCTGGAATGCCAGAGGACGAATTCGTCCGGGTCGCGCCCCAACTGCCCCCAGCCGTACAGGAGCAGATCAAAATCGCGTTCGGCCAGCCGCCGGCGGAACGTCTCCGGAGGTACGACGGCCACGCGGATGGAGACGCCCAGCGAAGCCAGTTGCTGCTTGATCCGGTTGGCCAGGGCCACCCGTTCCGGCGGAACGTCGCGGGTCAGGAGGACCAGTTCGAGGGAACGGATGTCGCGTTCGCGGACGCCGTCGTGGTTCTGGTCCAGCCAGCCGGCCTCCTCCAGGAGTTCGGCCGCCCGGCCCGGGTCGTAGGGGAAGGCGGGGAGGTCCGGTTTATAGGCCCAGGAGATCGGCGAGATCGGCCCGTTGGCCGGGAAGACCTCTTCCTCCAAGCCCTGGACCAGGGCCCTCCGATCCAGGCCCAGGGCCAGGGCCTGGCGCACCCGCCGATCCCCCAGGAAGGGGGAACGGGTGTTCAGGAAGAGGATGTTGTAGGCTTGCAGGTAAGCCCGGTAGGCCACCAGGTCGGATCGGCCGGACAGCCGTTCCAGAGCCGCCCGGGAGAGGCCAAAGGCCCCCTCCACCTCCCCCTGCAGCAGCGCCTCGACCAGCACCCCTTCATCCCGGTAGAAGCGGAAGTGTACCCCCTCCAGGTAAGGAAGCCCCCGGTAGTAGAGCGGGTTGGCCTCCAGTTCCAGTGTAGGGACGCCGTCTTCGCCTTCTTCCAGCCGGACGAAGCGGAAGGGGCCGGTACCGATCGGGTGCAAGAAGAACGGGCTGGACGGCAGGTCGGCCGGCGGGACTTTTTGCAGGAGGTGGGCCGGCAGGAGGGGGAGGGTGGTGTAACTCAGGAAGGGCGCATAGGGGCGCTCCAGGAGGAAGCGAATCCGTCGGTCGTCCAGGGCCTGGGCCTGTATGCGTACCCAGAGGGCCTGCAGGGGGGAGGTGGTGGGGAAATCGGGCGAGCGCAGGAGGTTCAGGGTGAAGAGGACGTCCACCGTGGTCACCGGTTCACCGTCGTGCCAGTAGATGTCGCTGCGCAGGGTGCAGGTGTACACAGTCCCCTGGGGCGAGGCTTCCCACTTCTCGGCCAGGGCCGGCTGGATGGAGCCGTCGGGGAGCAGGGTAGAGAGGCCCTCGAAGAGGAGGCCGGAGATGTCCCGGTCGGCATCGCTCGTGGCCAGAAGGGGGTGGAGCAACTGGGGGGTGCCGATTACACCCTCGGTGTAGACGCCTCCGCGTATGGGGATGGCCACCGTCTCCCGCAGGAGGGCAAACTGGGCCAGCAGGCCGGCGACGAGCAGGATACCCAGAGCGGCCAGGAGAATCTGCCAACGAAAGAGGCGGAGCATCGTCGGCTAGTAGGAGACGAACATGCTGCTGGCCAGGGAGATCAGCAGGAAGATCACGACCAGGACGATAGTGGCCTGGAAAAGGGTTTTCTCCAGTCCCCGGCGGGTGTGAAGCGGGTTAAGCATATCCCGGCCGCCGAAGATGCCTCCGAAGCCGGAGCCTTTGGATTGGAGGATGATAAGCGTGATCACGGTGACGCTGATCAGAATTTCCACAATACTCAAAGCGATCTGTAACACGGCCGTTTACCTCCCAGGGTGGAATCACCATCGCAACCATATCGAACCCATTATACCACCGGCCGTCCGCCTTGGCAAATGCCGAACTGAGGGCCCAGAATGCGGGGTCTTGACACTTTGCCTCTTTTAGGCCATAATTAAAATCAAAGGTTGGACAATTGCATTTTACCCTTTAACGCCGTAAAAGTCAACTTCTGGGGGGATTATCAGGATTC
>JBMFNL010000040.1:0-28972 GCA_049970175.1 Chloroflexia bacterium
CTACGGCGCGGTGCTGCAGGGGATGGAGCGGCATGCGGAGGCGGCCGAGGCCTTTGCGGAAGGGGTGAGAATCCTGGCCCCCTTCTTCCGCCGCCTGCCTCAGGCCTTTGAGGGGCTGAGACGCGCCCTGGTCGACGGTTACCTCGATGCCTGCCGGGCCGCCGGCCGGGAGCCGGATCAGGCGTTGCTACAAGGGGACTTTTTCGCCCCCGGATGATGGAGGAGGCTATGAACTCGAATGGACCGGTCGTCCAACCGGCCGGACGCGGCCGCCGGAGTACGTTTGACCTGGCCTCGGCCCTGGCCTGCACGGCCGGCCTGGCCCTCCTGGCTCCCCTGGTCTACTGGGCCGGCCGGCAGTCCCGCCTTTGGCCGCCCTCACGGGCGGAACTATCTCCGCCGGCCGTAGCCGCCCTCTCCTTCGCCGGCACCGCCCTATATCTCCTGCTCGCCTACGTCCTCTACCGGCGCTATGTGGACCGTCAGGAGGAGCGCCGCCCCGGCCGGCTCCTGGCCTTCCTCCTCCCCACCGCCGTCGTGGGAGGCCTCGTCCTGGCCCTGCTCTTCGATGCCGTCCGCCTCCTCCTGCGGGCCTTCCTCCGGCCGCCGGAGGAAGTGCGCCTGGCCGTCCTCAAGGCCCCGCTTGCCCCTCCTTCCGCCCGTCTCCTGCACTACCAGACCCCGCCGGAGGCCCCCCGGCAGTACCGCCTGCACCTGCGGCGGGAGCCCGACGGCCGGGGACTTTTGGTGATCAACGCCGCCACCGTGCTGCACCTCAACCCCACGGCGGCCGAATACGCCCGGATGCTCCTCCAGGGGATGGACGAGGAACAGGTGGGGCGCGAGATGGCCCGCCGCTTCCGTGTCCGGCCGGCCCAGGCCCGCGCCGACTACCGCCGCATCCGCGAACGCATCCTCGCCCTGGCCACCGCCACCGACCTCTGCCCGGTGACCTACCTGGACCTGGAGCGCGCCGAACCGTTCTCCGCCGAGACCTCGGCCCCCTACCGGGTGGATATCGCCCTGACCTACCGGCTGGACGAACGCGGAACCCTGGATACGGCGGCCCGCCGGCGGGTGGAGCGCGAACTGAGCACGGCCGAGTGGCAGGAGGTATTGGACCGCCTCTGGGAGGCCGGCGTCCCCCACGTTGTCTTCACCGGCGGTGAACCGACCTGCCGGCCGGACCTGGTGGAGTTGGTGCAGAAGGCCGAGGCCCTGGGCATGGTCACCGGGCTGCTCACCGACGGTTGCCGTCTGAGGGAGGAGGACTATTTGAACCGGCTGCTCCTGGCCGGCCTGGACCACCTCCAGATCACCCTGGCCTCTCACCGTCCGGCACTTCACGACCGCCTGGTCGGGCGGGAGGGGGCCTGGGAGGAAACCGTGGCCGGCCTGCGCTCCGCCCTGGCCGGCGATATCTATGTGGTCGGCCACGTCGTCATCCGGGCCGAGAATGCCGGGACGGCCTCGGAGACGGTAGCCTTCCTGGCCGACCTGGGCGTGCCGGCCGTGGCCCTGAGCAGCCCGCTGCGCACGGCCTCCCAGGAGGAACGGGCACCTCTGGAAAAGGCGCTGGAAGAGGCCCAGGCGGTTGCCCACCGTCGGGGGCTGACGCTGGTCTGGGACCTGGCCGCACCCTATTCCCACGTCAACCCGATGGAACTGGAGGCAGAACTTTCCGCAGAGGCGGTCGTCCGGCAACACCTCTATATCGAACCCGACGGCGACGTCCTGCCGGCCCAGGGGTATCCGGTCGTCCTGGGGAACATCCTGCGCGATCCCTGGCCGGCCATCTGGGAGAACCCGGCCCGGAGGGCCGGGCGAGCCTAGGGTGGGAGATTCGTGGTCTCCCGCAGGATTTACCCGCAGGGGCTCCAGGCTTGGCCTTCCGGCCGGCCTGCGGCCTGACGTGATGGGCCGTCCAGAGGCGCATGCTTCGGACGGCCCAGAATTCCTCTACGATGGCCCTTTTCGGAACGACCGAGTTGTTGTATAATGCAGTTATCAGGCTCGGCCTGGCCACGGCGCAGGAAACGGCGTGCGGTGCCGGCTCCCGCGCCACCCTGGAGCAGATAAGGAGGTCGCCATGAAGCGAAGACCGAGTCGGCTGATTCTGGTGGTGGTCCTGCTGTTGCTCATCGTGCTGCTGGTCGTCGGATACTTCTACCTCCAGGGAGGGGGAGGACTGGGCCCGGCCGTCCAACCCACGCCCACGCCGATCGAAAAGGTCTCGGTGGTGATGTCCCGCCAGAAGGTCCCCCGGGACACCTACCTCTCCGCGGCGAACCTGGCAGAATATTTCGAGACCCGCGAGATCACCAAAACCCGGGACCTGCCCACCGATCGGGTGGAAAGCCTCTACGAGTTGGAAGATATGGTCACCCGGGTAGACCTGCCGAAAGACGCCATCGCCCGCCGGAGCCAGTTCGCCAAGGCCGGCCTGTCCTTCCGCATCGCCCCTGACAAGCGGGCCATGCCGGTTGAGGTAGACCGCGTCAGCGGCGTCGTCGGCCAGATCGTCCAGGACGACCACGTGGACGTCATCCTCAGCGGGTTCATTGAGGAGTATTTTATGCAGAAATTTCCCTTAACCATATTGTGCGAACGGGCAGGCGAGTGTCCCACGTTCACCCTGTTGCCTTTCCCCCAGTCCAACATCGAGCCGCTCCATCTGCTCGCGGTCAAGGTGATGATGGAGGACATCCGCGTCCTGGACCTGATCACCCTGACCGTCGAGGTGGCCCCGACGACCGGCCGGCCCTCCGGAACGCCCACGCCTGCCCCCGTCGGCATCCCCACCTCCTGGATCGCCGTCCTGGAAGTGGACGAGCAGCAGGCCGAGATTCTGCGTTTCGCCGTGGACCAGGGCTGGAACATCCAACTCCTCCTGCGCTCGCGTGGCGATACCGGCCGGCAGATGACCACGGGGGTCACCACCTGGTCACTCCTCGACCCTCAGTCGGCCTATCCCTACCGGATGCCGTATCCCCGGGCCATCCCTCATCCGGTCGCTCCCGGCAGCCTGCCGTCCGGCGTGATTCCCTGGATCGCTCCGTAGCGGAGGTTTTGATAGACGCAACCGCAAGGTGATAGACGCGAGGGCCGGCCGATGGAACGTCCTTTCGTCCATCTGCATGTCCACACCGAGTACAGCGTCCTCGACGGCTTCGCCCGCATCGAGCCCCTCTGCCGGAAGGCCGCCGAGATGGGCATGCCGGCCCTGGCCATCACCGATCATGGCGTCCTCTACGGGGCGATCGACTTTTATAACGCCTGCCGGGCCTGTAAGGTCCGCCCCATCATCGGGAGCGAGGCCTATGTGGCGCTGGACCGCCACACCCGCCGCGAGGCCTCCGACAAACGGCAGTACCACCTGGTGCTCCTGGCCCGCAACGCCACCGGCTACCGCAACCTGGTCCGGCTGACCACCGCCGCCCACCTGGAGGGTTTCTATTACAAGCCGCGCATCGACCGCGCCCTCCTGGCAGCGCACCACGAGGGCCTGATCGCCCTCTCCGGATGCGGCTCCGGAGAGCCGGCCCGGCGTATCCGCGAGGGCGATCGGGAGGGGGCCCGGGCCGCCGCCGCCTGGTATCGCGACCTCTTCGGTCCGGACGGCTACTTCCTGGAGTTGCAGCGCCATCCGGGCATGCCCGAACTGGAGCCGGTGGTCGAGGAACTGGCCCGGATCGGGAAAGAACTGGGCATCCCTCTGGTGGTGACCAACGACCTCCATTACATTGCCCCGGAGGACGCCGAGGCCCACGATATCCTGCTCTGCCTGCAGACGAACAAGACCCGGAATGACTCCGACCGCCTGAAGATGCCGGACGAGAGTTTCTATCTGAAGAGCCCGGCGGAGATGTGGGGCCTCTTTCCCGATTACCCGGAGGCCCTGGAGAACACCCTGCGCATCGCCGAGATGTGCGACCTGCACTTGGAGTTCGGGCGGGTGGAACTCCCGGAATTTCCCTTGCCGGCCGGCCATACCCCGGAAAGTTACCTGCGGCAACTCTGCGAGGAAGGTCTGCGCCGCCGTTACGGGGCCAACCTCCGCCAGGAGCACTGGGAACGCCTCAACTACGAACTCTCGGTCATCGAACGGACCGGCTTTGCCCTCTACATCTTGATCGTCTGGGATTTCGTGAACTATGCCCGGCAGCGGAACATCCCCTGCCAGCCCCGCGGTTCGGCGGCCGGCTCCCTCGTCCTCTACTGCCTGGGCATCTCCAATGTGGACCCGGTGGCCCACCGCCTGGTCTTTGAACGCTTCCTCAACCCGGAACGCCACGAGATGCCCGACATCGACATGGACTTTGCCGACAGCCGCCGGCCCGAGGTCATCGATTACGTCATTCGCCGCTACGGCCAGGAACGTACCGCCCAGATCATCACCTTCGGCACCCTGGGGGCCAAGGCGGCCATCCGCGACGTGGGCCGCGTCCTGGGCATGCCGCTCTCCACGGTGGACCGGGTGGCCCGGCTGATACCGGCCCTCCCCGTCGGCATCACCATCGACCAGGCGATGGAAAAGACTCCCGAACTCCGGGGGCTCTACGAGGCCGAGCCGGCCATCCGCGAACTCATCGACCTGGCCCGCCGGGTCGAGGGGGTGGTGCGCAACGTCGGCACCCACGCCTGCGGCATGGTGGTCTCCCGCCATCCCCTCGCCGAGATCGTCCCCCTCCAGCGCACGATCAAGGACGAAAAGGTGGTCATGGCCTGCTTCCCCATGAACACCCTGGGGGAGATCGGCCTGTTGAAGATCGACCTCCTGGGCCTGGCCAACCTGACCATCGTGGACGAGGTGCTCCGTTACATCCGCGAGAGCACCGGCCGGGAGATCTCGCTGGAGGAAATTCCCCCCAACGACCCCGAGACCTTCCATATGCTCAGCGAGGGGGGAACGGTGGGCGTCTTCCAACTGGAAGGGGCCGGCATGACCCGCTACCTCATGGAACTCCGGCCGACCTCGGTGGACGACCTCATCGCCATGGTGGCCCTCTACCGGCCCGGGCCGATGGAGCACATCCCCCGCTACATCGAGGGCAAGAACCATCCGGAGCGTGTGACTTACCTCCATCCCAGCCTGGAGCCCATCCTGCGCGATACCTACGGCGTCATCGTCTACCAGGAGCAGGTGCTGGAGATTCTGCAGAAGATGGCCGGCTACAGCCTGGGGCATGCCGACATCGTTCGCAAGGCCATCGGCAAGAAGAAGCGCGAACTGATGGACCAGGAGGAGTCGCGCTTCATCCAGGGGTGTCTGCAGAACGGCCTCAGCCGGGAACAGGCCCGGCAACTGTGGGAGCAGATCCAGCCCTTTGCCGGCTACTCCTTCAACAAGGCCCATGCCACCTGCTACGGGGTGCTGGCCTACCAGACGGCCTACCTCAAGGCCCACTACCCGGCCGAGTATATGGCCGCCCTCCTGACCACCTATGCCGACAACACCGATAAGGTGGCCCTCTCCATCGCCGAATGCTGGCGGATGGGCGTGGCCGTCCTGCCCCCCGACGTCAACCGCTCCGCCGAGGGGTTCACCATCGAGGAACTGGATACCCCGCTCCCGGGCGTGCGTCACACCCGGGCCATCCGTTTCGGCCTGGGGGCCATCAAGAACGTGGGCAGCGGGCCTATCCGGGCCGTCCTGGAGGCGCGGGAAAAGGGAGGGCCCTTCCGCGACCTGGACGATTTCTGCGAACGGGTGGACTGGCGGCAACTCAACATCCGGGTGCTGGAAAGCCTGGTCAAGGCCGGAGCGATGGATTCGCTGGCCGACCGGGAGGAAGGGGTCGAGCGCGTTCGTCCCCTCCTGCTGGCCGACCTGCCCCGGGCGATGGCCGCCGGAGCGCAAGTGCAGCGGGCCCGCGAATCCGGCCAGATCACCATGTTCGACCTGCTGGGAGAAAGGCCGGCCGCCCGCCCCTCCCGTCCCCGGTCCGAAGTCCCCCCACAGCCCCGTCGGGTCCTCCTCTCCTGGGAAAAGGAACTCCTGGGCGTCTATATCTCCGCCCATCCCCTTCACGACGTCCGGCAGCGGTTGTCTCCGGAGGAACGCCAGGCCTTGTGCGGCATCGGAAGCATTTCCCAGGAGATGATTGACCAGGAGGTGCGCCTCCTGGGCCTCCTCACCCGGGTGCGGCCGCTCCTGACCAAGGACGGCAAGGGGATGGCCGTGGGGGAACTGGAGGACCTGGAGGGCAGCATCGAAATCGTCGCCTTCCCCCGCGTGTATGAGCAGACCCGATCCTGCTGGAAGACGGACAACGTCGTCCTGGTCGAGGGGAAGGTGGACCTGCGCAACGACCGCCTTCAGATCGTCTGCAGTCGCCTTCGGGTGCTTGAGGAAGCGTCCCCGGCGGAAGCCCCCGTCGCCCCGGAGTTGATTCCCTACGAGGAAGACCTGGCCCTGCAGCCCGCTCCTGCCCCCTCCCTCCCCTATGAGGAGTTTACCGTGGAGGAGGAAGACGGGACCCCGGCCGAACCCGTTCCGCTCCCATCCACCCCGCCGGCCGGGAGGATGCCCCAGGGAGAAGGGGCGCGGCCTCCCGTCGTCCCTCACCGCCCCCGGAGCAACGGGCGGTATATCCTTGTCTTCTTGCCTTCGACCCCCGATCTGGAGGACGACATCCGCCGGATGCAGCGCCTCCATGCCCTCTTCAAGGCCCATCGGGGGACGGACCGCCTGACCCTGCTCGTGCGGGACGGGCCGGCCGTGACCCGGCTGGAGCCGCTGGAACGGGTCGCCTACTCGGAGGAACTCCGTCGGGAGGTCGAACGCCTGCTGGGCGAGGGCTCGATTCAGGTGCGTGAGGAGGTCGGATGAAGAAGGTGTTGGCCCTTCTGGGCCGGGGGGTGGCCGCTTTGGGGAACATCCTGCGCCGGGACATCGCCTGGGGCAAGGTCGCCGGGTGGGGGCTGGCCACGGCCTTTGTCGCCGTACTGCTGATGGAATCGGCCAGCCTGCTGGCGCTGCTGGTCTTTGCCCTGGGCGGACTCTTCATTGACCGGATGTCCTCCCGACGTCCGCTCTGGAACGGCCTCTTCTACGGCCTCTGGGGGGCGCTGTTCCTCCTGATCCTGATGAACCTTTACATCCTGGGGACGCCGGAAAGGCGTCTGATGACCCTGGAGGAACTGCGCTCGGCGGGCGTGATGGCCGGCCTGTCCCTCTTTCAGGCCCTGATGGGAGCCTGGCTCTCCACCTCCTTCCGCCGGCTGGGCCGGCCCAGGGGGGAGCAGCCCGGCACCGAGGAGAAGCGCGGGGAAAAGGCCCCCACCTCCGCCCGGCGAAAGGCCGCCCGGGAAGAACCGGCGGAGCCACACCGGAGGGAGCGCAAGGGCTGAGCAGTGTGCGCAGGAGGATGTCCCTTGGGCGAGACGAACGACGAAGCGCGTCCTCCCACCTCGGAACGAGAGGAAGCGCGGACCGGCAGGCCGGTCTGGCCGCGGGTGCTCACGGCCGCCCTCATCGCCGAGGGGCTCTTCCTCCTTTTCTACTTGGGGGGCACCGTCCTGCCCTGGCTCATCTGGCCGGCCAGTCTGGCCTTTTTCCCGGCCGGCATCTGGCTGGGGCGGAAAAGCCTCCGGCCCTGGGTCGAAGGGGCCCTCTACGGCCTACTCACCACGGTGGTGGCGGCGCTGTTCCTCGTCCTGAGCGGCTTTTCCTGGGGCGGCCTGTACGCCCTCTTCCTGGTGTTGCCCCAGGGCGTGCTGGGCACCTGGTTGGGAGCACGTTTCTTCCCGGCCCAGGATGCGCCCCCCCAGTAGGCGGGCCGAACACCCTTCCTACCGGCGAACGATGCGGACGAAGAGGTGACCGCGTTTGCCTTCAGGGGAAAATGGTCCAACCAGGCACAGAAGGCGGCGCCGCGCAGAGCCAGCCAGGGCCAGGTAAAGGACAAAAAATGCAGAAGGAGGTAAAAGGCGCGCTGGAAAGGCTCATTCCAGTAGGTGAAAGTGGCCTGGCAGCCCGGGGGAAGCATCCCCTCCAGTTCCTCGACCGTGTAGCCGTTGCGCAGGTGGCCGACGCCCCGGTTGAAGCGGGGCATGAGAAAGGCGGGAAAGAGGCGAAAATCGACGCAGGGCGTCGAGAGCCAGAGCGTCCCACCGGGGGATAAAAGTTCCACCAGCGTTGCCAGAAGGCGCTTGTCTTCGGCCACATGCTCGATGACGTCGAAGCAAAAGATGGTCTCGAAGGAGGCCGGCCGGAAAGGCGGGAAAAGGGCATCGGCCTGGACCAGCGGCACCGGGCAGCCCGGCAAAGGCCGGGGGTGCAGGTCCAGGCCCACCCGTAGCCGTGCCCGCTGGTGGAAGAGGAAAAAGCCGTCGTGGCAACCCACATCCAGGAGGGCCGTTTTCCCCCCCCGGAGACAGGCAGGTAGCGATGGACGACCAACCAGCGGTAATATTCGGCAAAGTATACGGCGACACCCCCGGACGAGGGCATTATAGCCCAAGCCGGGGCAGGGGGCAAACGGCCGGAGCAGGAGGTCCTCGTGAGCGCCGTCCTCTTCGATGAGCACATCGCGCCCTACTACGAGGGCTGGTTCGAGACGCCGGAGGGGAAACGGGCCGACCGCCTGGAGAAGGCTCTTCTGGAGCGGCTCCTTCCGCTCCTGGAGCCGCCGGCCACCCTTCTGGAGGTGGGCTGCGGCAGCGGGCACTTTAGCCGCTGGCTCCAGGAACGCGGATGGCAGGTCGTCGGGCTGGACCTTTCGCCTCCCATGCTGGCCGAGGCCCGGGCGCGGTCCGACCTTCCCCTGGTGCAGGGCGACGCCCTGGCCCTGCCCTTTTCCGAGGCCTCGTTCGAGGTCGTGGCCCTGATCACCGTGTTGGAGTTCCTGCCCTCGGCCGAAGAGGCCCTGGCCGAGGCCTGGCGGGTGGCCCGGCGGGGGCTGCTCCTGGGGGTGCTCAACCGCCTCAGCCCCATCACCTGGCTGCGGCAACTGCAGGGACGCTTCCGCCCCACGATCTACAGCGCGGCCCGCTTCTACAGCCCCGGAGAACTGGCGCGCTTGGTGCGCCGGACGGCCGGCCGGCCCATCGCCCTGCGCTGGGGCACCACCCTCTGGCCGCGCTGGCTTCCGCTGGAGGGCGGCCCGCTGCCCGGCGGCGCCTTCATCGCCCTGGCCGCCGCTACCGTCCACACGTCCGCCGGTCCCACGTAAGGCCGGGCAGGAGGAAGCGATGAGCGAGCCGGCCGGGTGGAGGCATTTCGGGGACAGGACCTGCTGATGGAAAAGGAGGGGCATAGTATGCAGATCGGTGCCCAGGTCAGCCTCTACCCTCTGGCGCAGGCCGACCTCTTGCCGGCCATCCAGGATATCTGGGATGCGCTCCGCGAGGCCGGCCTGCGTCCGGAGCCGGGTCCGCTGAGCACCCTGGTCTATGGGGAGGACGACGTGGTGCTCCGGGCCCTGGGCGAGGGCTTTCGCCGGGCCACGGCCCGGGGGCCGGCCGTGCTGGTCATCACCCTCTCCAACGCCTGCCCCCGGCCGGGTGGGCCCTGAACCGCCCGGAGGCGAACATGCCGCTGGCCCTCTTTCCCGGCGCGGAGGTGGACCCCCTGATGCCGGAGCGGGTGGAGGCCGTCCTGGACACCCGATACCTGGGGCGCCGGGTGCTCTACTTCCCCGTCCTGGACACGACCATGGAGGTGGCCCGCAAGGAGGCCCGGGCCGGCGCCCCGGAGGGCCTTCTGGTCCTGGCCGAGGAACAACGGGCCGGCCGGGGCCGCTACAGCCGCCGCTGGGAGGCCCCCTACGGTTCCTCCATCCTGGCCTCCCTCCTCCTCCGCCCGGCCTTTCTCCCTCCCGAGCGGGCCTTTTTGCTCACGGCGCTGGCGGCCCTTGCCATCGCCGAGGCCGTCGAGGGCATTTCCGGCCTGCCGTGTGCCCTCAAGTGGCCCAACGATGTCCTGCTGGAGGGGCGCAAGGTCTGCGGCATCCTGGTGGAACTGGAGGGGACGGCGGCCGGGCTGGAGTGGGCCGTGGTGGGCTGGGGGCTGAATGTGAACGTGGACTTTCGGAATTCGGACCTGGCCGGCCGGGCCGTCAGCCTGGCCGAGGCGGCCGGCCGGCCTTTTCCCCGCCTCCCGCTCCTGGCGGCCTGCCTGGAGCGTATGGAAAGCCGCTATGAGGCCCTCCGCGCCGGGCAGGAGGAGATCGGGTCGGCCTGGCGGGCCCGGCTCTCCATGCTCGGCCGGCCGGTGGAGGTAATCGCTCCCGAGGGGAGGTTCTCCGGCCTGGCGCTGGATGTGGCCCCCGACGGTGCCCTGCTGGTGCGCCGTGCGGACGGCCGGGTGGAGCGAGTGCAGGCCGGGGACGTGATGCTACGGCAGGAGGAACACGATGTCCGACACCATGCGGGTCCAACCCTTTGAGGTACGGTTGCGCTGGATTCTGGAGGAGTATGCGCACGCCCAAACGATCTTTGGCCTGCACCGTTCCCTTTTCCACATCCCCCGACCCGAGGCCCCCTATGCCCTGGAACTCTTCGGCCGGCCCCTGGGCACGCCCATCGGGCCGGCGGCCGGCCCCCACACCCAACTGGCCCAGAACATCGTCTGTGCCTGGCTCTGCGGCGGCCGCTTCATCGAACTCAAGACGGTCCAGATTCTCGATGAACTGGTCATCCCCCGCCCCTGCATCGATATGGAGGACGAGGGGTACAACGTGGAGTGGTCGCAGGAGTTGCGGCTGGAACAATCGGCCTGGGAGTATATCCAGGCCTGGGCCCTCATCCACATCCTGCACCGCTTCCTGGGCTTTCCCGGCCAGCCGGACACCGTCTTCAACATGAGCGTCGGCTATAACCTGGAGGGCATCCAGAGCCCCCGGATGGTGCGCTTTATGGAACGCCTGGCCGATGCCTCGGAGGAAATCGCCTTCCTTAAGGACATCCTGCGCCGCCGGTTTCCCCAGTTTGCCGATGTCGCTATCCCGCCCCGCGTGGTGGAAAGCGTCACCCTCTCCACCATGCACGGCTGTCCCCCGGAGGAGATCGAGCGCATCGCCCGCTACCTGCTGGAGGAAAGGGGGTTACATACCCTGGTCAAACTGAACCCCACCCTGCTGGGGAAGGAGGAAGTGCTCCACATCCTGCACGAGCGCCTGGGCTTTGCCGAAATCCGCATCCCCGACGCCGTCTTCGAGCACGACCTGGCCTATGACCGGGCCGTGAGCCTCATCCGCTCCCTCCTCCCGGTGGCCGCCGGCCGGGGCCTGACCTTCGGGGTCAAGTTGAGCAACACCCTGGCCATGGCCAACCACAAGGGCCTCCTGCCCGGCGAGGAGATGTATATGTCCGGCCGGGCGCTCTACCCCATCACCCTCAACCTCTTCCGGAAACTGGCCCGCGAGTTCGGCGAACTGCCCGTCTCCTATTCCGCCGGAGCCGACGCCTTCAACATCGCCACCCTCCTCTCCTGTCGGGCCCGCCCGGTGACCGCCGTCTCCGACCTCCTGAAGCCCGGCGGCTATGCCCGGCTGGGGCAGTACCTGGAGGAGTTGGAGAAGGAGATGCTCCGGCGAGGCGCGGCCTCCCTGGACGACCTGGCCCGCAACTGGCAGGAAAACCTGGAGGCGGCGGCCGACGAGGCGCTGGAAAATCCGCGCTACAAGAAATCCTATTTCCCCTACGGCCTGCCCAAGGTCACTTCCCCCTTGGGCCTCTTCGACTGTGTGGAGGCCCCCTGCGTGGAAGCCTGCCCCGTTCACCAGGACGTCCCCACCTATGCCTACCACCTCGCCCGGGGGGAGGACGACCTCGCCTTGGAGGCCATCCTGGCCCATAACCCGTTGCCGGCCGTGACCGGCTACATCTGCACCCACCTCTGCCAGACCCGCTGTACCCGCAACAACTACGAGGCTCCGGTAGCCATCCGGGCGCTGAAGCGCTTTGCCGCCGAGCACGGCCGTGTGCCCCTCGCTCCGGCCCCGGAAACCGGCCGGCGGGTGGCGGTGATCGGGAGCGGCCCCTCGGGCCTGGCGGCGGCCTTTTTCCTGGCCCTGAGCGGGGTGCAGGTCACCATCTTCGAGGCCAAGGGGCGTCCCGGCGGCATGCCGGCCCTGGCCCCGGCCTTTCGTCTGCCCCCGGAGGTGCTCCAGGCCGACCTGGAGCGCATCCTGTCCCTGGGCGTGCAACTGGACCTGGGGCATCCCGTGGCCGTCCCCCCGGCCGAACTGCTCGACCGATTCGATGCCGTCTACGTGGCCTACGGCTTTCCTGAAGAGGTCGGGCTGGACATTCCCGGCATCGAGGGGATGGGGGTCTACCCGGCGCTGGAATTGCTGGAGCGGGTGGCCCGGGGCGAGGGGATCGACCTGGGACGGCGGGTCGTGGTGATCGGCGGGGGCAATACGGCTATGGATGCCGCCCGCACCGCCCGGCGGCTTTCCGGCCGGCCGGTCACCCTCCTATACCGGCGCACCCGGGCCGAGATGCCGGCCGAACCGGAGGAGGTGGCCGCCTTCCTGGCCGAGGGAAACACCCTGATGGAACTGGCATCCCCGAAGGCGGTCCTCCGGGAGGCCGGCCGGGTGGTGGCCCTGGAGTGCCTGCGCAACCGGCTGGGCGAACCCGGCCCGGACGGCCGGCCACGCCCCTTCCCCATCCCCGGAAGCGAGTTCCGCCTGGAGGCCGATGCCGTCATTCTGGCCGTCGGGCAGAGCCCGGAGCGGGATTTCCTGGAGAGGAGCGGCCTGGCGCTGAACGCGGACGGCACCATCCGCACCGACCCGATGGGGCGTACCTCCATCCCCCGGGTCTATGCCGGCGGCGACGCCGTCCGCGGCCCGGAGACGGTCATCGCTGCCTGCGCCGACGGCCGGCGGGCGGCCGAGGCCGTCTGCCAGGACCTGGGGCTGCCCTTCTGTCCTCCCCCCTTGCGGCCGGCCGCGCCTTCCCCGGAGGAGGTCGTCCGCCTCAAGCGGGCACGGGCCCGCCGGACCCTGCCCTTTGGGCCGGAACTTCTCCCCCCGGAGGCGCGTCACGGCTTTGCCTGCGTCGAACAGCCCCTTTCCCCGGAAGCGGCCCGGGCCGAGGCCTCCCGCTGCCTCCAGTGCGCCACGCTCTGCGACACGTGCGTCGAGGTCTGCCCGAACCGCGCTAACCTCGCCTATCCGGTGTCCCCCCGGACGTGGAGGCTCCCGCTCCTGGCCTGTCGGGACGGCCGGCTGGAGGTCTGCGGAGAGGAACGTTTCGAGATCGTCCAGCCCCGCCAGATTCTGCACCTGGACGATTTCTGCAACGAATGCGGCAACTGCGCCACCTTCTGTGTGCATCCGGGCCGGCCCTACCGGGAAAAGCCCCGCCTCTTCCTGGAGGAGAACGCCTTCCTCCGGGAGGAAAACAACGCCTTCTACATCGCCGGCCGTACCATCCGGCGGCGGGAGGGCGGGAGAGAAGCCCGGTTGACGCTGGAGGGCGAGGAGGCCGTCTTCGAGGATGCCCGGCTGCGATTGCGGCTGGCGGAAGATTTTGCCCTCCGCGAGGCCACGTTGAACGTGCCCTTTGCCGGCACCTTTTCCCTGCGGCCGGCGGCCGAGATGCGGGTCATCCTGGAGGGGGTGCTGGTTTCGCTACCGTTCCTGGCGAACCGTTGAGCGGGGGTTGTTCCTTCGGGGACAGGGCGGGCAACCCTCCGGGTGAGCCGAGCCGGTGGACGAGCCGCATAGGTATGGAGAGCCTCAGGAAGCCAGGGGGGAAGTCGAAGCTGCTTGCCGCGCCTCTTCCAGGTCCTGGGGCGTATTGATGTTGTGGAAGGAGAGGCCGGCCGGGTCGAAGGGGGCCCACTCTTCCGGCTCCAGGTAGCGTACCCGCACCTGGGGAAAGAAGCGGATGATGCGCCGCTCTCCGCGTTCCAGGAGGTCGCGCATCGGCTCCAGGCAGGGCCGGCCGTAGATGGCGTGAAGCGGCTCTAGGTGGGAACACCCTCTCCGGGCATCGGTCAGGCGGGGGATCAGGACGTCGTAGTGGCGCGGGAGGCCGGCCATATAGGCCAGCAGAGGCACGCTGAGAAAGGGCATGTCGCAGGCCACGGCGAGGATGAAAGGGTAGGAAGCCTCCAGAAGGCCGGTGTACAGCCCTCCCAGCGCTCCCCCGCCGGGATAGCGGTCGAAGACGATTCGGGCGGGGAGGGCCGGCCAGGGACGCGGGCCGTCGCTCACCACCAGCACTTCGTCGCAGACGGCCCGCAGCCGGGAGAGGGCCACCTCCAGGAGGGTGGGACCGTCCTCTCCCCACAGCCGTAACCGGGCCTTGTCCTGCCCCAGGCGCCGGCTCGCTCCCCCGGCCAGCACCACGCCGGTCAGAGGGCCTGGGGTGCCGCGTCCATCTTCCATCTGGATATCCGCTCGCCACGGCGGGCCATCGTATGAATGGTCCGCCTTCGCGCCCGATGATACCACACCCCGGCCGTCCGGGCAACTCGGCGGATGCATGTTTCTAGATGGGCACTGTCCTCGAACACTGCACACAGCGGGCTGTTCGGGTTTCGATACGCCCCTTCGGGGCTACTCAAGGTTTCGACAGGCTCAACCCACCGGGTTTCGACAGGCTCAACCCATCGCCCAAGGGTTTCGATACGCCCCCTGGTCTCGATACGCGGCTGGTTTCGATACGTCCCCTTCGGGGGCTACTCAACCCAAGTCGCCGCTACTCGACCCAAGTCGGGGGCTACTCAACCCAGGGGTCTCGATACGGCCGTCGCTGCGCTCCGGCCTACTCGACCGCCGAAGGCGATCTCCAGGGCGGCTTCGGCGGTTGAGCAGCGGCGACCGAAGGGAGCCGGGTATCGAAACCCCGAAGCCACCTGCCTCGACCGCCGCAGACATTTCCTCTTCTGCGCCTTCGGGGTCTCGATACGGCCGTCGCTGCGCTCCGGCTACTTCACACGGCGCCTCGCCCAACTACAAACATGCATCCCAACTCGGCTCCCGGTTTGACGCTAGGAGAATTTGCCTATACAATATCCCCGTCGGACGGCCGCCTCTCTCGGCCTTTGGACCAAAAGGAGGGT
Organism: Chloroflexia bacterium; assembly: GCA_049970175.1. Taxonomy (GTDB): domain Bacteria; phylum Chloroflexota; class Chloroflexia; order DTKN01; family DTKN01; genus JASFBA01. Next base: position 15,029 of record JBMFNL010000040.1, read on the forward strand.
CTCATGGAAGTTACCGGAAAGGCGCTGAAACGTGTTTATTACGTCACCGTATCGGGTCGGGTGGATGCCGAAACGGCACCCCGGCTGGATGCCGTCCTGGACGAGGCCATGGCCCAGGGCTATTTCCGCTTCGTCCTGGACCTGGGGGGCGTGACCTTTCTCAGCAGCCGCGGGCTGCGCAGCCTGCTCCGCCTGCGCAAGACGGTCCGCCGCTTCAACCGCGGCGACGTGCGCCTGGTCAACGTTTCGCCCAACATCCGCGAGACCCTCTCCCTGGCCGGCCTGCTCTCCATTTTCCCCATCTACGACGACGCGGTGGAGGCGGTGGGGAGTTTCTAACCGGACTCCCGGGCCGCTTTCTCGCCGTTGGGGATCGGCCTGCCTCACCTCCATCGGAGCGGGGAAGCCCGCCCCGGTAGCCCCATGACGAATTTCGTCATCCCCATTTGACAACCTCCCGTTTTTGTGGTACAATTCACATAGAAGGACCTCGATGGTGAGGTGTATGATGATACGACAGGATAACCAGGACAATGAGGTCCCGGTCCGGAAAGTACGATACGGCGTCTTTCCCGCACGGTATCCTCTCTTCCTATTCCCAAGGAGGTCATGATGGCCCTCTGGATCTTGCCCAAAACGGCCCTTCCGACCTGGATAACGCGGCTGCTGGCCGACTACGAGGTGGTCGGGCCGGTGGCCAGGGACGGCGCCTTTGTCTTCGCCCCGCTGCGCCGGCCGGAAGAGGTTCGTCTGGACTATCCCATCACCCTGCAGTCGCCCAAGGAGTTCCTCTTCCCACCGGAAGAGACGCTGCTGCGCTTCCGACTGGGCCGGCCGCCCCAGGTCGAGGCGGTGTATCACGACCGCCGGCGCATCCTCTTCGGTGTCCACCCCTGCGACATCAACGCCACCTGGCTCCTGGACCTGGCCTTTTCCCAGGACACCCTGGACACCCCTTACATGGCACGGCGCGAACGCACCCTCATCGTCGGGCTGGATTGCCTGCGCCCCTGCGATGAGCACTCCTTCTGCAAGAGCATGGGCTCCTTGGAGGTCACCGGCGGCTACGACCTCTTCCTCACCGACCTGGGCGAGGCCTATGCCGTGGAGGTGGGGACGGAGGTGGGAAGCGAACTCCTCTCCCGCTATGCCCCGGAGGCCCGGCCGGCCGGCGAGGAGGATATGGCCCGCCTGAACCGGGTGCTGAGCGAAAAATGGCCCCGCTTCACCCGCAAACTGAACGTCGAACCCGAGGCCCTGGCCCAGGTGCTCGAACTGACCTACGATAGCCCCCTCTGGGAGGAACTGGCCCGGAAATGCCTGGGCTGCGGCTCCTGCAACCTGGTCTGCCCCACCTGCTACTGCTTCGACGTGCAGGACCGCCTGAAGTTGAACCTCCAGGAGGGCGAACGGCTGCGCCGCTGGGACGGCTGCCTGCTCAAGGACTTTACCCGCGTCGCCTCGGGCGAGGTATTCCGCGAACCCCGTTCGGCCCGGCTGCGCCACCGCTTCTACCGCAAAGGCAAGTACCTGTATGAGGACTATGGCCGCGTCGGCTGCGTGGGCTGCGGGCGTTGCGTGCGGGCTTGTCTGGTCAAGATCGACCCGGTCGAGGTCTTCAACGCCCTCGAGTCTTCCTGCCGGGCCTGAGGCAGGAAAAAGGAGCCGGATATGGAAGGCCAAAAAAGTGTGAACGGTTCTCTTTACATGCCCCGGATGGCCGAAATTGTCCAGGTGGAGCGCCTGACGGAGAAGGAAAAACTCTTCACCCTGCGCCTGGAAAAGGGCCAGGCCCTCGGCCAGCACCCCGGGCAGTTCGTCGAGGTCTCGGTCCTGGGCATCGGCGAGGCGCCCATCTCGGTCTCCTCCTCCCCCACCCGCAACGGCACCTTTGAACTGTGCGTGCGCGCCGTCGGCGACGTGACCAATGCCCTGCACCGGATGGCTCCGGGAGACTGGGTGGGCATCCGGGGCCCCTTCGGGCACGGCTTCCCTGTGGAAAAGATGCGCGGCAAGGACCTCCTCTTCGCCGCCGGCGGGCTGGGCCTGGCACCTCTGCGCTCGCTCATCCAGTTCGTCTTGGACGAACGGGAATCGTTCGGCCGGGTCCTCATTCTCTACGGGGCCCGCAACCCCTCCGAACTCCTCTTCACCGACGAACTGGCCGAGTGGGCCCAGCGCCGGGATGTCGAGTTCCACCTGACGGTGGACCGGGCCGATGCCACCTGGACCGGCCACATCGGGGTCATCACCACCCTCTTCCCCGGCGTGGCGGTCAATCCCCGCTCCACCGTCGCCGTGACCTGCGGGCCGCCTATCATGTACCGCTTCGTGCTCATCGAACTGCTGGCCAAGGGCATCCCGGAGAACCAGATTTACCTCTCCCTGGAACGCCGGATGAAGTGCGGCGTGGGCAAGTGCGGGCACTGCCAGATCAACGGTGTCTACTGCTGCCAGGAGGGGCCCGTTTTCTCGTATGCCCAGATCAAGGGGCTGAAGGAGGCGATCGGATGAAGCCGCGGATAGCCATCTTTGAGTTTGGCTGCTGCGAAGGCTGCCAGTTGCAGATCGTGAACCTGGAGGAGGAAATCCTGGACCTCCTGGGCGCGGTGGAGGTGGTGACCTGGCGCGAGGCCATGAGCGAGCAGTCGGACGAGTTCGACATCGCCCTGGTGGAGGGCTCTATCACCCGCGAGGAAGAGGTCCCCCGCCTGCAGTGGATCCGGGAACGGGCCAGGACCCTCGTGGCCCTCGGGGCCTGTGCCCACATCGGTGGCATCAACTGTCTGAAGAACCGTTTCGACCTGGAGGAGGTGCGCCGCGCCGTCTACGGCGAGCATGCCGAGTGGTTCGATACCTTCCCCACCCGCCCGCTGGAGGCGGTGGTGAAGGTGGACGCCGCCGTTCCGGGCTGTCCCATCAACCGCCAGGAACTCCTGGAAGTGGTCAAGGCGCTCCTGCTGGGCAAAAAGCCGGCCCTCCCCACCTACGCCGTCTGCGTGGAGTGCAAGCGCAAGAACAACATCTGCGTCTTTGACCGGGGGATGGTCTGCCTGGGGCCGATCACCCGGGCCGGCTGCGGGGCCATCTGCCCCTCCTTCGGCAACCGCTGCGAAGGCTGCCGCGGACTGGTCCCCGAGCCCAACCTGAACGCTCACCGCGAAGTCCTGGCCCAGTACGGGTTGAGCCTGGAGGAGATCCTCCGCTTCGTCAACCTCTACGGCGGCTGCCAGGCCGAACTGGCCTCTCTCCAGAGCCAGGAAGGAGGGCGGCGATGAAGGACGGCAAGATTCAGGTGCACTACCTCACCCGCGTCGAGGGCCACGGGAACATCCACGTGGAGATCGCCGGCGGCGAACTCGGTTCCTTCCGCTGGGAGATTCCCGAGGCCCCGCGCTTCTTCGAGGCCATGGTGCGCGGCCAGAGTTACGCCGATGTCGCCCACATCACCTCGCGCATCTGCGGCATCTGCTCCATCGGCCATACCCTCTGCGCCCTGCAGGCGGTGGAGAATGCCCTGGGCGTGCGTCCCTCCGAGCAGACCCTCCTCCTGCGCAAACTCATCCTGCACGGGGAAACGGTGCAGAGCCACATCCTCCATGCCGGCTACCTGGCCGCACCGGATTTTCTGGGTGCTCCCAGCGTCGTCCCCCTGGTGGGAAGCCACCGCGAGGTCGTCCTGACGATCATCCGCCTGCACCGGCTGGCCAACGAGTGGTGCGACCTCATCGGCGGCCGGACCACCCACCCGATCAACGCCGTGGTCAACGGTTGGACCAGCCTGCCGACGGAGGAGCAACTTTCCGCCCTGCGCGCCCGCATCGAGGCCGGCCTGGCCGACGCCTGGGCCATCGTGGAGGTCTTCCGGACGCTTCCCATCCCCGATTTCCGACGCGATACCGAATACCTGGCCCTGAAGCATCCTGACGAGTACGCCTTCTACGAGGGCGACATCGCCTCGACCGATGGGGGCACCACCCCCGTGCCGGACTATCGGAAGAAGGTGATCGAGTTCGTCGTGCCTTACTCGACCGCGAAACGGGCCCGTTCGGACCGCCGGCCCTCCTACGCCGTAGGGGCGCTGGCCCGCTTCAACAACAACTATGAGCAACTCTCCCCCCAAGCCAGGAAAGCGGCCGAGGCCCTGGGCCTCCGCCCGGTCTGTACCAACCCCTTTATGAACACGGTGGCCCAGGTGGTCGAGGTGGTCCACGCCCTGGAGGATAGCCTCCACCTCATTGACCTCCTGCTGGCGCGCGGGCTGCGCCGGGAGGATCGCCCGGTGGAGGTGCGGGCCGGCCACGGCGTGGGGGCGGTGGAGGTGCCCCGGGGAGTCCTCTTCCACGAATACACCCTGGACGAACGCGGCCTGGTGACCGAGGCCAACCTGGTCATCCCCACCGGGCAGAACCATCAGAACATCGAGGACGATATGGGGGCCCTGATTCCGCAGGTCATTGACCGCCCCCAGGAGGAAATCCGTCTCCTCCTGGAGATGCTCGTGCGGGCCTATGACCCCTGTATCTCCTGCTCGACCCATCTCCTGGAGGTCGAATTCCGCTGAGGTGGGCATGGAACAGGTGGAGCGCCGGCCGGTCCTGATTCTGGGCTTGGGCAACCCCCTCCGTGGGGATGACGGCTTCGGCCCGGCGGTGGTCGAGGCCCTCTCCCGGTTGGACCTGCCGGCCGGGGTGGAAGTGCTGGATGGGGGCACGGCCGGCCTGGGGTTGCTCCCGACCATCGCCGGCCGGGAGCGCCTCCTGGTGGTGGACGTGGCCGAGATGGGCCGGCCGGCGGGGTCGCTGGCGCACTTCCGATGGCCGGAAGTGGGCCTGGCCGGGAGTGCTTCGACCCTCTCCCTCCATCAGGCCGGCCTGGCCGAAGTGCTGGCCCTGGCCGAACGGCTGGGGTGGGCCCCGAAAGAGGTGCACATCTTTGCTCTGCAGCCCGTTTCCCTGGGCTGGCAAAAAGGGCTGAGCCGGCCCGCCCGGGAGAAGGTGACTGAAGCGGTGGCCGCCATCCTGGCGGAGGTCTCCCGGGTACCGGCCGAACCCTGTGAGGTGTAGGAGGATCGGCATGGCCAAGATTCTGGTGGTAGATGACGACCCCGATACGGTCGAGGTCATCCGTATGACGCTGGAAAGCACCGGTTATGAGGTGATCAGTGCCTCGAACGGCCGGCAGGGGCTGGAGCGCGTGGTCTCGGACCATCCCGACCTGATCATCCTGGACGTGATGATGGACACGACCACGGAGGGCTTCCAGTTCAGCCTGACGCTGCGCAGCCCGGACCCGAACTCGCCCTATGCCGCCTATCGCCACATCCCCATCCTGATGCTGACGGCCATCCATACCACTACCCCGCTTCGCTTCGCCCCGGATGTGGATTATCTCCCGGTGGAAGAGTTCGTGGAAAAGCCGATCTCTCCGGAGAGGCTTCTGGAGAAGGTGGCCCGGCTGCTCCAGCGGTGAGCTGCCCTCACCTCTCACCCCGGGCTAGGGGGTGAGGGAAAAGGCCGCTTCCCGAAAAACCTGGGACACACCCGCGGTGAGGAGTCAGTTGTCGAAAATTCAAATCGGTGGTATCATCAAGACGACCAACCTGGCCCTGATCCAGGTGTTGGGCCTGCCCCCGACGACGCAGGCCGCGGCTCGATTGATGGCGGCTCTGGGGGCCGAGGGCATCAGCGCCAGTGCCCTGGTGCAGTGCCGGGACTATGCCGGCGGCTACAGCCTGGCCCTGACGGTGGCGCAGGACCGCCGGGAACAGGCGCTCCGGATAGTGCGGCGGGCGGCCACCGCGCTCCAGGCCCGAGCAGTTGAGGAACACTCCCCCGTCGCCCTGGTGGCGGTCTACGGCCCGCACTTTTCCGACCGGCCGGCCATCGCCGGGGAGATGTTCTCCGCCCTGGCCCGGGCCGGAATCGAGGTTCGGATGATCACCACCTCGATCTCCACCGTGGCCGGCGTGATCGCCGCCGAGGATCTGGAGCGGGCCGAAGCGGTGCTCAAGGAAACCTTTCTCTTGCCCCCCTAGGGGCCGGTCCGACGGAGAAGCCGATGGAAGCAAGGATACTGAAGTTGAACTTGCAGGAACGCCCTTTTGCCGAGCAAATCCGCCGGCGCATCCAGGTGGACGTGCGCGAGTGCTACCAGTGCGGACGCTGCACGGCCGGCTGTCCGGTGGCCGGCTGGATGGACGCCACCCCACACCAGATTCTGCGCGGCATCCAGTTGGAACAGAAGGAGTGGGTCCTCAGCCGCAATACCTACTGGATCTGCGCCAGTTGCGTCACCTGTTCCACCCGCTGCCCCTGCCAGGTGGACATCGCCCGGGTGATGGACGCCCTGCGCGAAATCGCCCTGGCCGAGGGTATCCGCCCCTCTGAGCGGACGGTCAAGGTCTTCCACCAGGCCTTTTTGCAATGGGTGCGCCTGACCGGCCGGATGTACGAAGTCGGCCTGATCGGGCTGTATAACCTGCGCTCCGGCCAACTCCTGGCCAGCGCGGACCTGGCCCTGCCGATGCTCAGCCACCGCAAGGTCTCCCTCCTCCCCAAACGCTTCCGGGGACAGGATGAGGTGAACCGCATCTTTGAGCGCGTGGCCGCCCTGGAGGAAAAAGGATGACCCGCCTGGCCTATTACCCCGGGTGCACGCTGGAGACCACCGCCCGGGAGTACGACGTTTCTGCCCGCATCGCCTCCCGCGAAATCGGGATCGAACTGGTCGAACTGGAGGGCTGGACCTGCTGCGGGGCCTCCTCCGGCCATACCACGCAGTACGAACTCTCCCTGGCCCTGCCGGCCCGCAATTTGCGCCTGGCCGTCGAACAGGGCTTTGACGCCCTCGTCGCCCCCTGCGCCATGTGCTACGCCCGGCTTCGCCACACCGTCCACGACCTGCGCGACCCCGCCCTCCGTGCCCGCATCAATAGCCTCCTCGATGCCCCCTGGGAGGGCGACGTCCAGGTCCATTCGCTGGTGGACCTGTTTTCCCGGGAAGAGAACCTGGCCCTCCTCCGCGAGAAAAGGAGCCGCGACCTGAGCGGCCTGCGCCCGGTGGCCTACTACGGCTGCCTCCTGGTGCGTCCGCCCGAGGTCCTGGCCCCCGATGACCCGGAGTACCCTACCATGCTGGACCGCATCCTCCAGGCCGCCGGGGCGACGCTCGTGGACTGGCCGCTGAAGACGGAGTGCTGCGGCGGAAGCATCTCCCTCTCGTGTACCGAGATCGCCTTGGACCTGACGCGCAAACTCCTAGAGGGAGCCGTCCGACGGGGCGCCAATAGCATCGTGACCGCCTGCCCGATGTGCCACGCCAACCTGGACATGCGCCAGGGCCAGATCAACCGGCGCTACGGAACCGATTTCCATATCCCGATCTTTTACTTCACCCAGATCGTCGGCCTGGCGACCGGGCACGGGGTGAAGGAACTTTTGCTGGACCGCCACCTGGCCGACCCCCGGCCGCTCCTGGCCGAGGCCGGCATCCGCGCCTAACCCGCCAGCCCAGGAGGTACGCAACACGCAACACGAAACACGCAACACGCAACACGCACCATCAATCCGGCCCATCCTAGCCCCAGATTCTAGCGGAGGTCCCTGATGGCCCGTGTAGGTGTCTTTGTCTGCCATTGCGGTTCCAACATCGCCGCCACCGTGGATGTGGCCAAGGTGGCCGAGGAAGCGGCCAAACTAGACCATGTGGTCTATGCCACCCATTACATCTATATGTGCTCCACGCCCGGCCAGGAGTTGATTCAGCAGAAGATCAAGGAGTACCACCTGGACCGGGTGGTGGTGGCGGCCTGCAGCCCGCGCATGCACGAGCGCACCTTTCGCAAGGCCACGGCCCAGGGCGGGCTGAACCCTTACCTCATGGAACAGGCCAACATCCGCGAGCACGATTCCTGGGTGCATGCCGAGATACCGGTGGCTACAGAAAAGGCCGTCGACATCGTCCGGATGGCGGTGGCCAAGGCGGTGGGCCTGGCGCCTCTGGAGGAGACGCGGGTGGGCATCACCAAGCGTTGCCTGGTGATCGGCGGAGGCATCGCCGGGGTGCAGGCGGCGCTGGACGTGGCCGAGGCCGGCTATGAGGTGGTCATCGTCGAGCGCGAGCCTTCCCTGGGCGGCCATATGGCCCAACTGGACAAGACCTTCCCGACTCTGGACTGCAGTTCCTGCATTCTGACTCCCAAACTCGTCGATGCCGCCCAGCACCCCAAGATCAAACTCTATACCTACTCCGAGGTGGTCGGCGTCAAGGGCTTTGTGGGCAACTTCCAGGTGACCATCCGGCGCAAGCCGCGCTATGTGGATGAAAGCCTGTGCACCGGCTGCGGCATCTGCTGGAACAACTGCCCTCTGCGCCCCCGGGAGCAGGAGGACGGCACGGTCAAAGGGGGGATTCCCTCCAAATTCGAGGCCTATATCGGCCGGCGGGCGGCCATCTACGTCCCCTTCGCCCAGGCCGTGCCCCTCGTGCCGGTCATCGATACCGAGCACTGCACCTACTTTGTCAAAGGGGGCAAGTGCGGCGTGTGCAAGTTAAAGTGCCCCCGGGGGGCGGTCAACTTTGAGCAGACGGAGGAACTGGTCACCGAGCCGTTCGGGGCCATCGTCGTCGCCACCGGCTACGACCTCTTCGATGCTCGCGTCTGCGGCGAGTACGGCTACGGCCGCTACCCCGACGTCATCACCGGGCTGAAACTGGAACGCCTGATGAACGCCTCGGGGCCCACGCACGGCCACATCCTTCGTCCCTCCGACGGCCGGCCGCCCAAGACGGTGGTGCTGGTCTCCTGCGTGGGCTCCCGCGATGAAAAGGTCGGCCGGCCCTACTGCTCGGTGGTCTGCTGCATGTACCTGGCCAAGTACGCCATCATGCTCAAGGAGCACGACCCCGAGGTGGAGGTCTATAACTTTTATATGGACATCCGCGCCGCCGGCAAGGACTATGACGAGTTCACCCGCCGGGCCATCGAGCAGTACAATGCCCACTACCTCCGCGGCCGCGTCTCCCAGGTCTATGAGCGGGATGGGAAACTCGTCGTCGAAGGGGTGGACACGCTCCTGGGCCGGCCGGTGGAGATCGAGGCCGATCTGGTGGTGCTGGCCACCGGCATCACCGCTCCCGAGGGGGCCCGCGAACTCTTCCAGACCCTGAACATCTCCTACAACCTCTACGAGTTCATCAACGAGGCCCACCCCAAGTTGCAGCCGGTGGAGACCAATACCGACGGCATCTTCCTGGCCGGTTGCGCCACCGGCCCCAAGGACATCCCGGCCACGGTGGCCCAGGCCGGCGCCGCCGCCGTCAAGGTGGTGGGCGTGCTCTCCAAGGAAATGCTCGTCTCCAGCCCGATGGTGGCCGAGGTGAACGAGCGCGAGTGCGTGGCCTGCCGGCTGTGCGTCCAGGTCTGCCCCTACAAGGCCATCGAGATGACCACCACCCGGCGCGGCAAAGAGGTGGCCCGCGTCAACCCCAGCCTGTGCAAGGGCTGCGGCCTCTGCGTCAACGCCTGCCGGGGGGCGGCCATCAATCTGAAAGGGTTTACGGATCAACAGTTGGTTGGACAGGTGACGGCGCTGTTCGCGGAGCCGCTGGTAGATGAATCGGTGAATGGAGGCGGCACAGCATGACCTTCGAACCCAGAATTGTCGGCTTCCTGTGTAACTGGTGCTCCTACGCCGGGGCGGACCTGGCCGGCACCTCCCGCATCTCCTACCCGCCGAACATCCGCATCATCCGCGTGCCCTGTTCCGGCCGGGTGGACCCGATGCTGGCGATGAAGGCCTTCCTGGAGGGGGCGGACGGGGTGATCGTCCTGGGCTGCCATCCGGGCGACTGCCACTATAGCGAGGGCAACTACCACGCCCGCCGGCGGCTGCACCTCTTCCATCGGCTGCTCGAATTCTTCGGGATGGAGAAGGAGCGCTTCCGCCTGGACTGGGTCTCGGCCTCGGAGGGAGCGCGCTTCGCCGAGGTCGTGGCCGACTTCACCGAGCAGGTGCGCCGGCTGGGCCCCAGGATTCGGCCGGAAAGTATATCGGGGGAGAAAGAGCCATGAACGTGACCGACGACCTTCGCCGCATCGCCCGGGAACTTCTGGAGAGCGGGCGCGTTGCCCGGGTGATCGGCTACGAGGAGGGCCGGCGGGGCCAGGTGCGCCCGCTGGTGGCGCGGACGGCGGAGGAGGCCGGCCGGCTCCTCTTCGACGAGCGCTGCGCCCACAACCTGGCCCTCTACCTCCTCGACTTCAAGCCCCAGGGAGGCGAGGAGCCGCCGGCCGTGGCCGTGGTCCTGAAGCCGTGCGACGCCCGCGCCCTCAACGTCCTGGTCCTGGAAAACCAGGTCAGGCGCGAAGTCGTGTATGTCATCGGTGTGGTCTGCCCCGGCATCCCGGGAAAACGGGCCTGCGCCACCTGCACCGATCGCACTCCGCCGACCTACGACATCCTCCTGGGAGCACTCCCGGAGACGCCGGCCGCCCCGCCTCAGCCGGACGACCTGGCCCGCCTGCTTGCCCTTCCCCCCGAGGAGCGCCGGCGTTTCTGGGCCGAGCAGTTCCGGCGCTGTATCCGCTGCTACGCCTGCCGCCAGGTCTGCCCGATGTGTTACTGCGAAATCTGCATCGCCGAAAAACTGGACCCGCCCTGGGAGAGCATCGCCATCGCCCCCTCGGAAAACGAGTTCTACCACGTCCTCCGCGCCTACCACCTGATCGGGCGCTGCATCGAGTGCGGCGAATGCGAGCGGGTCTGCCCGATGGGCATCCCGGTCTTTCTCTACCAGCGTTACCTGGCCGAGGAGGTGCGGCAGACCTTTTCCTTCCGCGCCGGAATGGACGCGGAAACGTTGGCGCCCTTTATGACCTTCCGCAAGGAAGAACTGGAGGAACCCCGTTGATTCGTGCTTTGAGGTGAACGATGCCCCAACGCCGGTTGTCCAGAGACGAACTTTTGGCCGGGGTAGGCCGCTGGCTTCGGGAGAACCGCGTCGTTGCCCCGGTGCGCTTCGGGGAAAGGACCTTTCTCCAGGAAATCAGTTCGCCTTCGGAAGTTGACCTGGAGGTGGGCCGGCCGGTCAATAGCCTCAAAGAGTTCTTTTTCCCCGCCACCGAGACGCTCTTCCACATCCGGCGGGGGAAGAGGACCGTCCGGTTGGAACTGCCGGAGGTGGGCCGGCCGCAGGTCCTCTTCTTCATCCGCCCCTGCGATGCCGCCGCACTCACCTCGATGGACGCCCTCTTCCTGGGGGAGCCGGCCGATTTCTACTGGCAGGAGCGCCGGAAGAACACCGCCATCGTCGGCCTGGCCTGCATGCGCATCCCCACCCCGGAGTGCTTCTGCACCACCGTCGGCGGGTCCCCCATCGGCACGGCGAACATGGACGTGATCCTGTACGAGGACGACGGCTCCTACATCGCCGAGGCGCTGACGGAGCGCGGGGAGCAACTGCTGGCTTCGGCCGGCGGGACGGCCCTGGAGCAACCCTTTGTGCCGCAGGCGCCGGAACTGCCCCCCTTCCCTTGTCCCTCCCCGGAGGAGTGGCGGAGCGTCTTTGGCGACGACTACTGGATGCGGCTGGGGGAACGCTGCCTGGGCTGCAAGATCTGCACCTACAACTGCCCCACCTGCTACTGCTTCGACATCCGGGACCGGGGGGCGGGCGGGCATGTGGAACGGCTGCGGGCCTGGGATGCCTGCACCTCCAAGCACTATTCCATCGAAGCCAGCGGCCATGATCCCCGCCCGACCCGTGGCGCGCGCCTGCGCAACCGCTTCTACCACAAGTATTCCTACTTTCCCTGGCGCTACGGCGGCACGCTCCTCTGCACCGGCTGCGGTCGCTGCGTGGCCCAGTGCCCGGTGAACATCGACCTGACGGAGGTGCTGGAGGAAGTGGCCGTTCGGGCCCGGAGAGGCGAGGAGGCAAAGCCGGAATGAGCAACCCGTTTCTCCCCTATGTGGGCACGCTGGTAGAAGTGCGCGACCTGGCCGAGGGCATCAAACTCCTGCGCGTGCGCCTGGAGGACGAATTCGGCCGGGCCGCCTTTGCCGATTACAAGCCCGGCCAGTTCGCCTTCCTCTCCGCCTTCGGCGTGGGCGAGGTGCCCTTTGGGCTGGCCGGCACGCCGGCCCGTTCGCCTGAACTCGAGTTCGCCATCGCCCGCGTGGGCACGGTCACCTCGGCCCTGCACGGCCTGGAGGAAGGCGCCCCGGTGGGCATCCGCGGCCCGATGGGCAACTGGTTCCCGATGGAAGATTTCCGCGGCAAGAATCTGGTCATCATCGGCGGTGGCATCGGCTTTGCCCCGCTGCGTCCGGTCATCCAGTACGCCCTGGACCGTCGCGCCGACTACGGCCACCTCACCATCCTGGCCGCCGCCCGCGCCCCCAACCTCCTGGTCTTTCGCGAGGAGTACGCAGAGTGGGCTTCCGCCCCCGATACCGAGTTCCACGTCACCGTGGACGTGGGGGACGAGACCTGGGCGGGCAACGTCGGCCTGGTGACCGAACTCCAGGCCAAAGTTTCCCCTTCGCCGAAAAACGCCATCGCCATCACCTGCGGCCCGCCGATCATGATCAAGTTCGTCACCCAACTTTTGCAGAAGCAGGGTTTTGCCCCGGAGCAGATCTACACCACCCTGGAGATGAAGATGAAGTGCGGCCTGGGCAAGTGCGGCCGCTGCAACATCGGCGAACGCTACGTTTGCATAGACGGTCCGGTCTTCAGCCAGGCCCAGATTCTGAAGTTTATCGATGCCTTCTGAAGCGGAAAGGTCGAACGCGGTTGTGCGCCACACGGCGCTGCAGGTGCGCCCGGAGGGCGCCGGGGCGGTGGAGACGGCCGTCCCGGTGGAGCGGCCGCTGACCGTGGAGGTGAACGGCCGGCCGGTGGCCGTCCTCATGTCCCTGCCCGGGTGGGAACGCGAACTGGCGGTAGGGTTTTGCTTGAGCGAGGGATGGGTCGCTTCCTTCCCGGACATCCTCGTGGTGCACTATTGTCGGGATGAGCCGGCGAGGCCGTCGGAGAGTCCGGGGGCCGTCGTCCGTCTGCAGGTGCGTCCCAAGGGGGTGCGGGAAACGGCCCGGGGCCTGCGGCGGGTCCTCTCCGGCTGCGGCAGCGTCGAGGTGGACCTGGAGGCGCTGGAACTGCCGGCGTTGCCCGGGGACGAGGCGCCCTGGCTGCCGCCCGAGGCGATCTTGCGGATGGCCGCCCATCTGCGGACGCTCCCCGGCGTGTATCGGCGCGCCGGGGCGGTGCACGGGGCCGGCCTCTACGCCGCCGACGGCACCCCGCTCGTGGCGGCCGAGGACATCGGCCGGCACAACGCCCTGGACAAGGTGCTGGGGGCCGCGCTCATCCGCGGCCTGAGGCTGTCCGACCGGGTTGTGCTGACCACCGGCCGGGCCAGCCACGAGATGGTGGCCAAGGCCCTGCGCCTGGGGGTGCCGGTGGTGGGCTCCCTCTCCGCGCCGACCTCGCTGGCGGTGGCACTGGCCGAACGCGGCCGCTGCACCCTGATCGGCCGGCTGCGCCGGGAAACGTTCCTCATCTATGCCGGCGCCGGGCGGATTCAGGTTCAGGAAAACTGACATCCGTTCATCCATCCCACCCATGCCTTTACTAGCGGCCTTGGGCCGGCCGCACCGGGCCCAAAATCGCCTCCGCGACGGCCGTCCCCCGCCATCTCAACAGCGTTTCCGGCCGCCGGGTTTCGATACGCGCTACGTGCTACTCAACCCGCCGGGTTTCGATACGCCGGTCTCGATACGCTACGCTACTCGACCCAAGTCGCTACGCAACCTACATTCGTGCCAGAACGAGCGATGGGAGGATGTCAGCGGGGTGTGTCCCAAAGGTGTCGAATCGTAGGAGGTCGGTCCGGCTGACCCTCACCTCTCACCCCCTAGCCCCCTCTCCCCTCTCCCA
>JBMFNL010000041.1:0-28877 GCA_049970175.1 Chloroflexia bacterium
GGCCTCTCTATCCGTGTATCCGTGTTCAAAATCCGTGTCGTGCGCTTCTCCCCCCGGCACAGACCCGGGTTGCGCCCCCGCACCGTCCTGGCCTCTCTATCCGTGTATCCGTGTTCAAAATCCGTGTCGTGCGCTTCTCCCCCAGCACGGCCACGCGGTTGTAACCCCACGACATCACAGCGTCACCTTACCCATGTCCAAAACCCGTTTCGTATACTCATCTATCTCCCCCAATTCCTCCTTCAGCATCTCCCGCACCATGCCCCGCAGCCGGCCGATACTGCGTGTCTTCCCCGGCCCGCCGGCCGATAGCCACTCCGCCACCCGCTCGCTACACGCCTTCCCCAACTCCGCCAGCCGCCGATGTTCCGGCTGCACTGGGTCGAACCGGGGAATGGGCAGGTCAAGGACTTTCTTGCAAATGTGCCGAGGGCCCCAGAGCCCTCTGGCCTGGGCGGGCTTGATCAGCTTGTCAGTAAGGGGCGCATTGAGAATCGCTGCCAGATAGTAGGCTTCGCTTTCGTCCTGGGTTTCCAGGCTATAGGTCACACAATCCACCAGGAAGCCCATTGCTTGCACAGTTTGCCCACCCCTTTCAAACTCGATGGGGCGATTCTGCGCAACGCAGGCGCAAACATAGGTGGCAGATGTCGGGTAGATAACCCGGTAGATGGTTTGAGGATTCTGGGTTACGAGTTTACGGCGGTAGTTTAGCCATTCCAGCGCATCCACCCTCTCCGCCTTCGCCCCGCGCCGTTTCTCCCACTCCGCCTGCACTCGCTCCAGCCACTCCGCCAGCCGGAGGTAGCCCCGCCGCCGGGCCTGGTCGGCGGTGAGCAGGTTGTAGCCATTCCCGGCCGGCTCGATGGGCAACACCACCAGCCGGTAGTCCAGGTGGCCGAAGGGCAGGAGGTCGGTGGAGAGCAGGGTGGCGTAGAGAAAGCGGCTTTCCACGCTGCCCTTGAAGACGATGCCCTGATAGGCGTCCTTGGCCTGCTCCTGCGCCCGCTGCGAGGTCACCAGCGGTGGCAGGTTGGGGTCAAAGCCCAGGGGCGAGGGCGCGATCTCCACGAACCAGAACGAGCGGGGGACGATGGTCGCCCCTTGGTAGAAGCGCCCGCGATAGTAGCTGGCTTTGCTCTCAGCACCTTCGGCCGTACCCCAGAAGGAGCGTTTACCCCGGCGGTTGAGGAAGAACTGCACGTCCTCAACCTTCAGTTCCGCCTCGGCTTCGGGCAGGCCGGCGTTGCGGCGGGGGAGGGAGCCGGAGAGGACCTGGCCGGGGATGACCTCTCCCCATCCCCCCAGCCCCCCTTCCCCTCCCCTGGCAGGGGAGGGGAAGGGGGATACAGGGGGTAGGGGAGAGGTCTTGGCCGCAAACAGCACGCACGCCGGGACGTTGAACAGTGGCTCCACGCTCTCCAGGTCCCATAGTTCGGTCCAGTCCAGGCGCACGCCCTTGAACGTGCCCTGGCGCAAGGCATCGTGCTGATCGGCGGAGAAGATGCTGCGCGGCAGGACGAAGGCGATGCTGCCGCCCTCTTTCAGGTAAAGGTCGGCTGCCCGCAACAGAAACAGGGTGCCCAGTTCCATCTGGGTGATCAACTCGGCTTTGCCGGAAAGAAGCCGATAGGTCTGGGTGACCAGGTCCTTGAGGAAGCGCTGGTAGTCGAGTTGTTCCACGTAGCGATAGGACAACCAGGGGGGATTGCCGATGACCACATCAAAGCGACCCTTCAGGAAGAGGGGCTTGTAGGCGTTCTTGAGCACAAAGGCCCAGATGGTGTCCCGCCGGGTCTCGATGAAATGTCGCAGGGCTTCAGCGATAGCGAAGAGGGCGCGGGCCAGGGTTTCGTCGGCGGCCAGGGCCGGGTGGTGGGCCGCCAGGTAGTTCAGGAAATGGCCCTCGTTTGCCGCCCGCCCGGCCCACTGCACGGCGAACTCGCGTGCCGCCTCAATCGCCTGATCGTACAAGGCGGGCCGGTCCAGCAGCTTTTCGGGGAGATAGATGGTCTGCCCGTCCAGTTCGATGCGGTAGCCGGGCAGTTGCATCCACAGGGTTGGTTGGGCTTCCCACTCCGGCAGGCGAATCGCATTCGCAAGGTAGATGGGAATGGCGATCTTGCCACGCCGTTTCCGCAACAGATCGCCCAGGGCCAGGAGGTAGTTGGTCTTGGCCACGATGACGGCCAGAGGGTGGATGTCCACCCCCACCACAGCGTCCAAGACGTGCTCCAGGGTTTCAGCCAGGTCCCCCAACACGCGCCGTTTCTCCCGCACGGCCTGGTAGAGGAAGGTGCCGGAGCCACAGGCCGGATCGAGGAGCGCAGCCCGCGGCCGCTCTTGCAGCAGCCTGTGTACCATGCGGCCGGCCAGCCAATCGGGGGTGTAGTACTCGCCCAGATCGTGGCGGGTCTTGGGATCCACGAGTTCCTGGTAAAGTGACTTCAGCACGTCCTCGGAAAGTTCTCGCAGGTTGTAGTTGCGCAAGAGCCCCAGGAGCAGGTGAGCGAGTTCTACCCCGGTCTTGTGCGCCTCACCTCGGGCCGGCCAGGAGAAGAAATCCTCTTCCAGGAAGTTCTCGATGCCCTGTTCTTTGAAGAACTGGCCTTCCAATATCGCCTGGGTTTCAGGCAATGTTTTGCCTTCTGTGAGGCGGGCCCAGGCCATCAGCTTGGCCAGAGTCGCCAGGTAGGTGTGGCGGACGAATAGCTCGTCGTCGGCCAGGGCACTCCCGTAGACGATGTGCAGATACTTTTCCCAGGCTTCGTAAACGACGGCGAACTCCGGCTGTCCCTTGAGCCTCTTCCACAGGCTCATCAGGCTCTGGGCTGCCACCTGGAAAGCGTGGCTACGCAGCCCAAAATCCTTGACGATGTTCTCGCTGCGGGGGGCGAGAATCTCCCGCCGCAGCAGGTAGCGGTCTAGCCAGAAGTAGAACTCCCTGGGTGGCTCCAGCCGGGCGGCATCTATCCGCTCCACGACCTCCAGCCGCACGTCTTCGGGTGAGACGGTCGCTTTGTTGGGGAGGTCCAAAACAGGTGTGTAGACGGTAAAGAGGAGGCCGTCGGCCGCCAGGCAGAGGTAACGAGTGCGTCGGTCCACCGGCTCCTGGGACCACAGGCAGGCCACGTACTTCTTGAGTTGGCCTTCGGCCTCGGCCTGCTTGCCGGCCGCCGTCAAATCCCGCTCGAACTCGATGACCACGTTGCCGAACAACTCGTCGGCCCGGCCTCTGAGGATAGCGTCTTTCTGGCGTACTTTCACGTACTTCTCCACGCCGGCCACATAGTCCTCGATGAAACCGGGTTGGAGCCCAAAGAGCCTGTTCAACAGCAAGGTGAAACGCTGCGACCGGGCTGATTCGCTGTTCAGGGATTGGATCGCCGCCAGGTATTCGGACACGGCCTGGTCAAGTTCGGTCTCCCGGATGTCTGGCATGCGGGTGCCTTTCTCAGGGAGTTTGCTTTTCTTCGCCACGAGCGCCCTCCTTGGCGATACGGCGAGCGATCTCTAGCGCGGCGGCAATGCGAAGGATTTTCACATCGGACAGGCCCTTGAAGCGTAAGAAGGCTTCCAGGGGCTGCCTGGATATGCCGGATAGAGAACCAAAGCAGTCCACGACCTCCTGGGCAATGGCCTCGGCTGGCCGGCCCCGAACCCCCGTGCCGATCAGGACGGCCAGGAGTTCGACGTCGGTGAGGGCCTGTGGGCCCAGTTCCCGCAGTTTTCCACCCGGATGACGCCAGGTTTGCATCTTATACCTCACTTCTCTGTGAATCTACCTCACCCACCTATTCCCCGATAAACATGGCCGTCCACGCCGGCCGATCGGGCACCTGGCCGGAGGACAGCATGGCCCGCCATTTCTCATCGGTCAGGCGGTCGTCCATCGGCCAGGGAAACTCGTAGTAGGAAAAGACCCCGCCCCGGGCGATGTGCAGCCCGCCGACACCGTCCGGAATGACCACATAGATTTCAAAAACCCGGCCGACGGCCTCTTCGAGGACCTGGCCATGAGGATCGGTGGCCACGTCGGCCACGAGTGCCGCCTGCTCCTCCTCTTCGAAGAAGGGCGACCCTCCGATTTCCTCCTGATCGGCCGCGGCCAGGGTGATGGCCTCCAACTCCCCTCCGTAGTAGTGGATGCGCTCATAGTCCTGGTCGGAAAGGCTCTGGCCGGCCAACTCGCGCTGGGCCGCGTCCAAAAGGAAGGTCAGGAGGTCCTCCAGACGCCGGAGGTTGAGGCGGACGTTTTCGCTCAGGAGGCCCCGGCTCTCCAACCCGTCGCGGGTCATCTGCGCCAGGGCCAGCAGGCGGGCGTAGGCCTCCGGATTGGGCTCGACCCAACCACGGGGCGGCGTCGGCGGCGGCCCACCCCCCATCTCGGCCATCACCTGCTTGGCGTAGAGGATGGTGTCGTGCTTCAGTTCGGTCCAGGAGCCCAGCGCGGTATGGAGGTCCTTGCGCGTCCAGGCTTGGGTTTGCATAAAGGCCGGGTACGCCGCTCCCTTCGGCTCGATCAGGGGCTGGAGGGCATAGAGCCAGGCCCAGTAGAGGTTCTGGGTCCAAGAATCGAGTTGCAGGGCCGAGATTTCCCGGCGCAACTTGGCCATTTGCTCCGGATAGCGGTAGTAGGCCGTCTCCCCCATCTCCTCGAGGATGGCATAGGCCTCCTCGGAGCCCATCGCCGCCAGCACGTCCAGCCCTTTGGGCAGCCGGCGCCCCTCGACCTCGCGCTCGATCAGTTGCTCGAAGATGTAGGCATCCAGGACAAAGCGCTGGCCCATAAAGCGAAAGCCCTGGGTCACTTCCTCCTCGTCTTCCCAGATATAGACCCACATCGAGTTGATCTGGGGAGGCGGAAGTTGCCGGGCGGCGGCGACAAAAGCCGCGAATTTGGCCCCATCGGCCACGGCCGAGGCCGGAGCATCGGGGCCGAAGATGGCATCCCAGATCGCGCCGTACTCGTGAAAGCCCAGGTCGTCCGCCTTGCCCACGATGAAGGCGGTGGGGTCATAGACCTGCGCCCAGACCTCGGCGGCCGGCCGGCCGGCCACCCGGGTGTTACGCAGGATGTAGGTGATGAGCAGCGCCATCCGGGTCTCGTCCGGCTGTGCCAGGCGCATATTGATGCGGCCGTACCACATCATGGCGCGGAAGTAACGCTGGAGTTGTTCGCTGCGGTTGTAATGGCCGCGAGGGAGGTACTGGGAATAGTCCTCGCAAAGACAAGGTTCCCGGCTGCACTCGGGCGTGCTGGCACAGGGGTGGCAGCGGCTCGGGCAGTATTGGCTGAAGATCGGGCTGGCATTCGGCCCCCGGTGGGCCTCGATCAGGGCCAGTTCCGCCGATACCAGATCGGCCACCTCCGGCGGGGTAACGGCCTGGGGGTTGATGAGGGCATCGGCCACGGCAAAATAGGCCACGACGCTGCGGGCATCCCTTTCCAAAGCCGTCCCCCGAAGTTCGGCATAGAGGTCCTGCGCGGACTTGAGGCAGGCCGCGGTGAGGGCGCGGATGGCCGGCTCAAAGTACTCCCGCTCCAGGTCGCGCAGCATCTTGTCAAAGATCAGGTGATAGACGTGATAGACCGAATCGGTGGTGATGAAGACGGGGAGGTCCTGATAGCGGGTGCTCTCATACAGCGGATAAAACTCCAGCCATGTGGCCGGCGCGACGACAAAGCCGTTTTGCGCCAGCAGTGCCCGCTGTGCCTCGCTGAAGGTAAACCGGTCGTAGTTGCCCAGAGCCTCGACGTCCACCGGCAGGGCGTACCCCGGGTAGGCTGCGGGCAAAGCGACCGGGATCGGCCGGTAGGTGGCAAAGCCCGGCGCACGCTGAATCGGCGGCGGAGTGGGCAGGGCGCCGAGCGACGGGGCCGGGGTGGACGCTGGCCGCGGGGACGGTGCGGGTGTCGGTGGAGGAACAGGGGAAGCCGTCGGCGAAACCGGGGTTGGAATCGGGCCGGCCGTAGGAGACGGCGGCGGGGCACAGGAAAGCAAAAGGGCCAAGAGCGATGCGACCAGGACCGGTTTGACCTTCATCGGACACCTCCTTCGGGGGATAGGTGATATTCAGTGTATCACCGATTCCTCGGCCCGTCAAACAATATGGCCGGGGTGGGGAAACGCCCCTCCAGGGAGAAACCGAAACCGTTCCAGCGCCAGATATCCACGTAGGTGGCCGGGCCGAAGCGTCCGGCGGCGTAGGTGCCCTCCAGAGCAACGAGTTCGTTGCGCCCGTCGCCGTCCACATCCCGAACCGCCAGGGCCAGGAACGGCACAGGCAGGGCCGAGCCGGCCCAGAGTTCGCGTCCGGCGGCGGGGTCGAGCAGGATGAGGTGGCAACTCCGGCCGGCCGCGTCATGAAAGTCCGCGATGGGGCTGGGAAGGGAGGACCAGCGCTGGATGGGCCAGTCTCGCCAGGGCCGCCAGACCAGGAGCACCCACTCCGGCAGGCCGTCGCCGGTCACATCGGCCAGGGCCGCGGAGGCTACATCCCAGTCGGAAGGAAGCGGGAGGTCGTTGGAGAGGGTAGTAGGGAGCGCGGAGGTCGGGGAGAGGCAACTCGGGGAGGAGATGAGCAGGAGGATGAGGGCGACTCCAGCCCCGATTCGCGCTCGCCCCAGGTGGTCGGTCATCGCTCTCACCCCATGGCCGAAGCCGAGAGCCCATCCGCGGATGTGCCTTGCGGACTGCCGGCGGGTTCATTCCCCGGCCGCCGGCCGGAGGTGAGCAAAGGCGTAGATGTAGCGGCGGGGCAGCCGGCCGCGGATGTAGACCCCCTCCTCGCGGTATTCCTCGACGCCGACGTGTCCCCGTTCGTGGAAAAGGGCCGCCAGGTCGTGGCGGTTGTAGGGGATGGTGACTTCCAGAGGGACGGTCTCCCGGTCCAGGACCTCCTCGATGCGACGGAGCAGGGCATCCAGCCCCCAGCCGCGCAGGGCGGAGATGGCCACGTACTCGGCGGGGATGGCCAGTTCCTCCGACAGGGAGGCCACTTCCTCCTCGGCGGCCGGCCCCAGCCGGTCCACCTTGTTCAGAGCGACGATGCAGGGGATATCGCCGGCCTGGAGTTCCTTCAGGACCCGCTGCACCGTCTCGGCCTGCTCCGGAGCGTTGGGATGGCTGATGTCCAGCACATGCACCAGCACATCGGCCTCGCGGATCTCCTCCAGGGTGGCCCGGAAGGCGGCCACCAGGGTCGTCGGCAGGCGCTGGATGAAGCCGACGGTGTCGGTGACGAGGATTTCCCGCCCGCCGGGCAGGTTGACCCTTCGGGTGGTGGGATCTACCGTGGCAAAGAGTTGATCGGCCACATACACACCGGCCCCCGAGAGGGCGTTCAGCAGGGTGGACTTGCCGGCGTTGGTATAGCCGACCAGGGAGACGATGGGGATGCCGCTCCGCCGGCGCTGCGCCCGGTAGAGTTCGCGGTGGGTGTGGACCTCGTGCAGTTTCTCCTTGAGCAGGGTGATGCGCCGGCGAATCTGGCGGCGATCCACCTCCAGTTGCGTCTCGCCGGGGCCGCGCAGCCCCACGCCACCTACCCCCTGGCGCGAGAGGTGCGTCCAGCGGCCGCGCAGCCGGGGCAGGAGGTACTCGTACTGGGCCAGTTCGACCTGCAATCGCCCCTCAGCGGTCTGGGCATGGTGGGCAAAGATGTCCAGGATCAGGCCGGTGCGGTCCAACACGCGCACATCCCAGGCCTCCTCCAGGGCCGTGCTCTGCCGGGGGGTCAGTTCGTAATCCACGATGACCAGGTCGTAATGGAGCGTCTCCTTCAGCCGGCCGATCTCCTTGACTTTGCCCCGGCCCAGGAAGGTGCCCGGATGGGGCCGGTCCAGCCGCTGGAAGGTCCGGCCGACCACCTCCACCCCGGCCGTGCGGGCCAGTTGGACGAGTTCCTCCAGCGAATCCTCGGCCCGCCAGGAAGGGCCGGCTCCGTCGCGCAGTTCCACGCCCACCAGGAAGGCGCGCTCCTGGAGCGTGGTGAGGAGACGCCGTCCTCTTTCCAGGTCTTCCACGATCCCTTCACCCACTTTTGTCCTCTGATGATTGTAGAGTCAGCGGGTTATGTTTCGTCATAGATGACCACCGCCTCGGCAAGGACCTCGTCCTGGAAGTAACGGCTCAAGCAATGTGCAGTATTGATGTCGACTCTACGGCCCAGCAATTCCGCCAGTTCCTGCTCCATGCCGGCCAGGCGGATCAAACCCGGCACATGCCCTGGTTCCAACTCTACCAGTACATCTACATCGCTGTTCGGTCCGAAGTCGTCGCGCAGGACCGAGCCGAACAGGGACAATTTACGGATACGGTGGCGCCGGCAAAAGTCGGCGATTCGGCTGCTCGATACCCGCAACCTGTCCACCGTCACCCCTTGACCACGCCCAGCGGCCGCAGGCGGACCACTTTGCGGCACAGGCCGGCCCCATGCATCACGTCCACCACGTTGGAGACGTCCTTGTAGGCGTCGGGCATCTCCTCGGCCAGGATGTCCTTCTCCGTGGACATCACGATGATGCCCCGGGCCTCCAGTTCCTTGCGGATGTTGCGCCCCTGGCCGCGCTTGATGGCCGCCGCCCGGCTGAGGACGCGGCCGGCCCCGTGGCAACTGCTGCCCCAGGTTTCCTCCAGCGCCTGGGGCAGGCCCACCAGGACGTAGGAGGCCCGCCCCATATCGCCGGGCACCAACACCGGCTGGCCCACCTCACGGTAGGCGGGGGGCAGTTCCGGCCGGCCGGCCGGGAAGGCCCGGGTAGCCCCCTTGCGGTGCACGCAGAGCAACCGCTCCTGGCCGTTCACCCGATGCCTTTCCATCTTGGCGATGTTGTGGGCCACATCATAGACCAGCCGAAGCCCCAGCCGCTCCGGCGTGCTCTTGAGGGCGTGGGCCAGGGCCTGGCGGGCCAGGTGGGTCAGACACTGACGGTTGGCCCAGGCGTAGTTGGCGGCGCAGGCCATCGAGGAGAAGTAGGCCTGGCCCTCCGGGGAGTTGACCGGGGCGCAGGCCAGTTGCCGGTCCGGAAGGGAGATGCCGTACTTGCGCACCGCCTCACCCAGCACCTTGAGGAAGTCGTCGCAGATCTGATGGCCAAAGCCCCGGGAGCCGGAGTGAATCTGGAGCACGATCTGCCCCTGGAAGAGGCCAAAGGCCTTGGCCGTATCCGGGTCAAAGACCTCGTCCACCACGCTGATCTCCAGAAAGTGGTTGCCCGAGCCCAGCGTGCCCAACTGGTTGCGTCCCCGCTCAAAGGCCCGGGGGCTGTAGCGGCGGGCCATCTCCGGATCGGCGCCGGGCATGGCCCCGTTCTCCTCGCAGTGCTCGGCATCCTCGGGCCAGCCGTAGCCCTGCTCGATGGCCCACTGCGCCCCCTTGACCAGGGCCCCCCGGGCTCGCGCCAGGTCGGAGATGATGTCGCCCCGGGAACCGACGCCGGCCGGCACATCCCGGTGCAACTGGGCCACCAGGTCGCGGATCTTGCCCTCGACATCGGCAAGCGAAAGGTCGCTGCGCACCAGGCGGACGCCGCAGTTGATGTCATACCCCACGCCGCCGGGAGAAACTACCCCGCCCTGCTCCGGGTCGAACGCCGCCACCCCGCCGATGGGGAAGCCGTAGCCCCAGTGCATATCGGGCATGGCCAGGGAACGGCCGACGATACCGGGCATGGTGGCCACGTTCCGGGCCTGCTCCGGGCTGCGGTCCTGGGCGATCTGCTCCATCAGGCGCCGGTCGGCAAAGATGCGCACCGGAACGCGCATGTCCCCGCTCTGCGGGATGTCCCAGCGGTACGGATCGACCTGCACCAGACCGTATTCCTTGATGCCCATCTTCAACCTCCTGCGAAAACCCCTGAGGGAAAGGCCCTTGCATTTTGATTTTACCACAACGGCCGGCCGGGTCAAGTGCACTGCGGTGATCGTTTGGATGAACGAAGCCGACTTGACGAAAAACGAAATGGATTGTACAATCATAGAAAAATTGCCCCGGACGCGGCCGGGGTGGAAAAGGAGGTGATGCCATGCCAACCCTGGGCGAGAGGATCCGGACCCTGCGGCAGGAGCGCAAGTTGACCTTGCACGATGTCTCGACGGGGGCCGACCTGACTCCCTCCTTTCTGAGCCGGTTGGAACGCGACCGGGTCAACATATCGGTCGCCAACCTGCGCAAGATCGCCAACTTCTTCGGCGTGCCGATGACCTATTTCTTCTCCAGCGAGGAAGCCCCGGCCGTGGAGGTGATTCGGGCTGCCGAACGTCGCCGGTTGGAAGCAACGGGGGAAAAACTCCAGGTGGAGGCCCTCCTTCCGGAGGGAGAATTTCACCCCGACGTCTTCGAGGCCGTCGTGGCTCCCCAGGGAAAGAGCCGCCGCCGCGCCCCACGGGAGGGACGGGCCCTGCTTTTTTTGCTGGAAGGAGAACTGCGTTGCTATGTGGGAGAAGAGACCTACGACCTGCGGTCCGGCGATAGCCTCTACATCCGCAACGGCACGGACTATGGTTGGGAGAACGTGGGTTCGCAGGCGGCCCGTTTTCTCTTGATCCAGCCGCTGGGTTATCGCGGCTGAACGCCTTTTGACCGATGCGCAGATTGCGGTATAATGGGAGGCCGAATGCCGGCCGTTTCGGGTCTCACCCCGCTTTTCGGGAATATCCCCTCTCCCGGCCGCACCAGGGCGGGTGCCCCGGCGGGCAGGAGGAACCCGACGGAAGAGGTGCTCCTGGACCTGTTGAAGGCAACCGGCACGTGTCCAAAACCGAAACGTATGGAGGTAGATGAATGAAAACGTACCCGACCGATCGGATTTATAACGTAGGCCTGTTCGGACATGGGGGGGCCGGCAAGACCTCCCTGGCCGAGGCCCTGCTCTACGACAGCGGCGCGATCAGCCGACTGGGCAGCGTGGACGAGGGCAACACCGTTTCCGACTACGACGCCGAGGAATTGAAACGCCGTATGTCGGTCAACACCACCCTTCTGCCCCTGGAATGGGCCGAGGCGAAGGTCAACCTGCTCGATACCCCCGGCTACGCCGACTTCCTGGGCGAGGTCTATGCCGCCATGTGGGTGGTGGACGGGGCCGTCCTGGTCCTCTGTGCCGCCTCCGGCGTGGAGGTGGGATCGGAGACGGCCTGGACCCTGGCCGGCCGGCGCAACCTGCCCCGCCTGATCTTCCTGAACAAGATGGACCGCGACAACGCCAATTTCTTCCGCACCCTCGAACAGGTCCAGAAGATGCTCAGCCGGGCCGCGCTTCCCCTCCAACTGCCCATCGGGGCCGAATCGTCCTTCCGGGGAGTCGTGGACCTCCTACGCCGGCGAGCCCTTGTCTACAGCGACCGGCGCGACGGCCGGTTCGAGGAGGGCGAGGTCCCGGCAGAAATGCAGGCGCAGGTCGAAGAGTACCGCCTGGCCCTGATCGAGAAGATCGCCGAGACCGAGGACGCCCTGATCGAAAAGTACCTGGAGGGCGAGGAGTTGAGCGAAGAGGAACTCGGCCAGGGACTGCGCCGGGGAATTCGGAACGGGACGATCGTGCCGGTGTTGTGCGGCTCGGCCACGCGGAACATCGGCGTCCAGCCGCTCCTGGACACCCTCCTGCGCTGCTTCCCCTCGGCGGCCGAAAGTCCGGCCGTCCAGGCTACGGACCTCCTCCAGGACAAGGGCATCGAACTCCGGCCCAGCGACACCGGCCCGCTGGCCGCCCAGGTTTTCAAAACGCTGGCCGACCCCTATGTGGGCCGGCAGTCCTTCTTCCGCGTCTACAGCGGCGTCCTCTACAGCGACTCCCGGGTCTACAACCCCGCCCGCCGCGCCGAAGAACGCATCGGCGCCGTCTACATCACCCGGGGCAAGGAGCAGATCGCCATCCAACAACTGGGCGCCGGCGACATCGGCATGGTCACCAAACTTTCCCAGACGGCCACCGGCGATACCCTCTGCGCCGCCGATCGCCCGCTGCTCCTGCCGGCCATCGAGTTCCCGGAGCCGGTCTTTACCGCCGCCATCCGTCCCCAGACCAAAGCCGACCTGGATAAGATGGGCACGGCCCTCGCCCGAATTCTGGAAGAGGACCCCACCCTGCGCACCGGGCGCGAGCCGCAGACCGGGGAAATCCTCCTCTCCGGCATGGGCGAATCGCACGTCCAGATCGCCGTGGAGCGCATCAAGCGCAAGTTCGACGTCAACGTGGTGGCGGACCTGCCGCTGGTGCCCTACCGGGAAACGATTCGTAAACAGGTGGAGACGGTCTATCGCCACAAGAAGCAGACCGGCGGGCGTGGGCAATTCGCCGAAGTACACCTGCGGCTGGAGCCGCTGGACTATAACCAGACCGAGTTCGAGTTTGTCAACGAAATCGTGGGCGGGGTCATCTCCAAGCAGTACATCCCCGGCGTGGAAAAGGGCGTCCGCGAGGCCATGCAGGAAGGGGTGGTAGCCGGGTATCCGGTCGTGGGGGTGCGGGTGGCAGTCTTTTACGGCAAAGAACACCCGGTGGACTCCTCCGAACTGGCCTTCAAGATCGCCTCCTCCCAGGCCTTCAAGCAGGGCCAGGCCCAGGCCGACCCGGTGCTCCTGGAGCCGATCATGCTGGTGGATGTCACCGTCCCGGAGGGCTATACCGGCGACATCATGGGCGACCTGAACAGCCGGCGGGCGCGGGTGTTGGGGATGGAGCCGCTGGACGGCGGCAAGACGGTCATCCACGCCCACGTCCCCCTGGCCGAGGTGCAGCGTTACGCCACCGATCTGCGCTCGATGACCGGCGGGCGCGGGACGGTGCACATGCAGTTCGACCACTATGAGGAGGTGCCGGCCCACATCGCCGAGCAGGCCATCGCCGAAGCCCGTCGGCGGAAGGAGGAGCGGCAGGGGTAGGCCGGCCGTTCCGGCCGGAAGATAGCGGCTTCAGGATGTGCGCGATGGCTTGCCGTCCCTATTCCTCCAGGGCCGCCGATTCTCCTCTCGCAGCCGGCGGTTTCCCCAGCACGCCGTTAGGCCCGGCGATCGGGGACCGGAAGGTCCTCCCCGCACCCGGCGGCGTGGCAACTTTCCGGGGGAGACGATGACCGTCGTCGTCACCGGGGCCTCCGGCCACGTGGGAGGAAACCTCCTGCGCGCCCTGCTCGCCTCCGGCCGGCCCGTCCGGGCGATGGTGCATCGGGACCGGCGGGCCGTCGAGGGCCTGGACCTGAAGGTCGTCACGGGAGACGTCCGCGACCTGGAGACGCTGCGCCGGGCCTTTGCCGGGGCCGAGGTGGTCTACCACACCGCCGCCTACATCTCCATCCTGGGAGGCGAATGGCCGCTTCTGGAGCAGATCAACGTCCTGGGCACCCGCAACGTTGTCCAGGCCTGCCTGGAGTGCCGGGTGCGCCGCCTGATTCACTTCAGTTCGATCCACGCCCTGGAACAGGAGCCGCTGGACCTCCCGGTGGACGAATCCCGGCCGCTCGTGGATTCCCGCCGGGCCTCGCCCTACAGCCGTTCCAAAGCCGCGGGAGAACGGGAAGTACGGGCGGGGATGGCCCGCGGCCTGGATGCGGTGATTCTCTACCCCACCGCCATCGTCGGCCCCTACGACTTCCGGCCCTCGCACTTTGGGCAGGTGCTCCTCTACCTGGCCCAGGGGAAACTGCCGGCCCTGGTGGCCGGCGGCTTTGACTGGGTGGACGTGCGCGACGTGGTGGCCGCGGCGCTGCGGGCGGAAAAGGTCGCCCCACCGGGAGGACGCTACCTCCTCTCGGGCCACTGGGTAGCCCTGCCGGAGATCGCCGCCCTGGTCGAGGAATTCACCGGCGTCCCCGCACCACGCCTGGTCGTCCCCCTGGGCCTGGCCCGTCTGGTGGCCCCGCCGGCCACCCTGGCGGCACGCCTCCTGCGGATGCGGCCGCTCTTCACCCGGACGGCCATCGAAGCCCTGGACAGCAACCGACAGGTCAGCCACGAGCGGGCCGGCCGCGACCTTGCTTACCGGCCGCGGCCGTTCCGGGAGACGATTCGGGATACCCTGCGCTGGTTCGCCGAAGCCGGCCGGCTACCCCTCTTCCCCCCGCTCCAGGAGGAAAGATGAGCGAATCCGCCCTGTACGAAATTCTCCTGGCCCTCTGGCTCGTCCTGGCCGGCCTGGTCTCCTCCCTGCTCTTCTTCTTCACCGCCCCTTACGGCCGGCACGTCCGCCGGGGTTGGGGGCCGGTCCTGCCCGACCGCACCGGCTGGGTGCTCATGGAAGCGCCGGCCGCGCTCGTCTTCGCCCTCCTCCTCCCCCTGGGCCGCCACCGGGATTCGCCCGTCTCCTGGGCCTTTCTCGGGCTATGGGAAGCCCACTACCTCCACCGCGCCTTCATCTACCCCTGGACCCGACGCAGCCGCTCCCGCCCGATGCCGCTGGTCATCGCGGGGATGGGCGCCTTCTTCAACGTCGTCAACGCCTACCTGAACGGCCGCTACCTCTTTTCCCTTTCCGAAGGCTATCCGCCGACCTGGTTTCGGGACCCCCGCTTCCCGGCCGGGCTGGCGCTCTTCCTGGCCGGCTTGGTCATCAACCGCCAGGCCGACCATTAGCCTGCGCTGGCCGGGCGAAAACGGCTACCGCATTCCCTACGGCGGCCTCTACCGCTGGGTCTCCTGCCCCAACTACCTGGGGGAAATCGTGGAGTGGACGGGCTGGGCCCTGGCCACCTGGTCGCTTCCGGGGCTGGCCTTTGCCGTGTGGACGACGGCCAACCTGGCCCCCCGCGCCCGGGCCCACCATCGCTGGTACCGGGAGCACTTTCCCGACTATCCGCCGGAACGCAAGGCCCTGCTGCCGGGACTGTGGTAGGCCGGCCTACCAGACCCCGGCGACGGCCTCCCCACAACGCGGGCACCTTCCCCCCTCCAGCCGGTTCGCCCGCACGACCAGGCCGGCCCGCTCGATGAGGAGGGTCCCGCAGCCGGGGCAACGGGTGTGTTCGCCCGGGTGGCCCGGAATGTTGCCTATGTAAACGTACTTCAACCCTTCCTCCCGGCCGAGTTCCCAGGCCCGTTCCAGGGTGCACCGGGGCGTCGGCGGGGCGGTGAAGCGATAAGCCGGGTAGTAGGCGGTGACGTGCCAGGGGACCTCCCGCCCCAACTCCGTAGCGATGCGCCGGGCGATCCCCCGCAACACCTCCTCGGCATCGTTGACCGTGGGGATGACCAGGGTGGTGATTTCCAGCCAGACGCCCGCCTCACGGATGCGCCGGCAGTTGCGCCAGACCACTTCCACATCGGTCCCACAATACCGGCGCACGGAGGCAGCATCGCCCTTGACATCCACATTGGCGGCGTCCAGGCCGGCCTCGATCAGCGCCGCCAGCGCCGCTTCGGTCATATAGCCGTTGGTGACAAAGGTGTTGTAGAGCCGCCGGGCCCGGGCCAGGCGAAAGACCTCCAGCGACCACTCCAGGGAGAGGGTCGGCTCGTTGAAACTGATGGAGGTGCCGGCGCAATCGGCGCGTTCGGCCAGTTCGATAAAGGCCTCGGGCGAGGTGTACTCGGGCCGGGAGGGAGGCGGGCGTTTGCTGATGTCCCAGTTCTGGCACCAGGGGCAGTCAAAGTTGCAACTCCAACTGCCCGCGGTCAGGGCCACCGTGCCGGGGTAAAAGTGGTAGAGCGGCTTCTTCTCGATGGGGTTGGCCGAAAGGGAGGAGACCGCCCCGTAGGCCAGGGTATAGAGGGTGCCGTCCAGGTTGCGGCGGGTGCGGCACCAGCCCGTATCGCCGGGCGAAAGGAGGCAACGCCGCTCGCAAGTCAGGCAGCGGACACGCCGGCCGGCCGCCTCCTGGAGCAGGGCCGGCCGGACCCAGGGGGAGGACATCGTCTCAAATCTCCTGCCGGCGCAAGTCGGCCCAGGCCCCCAGAAGGGCCAGGGCAACGAGGCCCAGGCTGATTCCCAGGGCGCTCCAGGCCGGCTCCTCCGATCCGGCCAGGAGCAACCGGATTCCCCAGGAAGCCAGTTCCCCCGGCAGGTAACGGCCGATCTGGGGAAAGGCACCGGGGATGAGGAGGAGGGCAAAGAAGGCGGCGGCCAGGCCGGCCGCGGCCGCCTGAGAACGGGCCAGGGTGCTCGCCAGAAGGGTCAGGGCCACATAGACCAGGAGTTCGAGGAAGAGGAGAAGGTTGAGCAGGGCGAAGCGGCCGATCTCCAGAGGCTCGGGGAAGAGCCACCGGGTGTAGCCATAGCCGCCCAGCGCCGCCAGAAAGAGGCCGGAGAAGAAGGTGGTCCCCAGGGCAACGAATTTGGCCAGGAGAAAGGCTCCCCGCGAAACCGGCTTGGAGAGGAGCATGGCCGCCGTGCCGCGCTCCTTCTCCAATGCGACCGCTCCCATCGGCACGAGGAGGGCCAGGAGGATGCCGAACTGGCCGACGTTCTTGACGTACTGGCCCACCGCGTCGGCGACGGTGGGCGTGGGGATGAGCAGGCCCACTTCCGGGGGCACGCCGGGTATGCTCTGGAGCAAAAGGGGCATGTAGCGGGCGATCGGCGGGCTGCTCCAGCCGAAAAAGGCCAGCACGACGACCACGATGAGCAGGCGATACGTTCGCCACTGTTCCCGGAATTCCTTCCGCAGCAGCGTGCCCATCATTCCTTCACCAGTTGCAGGAAGACGTCCTCCAGGGTGGGCCGGGACCACTCGTATCGCTGCACGATCAGGCCGGAGGAGGCCACCAGGGCCGGCAGTTCGGCCCGCGCCCGCTCCACCGGTCCCGCGGCCAGATGCACCACCCGGCCGGCTGCCTGCGCCCCGGCCACCAGGGGGTTATCGGCCAGGGTACGGGCCCAGCGTTCCACCTCCTCGGTGGACGCATCGAACTCCACCTCCAGAACGGGGCGGGCGTAGCGGGAGAGGAGTTCCTCCCGCCCGGCGGCCACCACCAGCCGGCCGCGGTCAATGATGGCCACGGCGTCGCAGATGCGCTCCACGTCGGCCAGGATGTGGCTGGACATGAAGACGGTGGCCTGGCCGCGCAGGGAAGCGATCTGCTCCAGCATTTCGTGCCGGCCGGCCGGGTCCAGCGCGCTCACCGGCTCGTCCAGGAGGAGCACCTCGGGGCGATGGAGGAGGGCCTGGGCCAGCCCCAGGCGCTGGCGCATACCCCGGGAAAAGCCCCCGATGCGCCGGCCGGCCACCTCCTCCAGGCCGACCAGGCGGAGCAATTCCTCGGCCCGGGCGCGGCCCTCCGCCGGAGCAAGCCCGTATAGCGGAGCCACCAGGTCGGCCAGGAATTCGCGGGGGGTCATCCAGCCGTAAAAGGCCGGCACCTCCGGCAGGTAGCCGACCTTGCGGCGGATATCTCCCTTGCCCACTTCGATGCCGGCCACAAAGGCCCGGCCGGCGGAGGGCCGCGCCAGCCCGGCCAGGATGCGCAGCGTGGTCGTCTTGCCGGCCCCGTTCGGCCCCAGGAAGCCGTAGACCAGGCCGGATTCGACGCTCAGGTCCAAGCCGTCCAGCGCCCGAACGTGCCCGAAATGCTTGTGCAGCCCTTCGATGCGAATGGCTTCCACCTCACTCCTCACGTCCAAAGAGCAGATAGGCCATGGGGCCGATCAGGTTGACCAGCACGATCAGAAGCGCCCAGGCCCACTTCGGCCCCCGGGTGCGCTCGCGGCGGAGGAGGTCCACGAGCGCCACCACCATCAGGACGACCTGGAGAAGAACGAGCGGAACCAGGAGAGGAAGCCACCGGAGCAGGTCTTCCATCACGACCTCCCGGACAGCCAGGCCCTCAACATTTCGGCCCTGTCGCTTCGGCCCAGTTTGAGGTACGCCTGAAGTTCGTACTCCAGCGAAAGGACCGGGACCTGCACCCCTTCCACCTCCACCCAGCGCCGGTGGGGTTCGATCGGGACGGGTTCTTCCCAACGGCCATCCTCCAGGCGTTTCTGGAGGTCCCCCATAATTTCCACCTGGAGGTCGTCGATTTCCAGCCGGCCCAGATGGGAACGAATCCGTTCCGCCTCGGAGAAACATACCGGCCGGACCACGAATTCGGCCAACCGTCGCTCGATTTCGTAGGCGCCTTCCCGATCGGTTTGGATATCGATGTCATGTACCTCCACCGGAACGCCCTGCAGCGCCATTCCCAGACTCCCCGTGACCGCCCACGGTGCCGGGCAACCTTCCAGGCGGGTGCGAACTTTACACAGCACCTCGAGGTGTAAACGCGGAATCATCTCGATATACGGCCTCATAACTTTCCAGGGGAAGCGCGCGAAGGCGAGCCAGCATTTCCCGAATCCATGAAATCCGTTCGGCGACGACGGCAGCCCGTAGGCGAGAAGGATTCATCGCCCCTCTCCTTCCAGGATCGCCCGGTATCGGGCGTGGGCATAGGGAGCCAGGTCGCTGGCCCGCCGCAACACATACAGTTCATACTCAGCCTGGGCATCCGGGTCGGTGCAGTAGAGCAGTTCACCCCGGATAACCTCCAGAGCCAGGAAAGGATCGGCCTCCGGCAAAACGATCAGGTCGACCTGGGGAACATCCAGGAGGTCTTCCAGTTCTATGGCCAGTTGCACCCGTTCCTGGGCTTAGATGGCCGCCTTCGGCCGGTTGGACCCCGATATCTACATCCGAAGCCGGCCAGCACGACACCGAGGGTTGCCCTCGTACCCGCCCGGCGATTTCCTCCGCCCGACTGCCAAAGACGTAGATCGCCGCCAGGCGATACCGGCGTCCCAATTCCTCCAACGCCCGGCTCAGATTCGAGTTCACCATGGCCTCCGGTCATCCAAGCCCGGACAACACCGATATTCTCTGCCGACCCGGTTGCCCTTCACCAAACCCCGGCATTCACTTTACCTCAAAGGAGTCCGGATGTCAAATCTTTCAGCAAATATTGACAAACCATGGTATTTCGGGTAAACTGTTCCTCAGAGCATCGAATAGACCGGCCGAGCGCCGGCAGGAGGACACCATGACACCGGCAGTTCCCCTAGAGGAAGCGGTCCAGGCCTACCTGGAGGCGATGGTCCGGGTGCGCACGGAGAACGTGGCCGCCAACCACGTTTCCATCGCCCGGCGTTTTCTGGACTATTTTTCTTCCCGTCGGACGGCCGATGTGGGCATGCTACAGCGGCAGGACCTCCTGGCCTTCCTGGACTATTTTTCCCATCGCCGAGAAGTCACCGTGCCGGCCATCGCCTACAATTTGGGCTTGGAGTTTCTCAAGCGGCTGGGGCTTTTCTGCCTGAAACGGGGTTGGGTGAAGGAAAACCCGGCCGAGGGCATCCCCTTCCAGGATATCGCGGTGGAGACACCGCTCGTGCTATCCCGTGAGGAACTGGAACGCCTGCTCGAGGCGGCCCGGGCCGACGATTTCGAGCGGATTCTGGTGGGCCTGCTGGGAGAGATTGGATTGAAGAAACAGGAACTTCTGGCCCTGCTCCTGGCCGACCTGGAACTGGAGGGGCCGGAGCCGGCCGTGGTGGTGCGCTACGCCGGCAAGTTGCAGAAGAAATCGCGCCGCATCCCCTTGCCGGCGGAACTGGCCGAGGCACTGGCCCGTTATGTAACCCGCCTCCAGGCACTGGGCACCTACAGCCCCTTCTCCCCGCTGGTATCGATCACCGGCCGGCAGGTGAACAACATCCTGGCCCGGCTCTCACGCCAGGCCGGCATCCGGGCGGTCAACCCGCAGATTCTGCGCGATACGGCGGCGGCCCACCTCCTTTTCTCCGGCCGGCCGGCCGAGGAGGTGGGCCGGCTGCTCGGATATACCCCCCGGGGGTATCAGATGGAGTTCCTGCCGCGCTTCCGCCTATGGATCGAGGCCGCTCCAACGGAAAGGGCCTCTCCCTCGGAGACCGATCCCGGCCGGCCGCACCGCGAGGTCCAGTCCCCGCCCAGCCAGGGAGACTGCCGCTCAGAGGGCCCTGCTCTGGGCGGCTCCGTAGAGAGGCAGCGGCCTGACACTCCCCCGAGCAGTGCCGGCATAACATCGGCCTAGCCCAATGCACCTGTCCTGTGCTGGGCCAGGCCGCTCTGCAAGATGATCTCCCGGTCCCGTGCGGCCGACACCGGGGGCCTCATTCCACCGGCCAGGTCTCTGCCTCGGCGAAAGGCGGTTCCTCCTCTTCCCACTCGGGCGCGCCTTCCGCCGGCCGGCCGCACAGGGGGGCGTAGGCACATCCCCGGCAAACGGCCTCGTCCGGGGACGGGTGCATCTCCTCCACCGGACAGGCGGAGATTCGGGCCACCAGGTCCGTCAAAAAGTCCCGGTCTTTCTCCCGCCGTTCCGGGCTGTAGGCCAGGCGCACCGAGGTTGGCCCCGCCGGATGCCAGTAGATGAGGCTCAGGCGCTCCGGGGGCAGGGGCCGGCCCTGGTGGTAGGCAGCGCCCCCTTCCGCCAGGACGAGGAGGTAAACCCGGGTCTGAAGGTCCTGGGCCAGGACCGGCTCGGGAGGAAGCGGCCGGCCGGTCTTCCAATCCACGATGCAGGCAGCGTCCTCTCCCACCGCCAGGAGGTCGTAGCGGGCTCCCAGGCGGTAGCGCCCGAAGGGGATGGAAAGGCCGGCCTCCGGGAAACGATGGGGATAGCCCTCCAGCGCCGGTGGAGAGGCTTCCAGCGCGGCCCACCAGCGGGCCAATTCCTCCCCGCCGGCTTCGGCCTGTTC
The DNA here is from genome assembly GCA_049970175.1 of Chloroflexia bacterium. Classification (GTDB taxonomy): domain Bacteria; phylum Chloroflexota; class Chloroflexia; order DTKN01; family DTKN01; genus JASFBA01. Next base: position 20,651 of record JBMFNL010000041.1, read on the forward strand.
GCCCACGTCCAACCCCAGGAAGCGCTGTCGGGCCAGTTCATGGAAGCGGCGGCCTCGCTCCAGCGCGGCCTCCGCTTCCGGAGCCGCCGGAAAGGCCGGCCAGGGGATTTGTTCGATATAGCGCAGGCGAAAGCGGTACGGGCACTCCTGATAGGTGCGCAGTGCCGTCTGGGTAAAGAGGAAGCCCGCCGGAAGGCCCTGGGCCATCCCCGTTCCCCCATTCAACCGGGAGGGATGGAACCATGCTACACCCCTCCCGGTTGATCTCCACCGTCAGAGGCTCTCCGCGACCAGGCTGGTCAGGTCGGCCACACGGCAGGAGTAGCCCCACTCGTTATCGTACCAGGCCATCACCTTGGCCATGGTGCCGCCCATGACCATGGTCAGGGGGGCATCCACGATGCTGGAGTACTCGGTGCCGATAAAGTCGGAGGAGACCAGCGGCTCGTCGCTCACGAAGAGGATGCCGTCCAGTTCATCCTCGGCCGCCTCACGGAAGGCATTGTTGATCTCCTCGACGGTGGCCGGCCGGCCCAGTTCGACGAAAAAGTCAATGATGGAGACGGTGGGTGTGGGCACGCGCAGGGCGATCCCGTCGAACTTGCCCTTGAGTTCGGGGATGACCAATCCCAGCGCCCTGGCCGCTCCGGTGGAGGTGGGGACGATGTTCAATCCGGCATGGCGCGCCCGACGCAGGTCCTTGTGCGGCGCATCCACCAGCCGCTGGTCCGCCGTGTACGAGTGCACCGTGGTCATCAGCCCCCGGAGGATGCCGAAGCGCTGGTAGAGCACCTTGGCCACCGGGGCCAGACAGTTGGTCGTGCAGGAAGCGTTGGAGATGATGTGATGTTTCCCGGGGTCGTAGCGGTCCTCGTTGACCCCCAGGACGATGGTGATGTCCTCCCCCTTGGCCGGCGCGGTGATGATGACCTTTTTCGCCCCGGCCTGCAGGTGGGCCCGGGCCTTGTCCGCCTCGGTGAAGCGGCCGGTGGATTCGATGACGATCTGCACCCCCAGGTCGGCCCAGGGGAGTTTGGCCGGGTCGCTTTCCGCCAGGACGAGCACCTCCTCCCCGTCCACCAGCAGCCCTCGCTCGGTTGCCTCCACCTCGCCGTCAAAAGCCCCGTAGATGGAGTCGTACCGCAGCAAGTGGGCCAGGGTGGGCGCATCGGTGATGTCGTTGACGGCGACGACCTCCAGTTCCTCGCCGTACATATCCAAGATGGCCTTGTACACCTGCCGCCCGATGCGGCCAAAACCGTTGATACCCACACGGATCGCCATGACAACCTCCTTGACATGGGTCGGGAAAAACCGTTCGCCCCGAATCCGGCGACGGCCCTGCCTTCCAGGGCCGCGTGCATTGTAACCGAAAAATGGGGCAAATGCAAATGCACCGGGGAGGCATAGAAACCGGCCTCCCGGCGTTCGCGAATTTGACAAGTTTGTATCCCTCTGGCATAATAGCGTCGAATTTGCCGGCCAAAGGAGGTGCGCATGTTCAAAATTTTGCACAAAGAGGACCTGACCCCGGTCCTGCGGCTCTTTGTGATGGAGGCCCCGGAAATTGCGCGCAAGGCGCAGCCGGGGCAATTTGTTATCGTCCGCCTGGACGAGCGCGGGGAACGCATCCCCCTGACGATCGCCGACTACGACCGGGAAGCGGGGACGATCACGCTGGTCGTCCAGGAGGTCGGGGCCTCGACGAAGCAGATGGGAAAGTTGCAGGCCGGGGAGAGCATCCTGGACCTGGTGGGACCGCTCGGCCGGCCTTCCGAGATCGAGCGTTACGGCACCGTCATCTGCGTCGGCGGAGGGGTCGGCATTGCCCCGATCTACCCCATCGCCCGCGCCCTGCGCGAGGTGGGGAACACGGTGATCTCCATCATCGGTGCCCGGAGCCAGAACCTCCTCTTCTGGGAGGACCGGATGCGCGCCGTCAGCGACGAACTCATCGTCTGCACCGACGACGGCTCCTACGGGCGCTATGCACTGGTGACCGCCCCGCTCAAGGAAATTCTGGAAAGCGGCCGGCATGTTGACCTGGTCTTTGCCATCGGGCCGGCCATCATGATGAAGTTCGCCAGCCTGACCACCCGACCGTTCGGGGTCAAAACCATCGTCAGCATCAACTCCATCATGGTGGACGGCACCGGCATGTGCGGCGCCTGCCGAATCTCGGTGGACGGCAAGACCCGCTTCGCCTGCGTGGACGGCCCCGACTTTGACGGCCACCTGGTGGACTGGGACCTCCTCCTGGAGCGACAGCGGCAATATCTGGAAGAGGAAAAGGTGGCCCTGGAAAAGTGGGAACGCGAGAACGCCTGCGCGGTCTCGTGAGGCCACCGGCCCCAAGGAGGTCGGGATGGATAGGCCCCGAATGCCGCTCTTCTACCGGATCGCCATCATCTTCTCCTTCATGTTCAACCTCGTTACCATCGCCGTCCTGATCGCCCTGCCCTTTCTCCTGCGTCCGATCCTGGGTCGGTTGATGGGCGAACTGGATCGACTGGAGAACGCGGTCATCGAGACGGTCGTCCCGGTGGACCAGTCCATGCCGGTCCAGGGGGTGGCGATTCACCTGCGAGGCCCGGTGCAGGTCCGCACGACCTCGGGCGCGCCGGTCTCCCGGGCGGCTGTCACGATGTACCTGCAGGGCGGCTACATCAGCGGCAGCGCCGACATCGTCCTGCCGGAGGGGATGGAACTGCCCATCACCTTCACCCAGGACGTGGTGATGACCACCACCATCCCGGTGCGCCTGGCCATCCCGGTAGCCATCCCCCTGCACGACACCCAGGTGGGCACGTTCGCGGCCAACCTCAAGGCGATGCTGGAGCCGATCTGGAGGGTGATGGGGGGAGAATGAGGCGTGTTGCGTGTTGCGTGTCGCGTATCGCATATAACGTAAGGAGTTGGCTATGGCGGTGAAACGCGAACGTCAGGAAATGCCCCGCCAGGATCCCCAGGTGCGGGCACATAACTTTGACGAGGTTGCCCTGGGCTATACGATGGAACTGGCCCTGGCCGAAGCCGAGCGCTGCCTGCAGTGCAAAAAGCCGCTCTGTGTGCAGGGCTGTCCGGTCGAGGTCAAGATTCCAGAGTTTATCCTGGCCCTGCGAGAGGGCGATCTGCCGCGGGCGGTACGCGAACTCAAAGAAAAGAACAACCTGCCGGCCATTTGCGGGCGGGTCTGTCCCCAGGAGACCCAGTGCGAGATGACCTGTGTGCTGGGCAAGAAACAGCAGCCGGTGGCCATCGGCCGGCTAGAGCGCTTCGTGGCCGATTGGGAACTGGCCCACGGGGTGACGATTCCAGAAATCCCCCCGCCGACGGGGAAGAAGGTGGCCGTGGTGGGATGCGGGCCGGCCGGCCTGACCTGCGCCGCCGACCTGGCCCGGCTGGGCCACGCCGTCACCATCTTCGAATCGCTCCATGCCCCCGGCGGCGTCCTCATGTACGGCATCCCCGAGTTCCGTCTGCCCAAGCGCATCGTCCAGGCCGAGGTTGATTATGTCAAGAAACTGGGGGTGGAGATTCGCCTGGACACGGTTATCGGCAAACTGTACTCGCTGGACGAACTGCTGGCGCACTATGATGCCGTCTTCCTGGGCACCGGAGCCGGCCTGCCGCAGTTTCTGGGCATCCCGGGGGAGAACCTGAACGGGGTCTATTCGGCCAACGAATTCCTCACCCGCATCAACCTGATGAAGGCCTATCTCTTCCCGGAGTATGCCACGCCGATCAAGCGCCGTCCCCGGGTGGCCGTGGTCGGCGGCGGGAATGTGGCGATGGATGCGGCCCGCTGCGCCCTGCGCCTGGGGGCGAAAGAGGTGCACATCGTCTACCGCCGCTCGCGGGCCGAACTGCCGGCCCGGGCCGAAGAGGTGGAAAACGCCGAGGAGGAAGGCATCGTCTTCGACCTCCTGACCAACCCGGTGCGCATCCTGGGCGACGAACACAACTGGGTCCGGGCGATGGAATGCCTCCGCATGGAACTGGGCGAACCGGATGCATCCGGCCGGCGCCGGCCCGTGCCCATCCCCGGCTCCGAGTTCACGCTGGAGTTCGACCTCGTCATCATCGCCATCGGCACGAGCCCGAACCCGCTCATCTTCCAGGGCGTGGAGGGACTGGAGCGCACCCGCCACGGCACCGTCGTGGCCGACGAGGTTACCGGCAAGACCACCAAGGAGCGCGTCTGGGCCGGCGGCGACATCGTCACCGGGGCGGCCACCGTCATCAGCGCCATGGGGGCCGGCAAGCGGGCCGCGGCCGACATCCACCGTTTCCTCACGGGCGAATCGCCGGCCGGCATATAGGGTTCGGCCGGCGATTCGCGCCACACCGGGGACGCCCGGTTGGAAGGCGGCCGGTACCGAGCGGGGCGGGATTTCCCCCCGGCGGTGAAGCCTCGGAGGGAAGGCGAGCCGGGAGGCCTATCCGATGAAGCGCTCGAAGCGTTCCTTGCGCGCCTTGCAGATCGGGCAGACCTCGGGCGGTTCGGGGCGGGCGCAGAGGTAGCCGCAGACGCGGCAGCGCCAGACCGGGTAGGGCAGGAGGCCCGACAGGCCGGCCGGCCCCGGTGTCTGGGCCTTTTTCCGCGCCTCTTCCGGCGGCCGGCGCTCCGGAATCGCCCGAAGTTCCCGTTCCCCCCGCAGGACCGCCTGGGAGACGTACAGGCCGCAGTAGCAGGACCCGTACTCGGCCAGGTCGGCATCCCGGTAGTCGCAGGGGCAGATGATGTCCAGATCCTCCTCCTTCACGCCGGCGGCCAATCGGCAGGGACAGGAGAGGTAGCCGTAGCGCCGTTGGTTGATGAGAAGGCCGCGCACCAGTTCGCGGGTAAAGTCGGCATCCGGGTTGAGGTGGTAGCCGGCCGATTCGGCCTCGCGTTCCAATTTTCGGTACAGGGCCTCGATTTCCTCAGCCCCCGGTTCGGCGTTCATCGCTCCAGCACCTCCCGGATTCGCTCCGGCTTGAAGCCGACGATAACGGTTCGGCCGTCCACGACCAGCGTTGGGAAGTTGCGCTGGGGATTCCAGCGGGCCACCTCCCGCATGACGGCCTCGCGTTCGTCCGGGCCGACCAGGTCCACATCCAGGTAGCGGTAGGCCACGCCCAGTTCGTTCAGAAGCGCCTTGATTTTCTTGCACCAAACGCAAGTGCTCAGCGCATAGAGGAAAATGTCGCCCCGATCTTGGCCGGGAACCGTCTGAATAGCCATCCGCACCTCCGATTTGAAAACCGCTCACTCGTCAAGATGGGCCACATCTACAAGATGTTTTGCTCCCATTTCTCCACCACCCACTCCCAGACCCGGCCGGCCACCTCCTCCTTGGGAAGAAGCGGCAGCGCCTGTTCCAGGCCGTAACGGTCGAGCAAGACGACCCGGTTGGTATCCACGCCAAAGCCGCTGTCGGGCGAGGAGACGTCGTTGGCCACGATCAGGTCGAGGCGTTTGCCCTCCAGTTTGGCCCGGGCGTTGCGCAGGAGGTCCTCCGTCTCGGCGGCGAAGCCGATGACCAGGGCCGGCCGGCCGCTGCGCTCGCGTTCGGCGGCGACCTCGGCCAGGATGTCGGGGGTGCGTTCCAGGTGTAGGGTCAGGCCGGCCTTTCCCTTCTTGATCTTTTGTCCCGACACTTCGGCCGGTCGGAAGTCGGCCACGGCCGCGGCCATTACCAGGATGTCGCACTGCGGCAGGGCGGCAAGGACCGCAGCGCGCATCTCCTCGGCCGTGCGCACCTCCACCCGTTCCGCCCCCACCGGCGTCGGAAGCGCCGTCGGCGCCGTCACCAGGGTGACGGCAGCCCCGCGGTCCAGGGCCGTCTGGGCCAGGGCATAGCCCATCTTGCCGGAGGAGCGGTTACCGATGTAGCGCACCGGGTCGAGCGGCTCCTGGGTGCCGCCGGCCGTGACGAGCACCCGTTTCCCGGAAAGCGGCCCTTCCCGGCCCAGCACCCGCCGGATGGTGCCCAGAATCTCGGGCACTTCGGCCATCCGCCCCCGCCCGATTCGCCCGGAGGCCAGCCGGCCCTCGCCGGGGCCCACGATCCAGGCCCCACGCCGGCGCAGCGTCTCCAGGTTCTCCTGGGTCGCCGGATGCTCCCACATATCGGTGTCCATCGCCGGAGCCAGAACGAGGGGCGCCCGGGTGGCCAGGGCGACGGCGCAGAGGAGGTTATCGGCGATGCCGTGGGCCAGTTTGGCGAGCGTATTGGCCGTGGCCGGCGCGATAACCAGGACGTGGGCCCGCTGGGCCAGGGAGAGGTGGGGCATCTCGGTCTGCTCCAGGAGGCGGAAAGGGTCCAGATGCACCGGCCGGCCGGTGAGGGCCTGGAAGGTGAGCGGCCCGACAAAGTGGGTCGCCGCTTCGGTCATCACCACGTCCACGGCCGCGCCGGCCTGGACCAGTTTGCTGGCCAGGTCGGCGGCCTTGTAGGCGGCGATGCCGCCGGTCACTCCCAGAACAACGCTTGCCTGGTGCAGCAACATATTCTCCAGCCCCCTGCCGGCGGTGAAAACCGCGGGCCAGTCCTGCAAAGCCGGCCAGGATGCAAATTGTTCTTTATTTCCTGCCCCTTGTCGGCCCGGCCAGGACGTTAGTCAACAGCAGTGAGTGTCGGATACTCCTCTACTCCGCACGGCGGGCTTTCCACCTGAACCGGGAACCGGTCAACCTCGCCGAAAATCATATCACCGAGAAGGGGAACGGTCAAGGCAGCAGTCCTGGAGAAAGGTGTTCACCGCCCGAAGGAAGGCCTCCGGGCATTCCTCCTGCGGGATGTGCCCACAGTTCGGGATGACGACCAGTTCGGCCCGGGCAAGTTCCCCGGCTAGGCGGATGCTCTCTGCCGTGGGAACGATGCGATCGTCGCCAGTATTTCCTGAACCTGCGCGGCATACTCGGCACTGGCCGCATCATCGGTCAGGAATTCGATCTCGTCCGGTCGGGAAATCCCCAGGCCCAGGTAGACGGCCCGGGCGATCTGCTGCTGGGCAAAGATCGAACCCCTGCTCACTTCCGGCGTCGTCCCCCAGAGCCGCAGGAGGGCCACACCCACGGCGTCCAGCGCGACCCGGTCGGTCCCTGCCAGCACCACCTCCGTTTGAACCCGTTTCCCCCGGTCCGGCCCGCCGCTCGTAAAGGCCTCCACCCCATCCACCACGACCAGCGCCGGTCGGTAGGCGGTGTTGATCTCGGCGATCATCCGCCGCTGGTGGGGCGAGGAGTGCAATTCCTCCATATAATCGTACCCGTCCGGCCCGTACCGGGCGACCATCCCCACCGAGTTCTTTAGGGAAAGGGTAAAGTGGCCGCCGTAGGCGTGGGTCTTCAGGCAACAGGTCTGGACGACGGCATCGGCTTCCAGGATGGGGCGGGCGAAGAGAAAGCCCCGCTTCCATCGGCTTTCCGGCGGCTGCACCAGCACCCAGTCCTCCGCTTCCAGTTCGTCCAGGACCAGCGCGGTGAACCCCAGTTCCTCCGCCATCCGGAAGATGCCCTTTTCCTGCATCACCCAGCGGGTGTCCGCCATCCCGCTGCGGTCGGCCACGGTGATGGAGCGGGCCCCCCACTCCCAGAGGGCTTCTACGAGGGTGTGGAGGACGTCGTTGTGGGTGGAGCCCGGGGCCGGGTCGGCGCTGTTGAAATTCGGCTTGAGCAGGACGGCTTTATCCTCGACCGGGATGGGACCCAGGAGGGCCAGGGCGCGGCGCACTCCCTCGGCCCGGTCGGCCGTCCGGACGAACGCTACCCGCGCCGGCCGCTCCACCGGCGGAAGCGGGGAGAGGGTCAAAACCCTCGAAGAAGCCGCCGGCCGGGTCGGGGACGGGCGTGGGGTCGAGGTCGGTGTAGCCCGGACCGGGGACGGCGAGGGGGTGAAAAGGGTCGGAGAGGTCCGGGGTGGAACCGGGGAAGGAGGGGAAATCGGGGTCTGCGTGGCCTCCGGCAGGGCCCGCCGGCAGGCCACCAGGAAAAGCGCCAGACCGGCCGCCGCCAGACGGCCCAGGAAGGCCCGTCGGGTGAGCAAAACCTCATCCGGGAGCCTCTGCATCGATCCCACCATCGAAGAGCGCCCGGCACACCAGAAGCTGCGCTCCACCCATAGCATACCACAGCCGGCGCGCCTGTCAAGACGGACTCAGCCCGCCGGGCACGGGCCTATCCCTGCTCCTCCTCGCCGACGATGGTGAACTCCCGGCCGGCCCGTTCCCCCAGCGGCAT
>JBMFNL010000042.1:0-28875 GCA_049970175.1 Chloroflexia bacterium
CCAGGAGTTGGCTGCATTCGCATCCCCCCGCGCGTTGTCGTACTCGTAGGTCACGCTCAGCGGGACGCCGGGTCCCGGCGCGGGACAGGCATCCGTGCCCCAGTAAATCTTCCCCACCACCCGGTTCATGTTGTCGTAGTAGAAGCAGACCCGTTGCCCCCGGGCATCGGTCTGACGCACCAGGTTCCCCAATGGGTCGTAGGCATAGGACCACGTCCCCATGTCCGGGTCCACCATCCCCACCTTCCGCCCCAACTTGTCGTACACCAGCAACGTCTGGTTCCACGCCGCATCGGTGATCGAGACCAGTTGGTCCTTCACATCGTAGCCGTAGGTCGTGGTGGCATACAGGCTGACGTTGGGGCTCACCCCGGTGTACTCCCGCACATAGACCATCCGCCCCAGGGCGTCGGCCTCCCGCTCCACCTTGTGCCCCTTCTCGTCCACCACCGCCGTCACCCAGTCGCCGTAACTCGTCTGCACCGTGGTGTTGTCCGGGTTCACCACCTGCACCACCCGCCCCACCGGGTCATAAGTGTACTGCGTCTTCGGCTGACTTGTGTCCGGCGAAACATACGGGTTACAGACCTTCCCGCTCCCGTTGCAGTTCGGATTGTACTGATAGGCCCCTTTCAGATACGACACCGACTCCGCCACCTTCTGCCCCAGCCCATCGTACTCCGTCCAGATCACCCCCTCCTGTCCTCCCCCCGCCCCATCCCAATCCTGGTGCGGCTTCTGCACCTCGATGAGCCGGCCCAGCCCGTCGTAGAAGCGCCGCTCCCACGTCCCCCCCGTCGTCCAGGGGCCGCCCTCCCCCTTCCGCCACACCGCCCACATAAAGGGCACCGCCGGCTCCATCGTCATGTCGAAGTAGGCGTTCTCCACCGTGGGAGAATCCTCGCCGTCCCCCACCTTCCACATTTTCCAGAAGCGCCCGAAAACGTCGTAACGGTACTCCGTCGGGTCGTCGTTCACGTCCGTGTAGGTCGTCACCAGCCCCATCCGCAGGTCGTAGGAGGCCCATTCGCTCCGCCCGTTCGGGTAGGTCACCTGCACCGGGTAGACGTGGAGGGTCGCGTCATAGGCCGTGGTGGTCGTGCGCGGGTCCACCGTCGCCGGGTTGTAACTCCCCCCGGCATAGACCTGCAGACTCCCCTCGCTCCGGTAGACCGTCTCCGAGGTGCGGTTGCCGTACCCATCGTAGCCGTAGGCGCTGTCCACCGTCGTCGCCAGCCAGGTGTTCACATCCAGCGTCCGCACCCGCATCACCCGCGTGAGATTCCCCACCACCGGCGCGTCAAAGGGGTTCCGGTTGTCGTAGATATAGTACGTTAGCGCTTCCCAGTGCTGCGGGTCCACCACCTCGGCAAAGAGCGCCTCCTCCACCACCGCCCCCACGATCCAGGCCTCCGTGTTGGCCGCGTAGCGCTTCGTGGTGATGCGGATCGGGTTCTGCGTCGCCGGGTCGCGCTCCCCGTACTCCTGGATGTGGGTCAGGTTCCCCCACTGTTGCCCCCCCTGGTAGGCCGGGTCGTAGCGGTACACCGTCGTCCTGTGCCGCTCACTTGGATCCCCATCGTAGGTGTACTCTACCTCCCGGCCCTCGTAGGAAAAACTCCGCCGCAGCCCGTACTTCTTGTAGGTCGCGTCATCATAGGGAAGCGGCTCTACCGTGAAGGCCTTGACCACCTTCCGGTAGGTCACATCGAGGTTGGAGGAATGCCACACCGTCTTCCACTCCCGCCCTAGGAGCGCCTCTTGCGCTTCCTGCCGCTGCGAGCAGGCATCGCCCCAGGTGGAGATCGTGCAGGCCGGCTGCCCCTCGTCGTAGCCGTCCCCCTGGTAGAAGTAGTGCTCGATTTTGTTCCCGTTCGGATCCGTCTCCACCACCCGTCGGTGGCCGCGAAACTCGGAGTATTCCGGATGCACCAGATACGACGTGTCCCCCACCACGTGCAGCGCATACCACACCGAGGCCGCATTGGCCTGGTAGTTCTCGCGGGCGTTCTCGTAGCCATACGTCCAGGTGTACGTGTGCCCCATCCCGTCCGAAAGTGTCCGCGCCGTCACCCGGTTGCGGTGCTGGGTGACGAAACTGTCCGTGGGGATCTTCTCGTAGGTGTAGGTCACCTCCCCGCCGTAGCCGTTCGAAGCCGTCTTCAGCCGGTACTTGCCGTTGGTGTCGTAGGGGTAGTTGGCCCCGCTCATCTCGTAGATAAAGGTCGTCGCCGGAAGGGGCGTTACCCCGTCCTTCCCCTTCATCTGGATGCTCTTGAGCGTCAACTTGGGGTAGTTCCCCCCGCCGTCCGGCCGGAGGGAGTAGTCGTAGGAGAGGTCGTAGCGCCGGACGAGTTCCCAGTTCGCCCCCGGCTTGCTCTCCACCCGGAGGCCGGTGAGCACCCGCGTCTCGTGCGGGGCCTGCCCCAACTGCGCCTCCGCCGCCTCATACTGGGTATCGTCCGTGCGCGGGCTGCTTTCAAAGACCACCCGGAAGCGCAAGTTTCCCGCGCTCCCCCAGCGCACCTCCGTCGGCCAGACATCGGCCTGCAGCGCCCCCTTCACGCATTTGCCGCAGGCGCAGTACTGAAAACTCGAGGGCGAGCCGGCCCAGGAGTAGGAGTACTCGATGGTGTTCCCATACGGGTCGGTCACCTTGGTCAGATACCAGCGGTACGTCTCGATATAGTTCCCGCAGCCTTCCGGATGGGCTGTGCCGCTCCGGTCATAGGCCCACCAGGCCCGGTTGCCGAAATCCCCCGGCGTGGTCGAACCGAACTGGTAGAGCGTCCCGTCCTTCGTCTTCACATACCAGACCGTATCCGGAAGCGCTACCCAGCCCTCCCCGTAGTTGTCATAGTGCGTCCCCGCCCCCACGTTCTCCTGCCACACCCGCCAGAACTGCTCGTCGGCCACATGATAGTGCGGGTTCGGCAGCCCGTTTTCGCCATCGCTGTGCTTCACCAGGTCCGAGGAAACCCCGTTCAGCACGATAGTGTAGGTGTTGCGGTCGCGGCTTCCGGTGGCCGGGTTCTTGACGACGGCGATGTAATCCGTCCCCAGGCTCCACCCCCGCCCCACCCAGCCGGCCTGTTGCTTGTTGCGCAGGCCCCCTTTGCCGTCGTAGGAGGCGCTGCTGTAGGAGAGGGTGAGGTTGGGGGCCAGTCCCCCCGGCCCCTTCGGGACGGCGATGGGGTAGGAGAAGGAGGCCGCCCCGGTGTAGAGGCTCACCTGAAAGCCCTGCAGGGAGGGCAGAAAGGCCTCCGAAGGGGAACTTCCGTCTGAAAGCGAAAAGACCGAAAAGTGCTCCACCGCCGCCGTGACGGTATGTTTCTCCACGTCCACCCGCGAGGGGAGGGGTTTCCATAGCCCACGGACGATGCTCCCGTCGTCGGCCTCCCACTCCGCCCCCTCATCCCACCAGAAGAGCTGCAAATCCGCCTCCTCCATCGAAAGCGCTGCCACCTCCTCCGGGTCGTAGGAGACCGTGAGCGTCACCGGGTGGAAAAAGGACGAAATGGGGTTGCCGGCCTCGTCGCGCACCTCCAGGGCAAAGGGGCGCAGCGCCCGGTGGAAGCCGGCCCACTCCCGCACCGGCATCCCCCGCTCCCGCAAAAGCCCCCAGGGCAGGTGGCCGGCCCGCACAAGCCCCGGCGCCGCAAGGGCCCCCGGCGGGAAAGTCGCCCGCACCCGTCCGTCGGCCGAGGAAAGGAGCCCCCCGCTCTCCCCGGAGAAGGCCACCTCCGCCGGCCCCTCCCCCGGCCTCTCTACCACCACTGCTGCCCCGGCCCGCACCCCCCGCAGCAGGCCGCCCCCGCTCCCCTCCATCCAGAAGATCGCCTTCCCGGCCGCTGCCGCCTGTCCCCCCACCCGGGCCGAGAAGGTGGCGCTGTAGACCGCCCCCACCTCCAGGGCAGGTAGGACGTAGGACAGACGCCTGCCGGCCGGCTCGTAGGCCCACCCCTCCGGCACATGCAGCCCCTCGGCCCCGGCCGGCACCGTCCCGCTCAGGACCAGCATGGCAAGCGGCAGCGTCCCCACGTTCTCCACCTGCACCGTGAGGGAAAGGGCCTCGCCGGGATGGGCAAGAATGGGCGCGGCTTCCACCCGCAGCCGGATTTCGGGGTGGGGTTCCGGCCCCTCTTCCGGAGGGTCGGAAAGAGGTAGCGCCGGCAAGTCTTCCAGGCCGGGGGAATCGGGAGAAAGGATGGAAAGAGGGAGCGGGAGGGGAGGGTTCGGGTGAGAGGATGGACGTTCCATTATGTCAGTTGGGGGGGGCGGAAACCGCCCCGGAGGACGAGGGAGCCAAGGATGAAGGAAGGAGAAGGGCCACGAGCAGGAAAGAACTCCAGAGGCGCCAAACGACTCGGTTCATCGGACGCTCCTTATCTATGCTTCCATCCGATTCCGTTTGCTTCCTTATGGGTTGTATTTTACCACACGGCCGGCGGTTTGTCAAGTACGGTATCGGCCGGCGGTTGGTCTAAGACGAACGATCCAGGACGGGGGCCCAGTGGCGAACGATCAACGGGTATCGACCGGCGGCCTGCCTGTCGTCCGGTTTCAACATTTCATTTGGGGATCGCCTTGGGGCAACTCGCTGCCCGATGGCTTCTGTACCACCACCCGATACAGACATAATACATCACTAGGAATCCCACCCCCAGCGGCGGGAGCGGGAGGGCGGCCCAGGGCAGGGCCCCGCTCCATTCCACCACCCCGAGCATGTAGGAGGCGACCAGCCAGGTCAGTCCCTGGAGGATCGCCCCCAATCCTGGAAGCGCCCCCAGAAGAAGGGCGAGCGTTCCCAAGAGCATAAGAGGGGGCAGGGCCGGACAGGCCAGCAGGTTGGCCAGGGGAACGACCAGCGAGAACTGGCGGAAGTAGAACGCCATGAGCGGCCAGGTCAGGAGTTGGGAGGCCAGGGTGGCCGAAAGCGATTCGGCCAGGAAAGGCGGCCAGCGGGATAACAGTTCCGTCCAGACCGGCACGAACATGAGCATCCCCAGCGTCGCGCTGAAGGAGAGTTGGAAACTCGTATCCCAGAGGAGGAGGGGGTTCCAGAGCGTCATGGCCCAGGCGGCGGCCATGAGGGCTGTAGGACCGTGGCCCGGCCGGCCGACATGCCGGGCCAGGACGTAGAGGAGGCCCATCAGCGCCGCCCGTAATACCGCCGCCCCCGCCCCCACGAAGAGCGTGTAGAGGAGGATGCCGGAGGCCACCAGGAAGGGCGAGAGACGGCGGGGAAGATAACGGCCGGCCGCCGCAAGAAAGGCGGCGACGATGCTGATGTTCCAGCCGGAGATGGCCAGGATGTGGCTGGTGCCGCTCCGTGAGAAAGCCTCCTGCACCTCGGAGGGGATGCCGGCCCGGGTGCCCAAAAGGATGCCCACCAGAAGCGAAGCCTGCGGCTCCGGAAAGAGGCCCTCCAGCCGCTGCCGGGCCCAGGAACGCAGGCCGTAAAGCAGCCGCGCGCCCCAGAAGCCGCCCGAACCGGGTAGCCGTTCGACGACCTGAACTTTTTGCAGCAGGGCGCAGATGCCCTGGCGGGCCAGGTAGTCCCGATAGGAAAACGTCCCACCGCTCTGGGGATGGACCAATTTCCCCCTCAGGACCAGCCGGTCGCCATAGGCGACCTCCAGGAAGCGTTCCCCCTGGACTAGCACGGTGCCTTGCCCTTCTTGCCGTTCTGCCCCGGCCAGGCGCAGCGCCTCAACCTGGAGGGGAAAGGCTAAACCGTTCCCTTGTGCTTCTTCCTCCCCGAGCACGGTCCCGGCCAGTTCGACCGTCTGGCCGGCGTAGGCCAGGAGCGCGCACGGTTCGGCAGGGGTCAAACTCCAGCGCAACGCCCCCAAGGAGGCCGCAAGGCCGAGGGCCAGGAGGGTGCGGGCCCACCGCCGATGCCGCCAGAGGAACAGGAGCAGGAGCGCCGTCCCGGCCAGCAGTACCCCCACCGTCCAGGGGATGCCTATCCGCTCCCCCAGGACGATTCCTCCCATCCAGGCCGCCCCCAACCCGATCAGCGTCACGGTTACCCTCCCCAGGGAAATTATACCATATCCTCTCCAATTTGTCAATAGGGATAGTAAGTTTTGGCCGTTTTTTCTATCCCAATCTGGTGATCGGGGTGTGTCCCAAGTTTGTCGGGAAGCGGCCTTTTCCCTCACCCCACTCCCCCTAGCCCCCTCTCCCCTCTCCCATTGGGAGAGGGGAGAGGGGGTTTGGGGGTGAGAGGTGAGGGTCAGCCGTACCGCCCCCCTACGATTCGACACCTTTGGGACACACCCGGTGATCGGCCTTACTTGACACCTGCCCTCCCCGGTGCTACAATGGCCGCGACTTGAGAGATCGCTTAGAGGAGAACGTTTGAATGCGCGAAAAAGTCGAGGAAGTACTGCGGCTGATCCGCCCGCAGTTGCAGGCCGACGGCGGGGATATCGAACTGGTGGACGTGGATGAGGAGGGCAACGTTCAGGTCCGGTTGCTGGGCACCTGCCACGGCTGTCCGATGTCGCAGATGACCCTGGCCTGGGGCGTCGAACGCATACTGAAGGAGCGCGTCCCCGGTGTTACCCGCGTGGTCCCGGTCTAGGCCGGCCGGTCCGGCCGACCTGCGAAACCATACCCCCAGCCGGATTCGAACCGGCGATCTCCACCTTGAAAGGGTGGCGTCCTGGGCCTCTAGACGATGGGGGCCTGCAAGGCACATTATAGCCCCGCTCGGCCGGCCTGTCAAATGCTTGTAGGTCGGATTGGCCAATCCGACCTACATCCGATCTGCCCAGGTCACCGCCGGCAGATCGGCCATGGTCCACAGCCCCGGTGGGGCCTGGCGCACCCGGCGGACGGCGTTGACCAGGATGGCCGCCGTGGCGATGTCGCCGTTGGTGCCCTGGAGGCGAACCTCCAGGTTGGGCCGGCCGGAGATGCGGATCTGATCCCCTTCCTCCTCGGCTTCCAGCAGGGCCAGAAATGTTAGTGACATAAATTCACCATCCGCCGTATAGGCCCGGGCTTCCTGCCGCAGGCCCCGGACCTGGCCCGGCTGCACTTCCACATAGGCCGTGCGGATGGGACGCTCGGCCAGAAGCGGCTCGATCGTTTCCTCGTACCGCTCCAGCCTCTTCCCCAGCGTGTGCATCACCATGCCGGCCGATTCCCACAACCCCACGTGTCCCAGACGGCCGGCCTGCACCTGCGCCTGAAACTCCTCCACCGTCATCCCGGAACCGATCTTTTTCTGAAACGGCCCGCGCCGGGCCGAGGCGTTGATGACCCGGCGGACCTCGATGTGCTCCACCTGCTGGCAGATGCCCGTCAGCGCCAGCGGCAAAAAGTCCATGAGGAAGCCGGGGTTGACCCCGGTGCCGAGTACCCTTCGCCCACACCGTTTGGCGACGGCATCGAGTTCCTCCGCCTCCCTCGGGTGGGCCAACCAGGGGAAGGTCAGTTCTTCGGAGGAGGAGACGACGTCCAGCCCGACCTCCAGAAGTTCCAGGATTTGCCGGTGGAAGAGGTCAAAGTAGGACTGGGTCGTGTGCAGGGCCACGTCGGCCTCGGCCCGCTCCAGGAACCGGGCCAGCGTTTCTACCACGGGAAAGCCCAGCGGCCGGCCCAGGCCGATGACCTCGCCCATATCCTGCCCCACCTTGGCCGGGTCGATGTCCACCCCCCCGACCAGTTCCAGATCCGGACACTCCGCTGCATAGCGGGCCACGGCGCAGCCGATCGGCCCCAGGCCGTACTGGAGGATACGAATCCGCTCGGTCATCCTTCTCCTCCTGAAGTTGGAGTGATCATTTCTTCCAGTCCCCGGCAGGCCGCGCCCAGCAGGGCGGCACGGGGATTGAGGATCACGTGCACCGGAATCCGGGCCAGCAACTCCTCCATCCGTCCTTTGGAGCGAAAGGCCTCCAGGAAGTTCCCCTGCTGAAGGGCCGGCAGGATGCGGGGAGGAATGCCGCCGCCGATGTAAACTCCGCCGCTGGCCAGCACCTTGAGCGCCAGGTTGCCGGCTTCGGCACCCAGGATGGAGACGAACAGTTCCAGCGCCAGCGCACAGATTTCGCACCGCCGCACGCCCAGAGCCGCCTCGATCAAGACCGGGGTGGGATCCTCGACGGCCCGGAGGCGCGTGGTCAGCCAGGCCGGTTCGGAGGCACGGCCGCTTTCCTTGAGGAAGGCGTAGATGTTGGGCAGGCCCAGGCCGGAGCAGAGGCGTTCGTAACTGACGTGGCCCAGCCGGGCCTGCAGGTAGCGCCAGAGGTCGGCCTCCAGCGCATTGCGGGGGGCAAAATCGGCGTGGCCGCCCTCGGAAGGGTGGGGGCGGTAGCGCGCGCCGTCCCAGGTGAGGAAGGCTTCTCCCAGGCCGGTGCCCGGGGCAATTACGGCGATGGTCCCGCCTGGCGTCGGTCGGCCCGGGTTGAGGGTGTATAGGTCGGTTGCCTCCAGGTGGGGGACGGCGGAGGCGATGGCCTCCAGATCGTTGAGCAGGTGGACGGAACGGAGGCCCAGCACCTCCCGCAGTCGGCCCTCTTCCATCTCCCAGGGCAGGTTGGTCGTGCTGACCCGGCCCTCGAGCACCGGGCCGGCCACGCCGAAGACGGCGTGCTCGACGGGCAACGAGGACTGGGCCAGAAACGCGCCGACCAGGGCCTCCAGGCCGGCGTGGGCGGTGCTGGGAAAGGTGGCTAGGACCAGGGGAAGGCGGGGGCCGGCCTCCACCGAGAAAATGGCCAGGTCGGTCTTGGTGGCCCCGATGTCGCCGGCAAGAAGATACATGCTCCCTCCTAAATCCTTCGCCAGACTTGGGCCGCCAGTTCGCGGGAACGGGCGGTCACCTCTTCCTCGTCCAGGGTAAGCAGCCGGCGGTCGCGCATGAGCACCCGGCCGGCGCAGACGGTGGCGGTGATGGCCGAGGCCTCCAGCCCGAAGAGGAGGTGCCAGGGCAGGTTCCCGGCCGTCAGAGGCGTCGTCGGGTGGTAATCCAGCAGGACGAAATCGGCCGAAGCGCCCGGGGAGATTTCCCCCAGCGTGAGGTCGGGCCAGAAGATGCGCACCAGTTCGGCGTTGTGGGCATAGGCCAGGTGCAGGACCAGGTCGCCGGGCATGGCGCGGGGGTCGCCCTGCGCCAGTTTGTGCACCAGGTAGGCGGCCTTCATCTCGGCGAACATCTGGTTGGAGAAGCCGTCGTTCCCCAGCCCGACCCGCACCCCGGCCCGCAGCATCGCCTCCACCGGGGCCACGCCCACGGCGTTGTTCATGTTGGAGCGCGGCTGGTGGGTCACCCAGGTGCCGGTCTCGGCCAGCACGGCCATCTCGCTCTCATCCAGGTGGACGCAGTGGCAGGCGAGCGTCTTGGGGCCGAGGATGCCGGCTTCATGGAAGCGGTGGACCACCCGTTTCCCGGAGCGACGCAGGGCATCCTCCTGGTCGGCCCGGTCCTCGGCCACGTGCACGTGAAAGCCCAGTCCCAGCGGGCCGGCCGCCGACACACACTCGGCCAGCGTCGCGTCGGAGAGGGTGAGGGAGGCGTGCAGGCCGAAGGAGGCGGCCAGGAGCGGCCGGGGATGCTCCGCCAGGGAGCGGGCGAAGCGAACGTTCTCGGCGATGCCGGCCCGGGCCCGCTCCGGCCCGTCCCGGTCGGTCACCTCGTAGCAGAGGGCCACCCGTACCCCGGCCTGCCGGGCGGCTTCGGCGATGACATCGAGGGCGCCTTCGATGGCGTTGGGGCTGGCGTGGTGGTCCACCAGGGTGGTGGTGCCGTGGCGGACGGCATCCAGGAGGCAGACCAAGGCGGAGTAGCGCACGTCCTCCAGGGTGAGGGCCTTGTCCAGCCGCCACCAGAGGCGTTCCAGGATTTGGGGGAAGTTGCTGGGAGCCTCCCCCGGGATGGCCATGCCCCGGGCAAAGGCCCCGTAAAAGTGGGTATGGGCGCAGATGGAGGCCGGGAGGAGGAGTTGGCCGGCCGCGTCCCACCATTCCACCCAGGGGTAGCGAGCGGAAAGTTCCGCCGTGGGCCCCACATCGGCGATGCGCCCATCCTCGATGAGCAGGGCCCCATCCTCGAGGAGGCGGCCTTCCCGGCCCAGGGTAGCGATTCGGGCGTGGCCGATCAGGAAACGAGCATCAGACATCCGAGGTCCTCCTGGAAAACGGCGGCCGGCCTATTCCAGCACCACCGTTTCTCCCCCGGCGACGGCCATCTCGACCTGCCGGCGGTACAACTGGCTGTAGAGGCCGCCCCGTCGAAGCAGTTCGCGGTGGTTGCCCACCTCGCGGATGCGTCCGCCCTCCAGGGCGATGATCTTGTCGGCATTGCGGATCGTGGAGAGACGATGGGCGATGATGAGCGCTGTACGCCCCTTGAGCACCTCTTGTAAAGCCTGCTGAATCAGGTACTCGGCCTCGGCATCCACCGAAGAGGTGGCCTCATCCAGGATGAGCACGCGCGGGTTGGTCAGAATGGCCCGGGCCAGGGCCAGGCGCTGTTTCTGTCCGCCGGAAAGGCGCACGCCGCGTTCGCCGATCTCGGTGTCGTAGCCGTTGGGGAGTTGGCGGATGAACTCGTCGGCATTGGCCGCCCGGGCTGCGGCGACGATTTCCTCCTCGGTGGCGTCGGGCTTGCCGAAGGCGATGTTCTCCCGCACCGTGGTGTTGAAGAGGAAGGTCTCCTGCAGCACCACGGCCACATGGCGACGTAGGGAGGCCAGGCGAATCCGGCGCAGGTCGTGTCCATCCAGCAGCACCCGCCCGTGAATCGGGTCGTAGAAGCGGCAGAGCAGGTTGGCGATGCTCGTCTTGCCGGCCCCGCTCGGCCCCACCAGGGCCACCACCTCCCCGGGGGCGATGGTGAAATCCACGTCATGCAGGATCTCATCGGTCCCGCCGTAGCGAAAGTGCACATCCTCGAAGCGCACTTCGCCACGCACGTCCTCGAGTTCGACGGCGTCGGGAGCGTCGCGGATCTCCGCCTCGCGGTCGAGGAGTTCAAAGATGCGCTCTCCGGCGGCGATGGCCTGCTGGATGACGTTATCCACTTCGGTCAGGCGGTGCAGCGGCTCGTAGAAGGCGGTGGTGTAGGAGAGGACGGCCACCAGCGTGCCCAGGGAGGCCCGGTCCTGCACCACCAGCCAGGCCCCCACGCCCAGCACCAGCACCGGCCCCCAACTGGCAACGAAGCGAAAGGCCGGGAAGAAGGAGGCCCAGGTGCGGATGGCCCGCACGCGGGCGCGATAGTAGCCCTCGCTCTCGGCGGCGAAGCGTTCCAGTTGGGCCTCCTCCTGCCCAAAGGCCTGGATGACCCGTATGCCGGCCAGGTTGTCCTGCAGCCGGGCGTTGATGTCGCCCAGGCGGGCGCGCACCTGGCGGTACATCGGCCGCACCTTGCGGTTGAACCAGCGCAGGGAAGTCGCCAGGATGGGCATGGGGGCCAGCACGGCCAGGGCCAGCCGCCAGTCCAGGAGGAAAAGCACGGCACCGGTGCCCACCAGCCGGAGGAGGTCCACCGCCGTCAGGCTGCTACCGTGGGTAACGAAATCCTCCAGTGAGTTGACGTCGTTGGTCAGGCGGGACATGAGTTCCCCGGTAGAGGTCTGCTCAAAGAAGGAGAGCGAAAGGCGCTGCAGGTACGCATAGAGGCGTACGCGCAGGTCGTAGATGAACTTTTCGCCCAGGGCGTGGCGGAGGTACTGGTCGCCGAAGTTGACCAGGCGGATCAGGGCATAGGCCAGCACCATGCCGCTCAGCAGAAGGCCGAGCCGGCTCAGGTCTCGACTTTCGATGACCTCGTCCACGATGGCCCGCTGAAAGAGCGGGGGAACGAGTTCCAGCCCGGCCTGCAGGAGCAGGATGGCCGCGATGAGCGCCAGGGTTGGCCAGTAGGGCTTCAGGGCAAAGAAAAGGCGTTTGAGGACGTTCAACGTTCCTCCTGGTAGAACATCCGGTTTCCTCGACACATTCTAGCATAGCCCCCTGGGGGCGTCAAGCGAAAAGAAAGCCGGGGGTGTGTCCCAAGTTTGTCGGGAAGCGGCCTTTTCCCTCACCCCACTCCCCCTAGCCCCCTCTCCCCTCTCCCATTGGGAGAGGGGAGAGGGGGTTTGGGGGTGAGAGGTGAGGGTCAGCCGGACCGCCCCCTACGATTCGACACCTTTGGGACACACCCAAAGCCGAAGCCGGTTTGCCCGATGGGCGGTTCTGTGGTATGATAAGGATTGCCACGGTTTTCCCCGTTGCCTGCCGGCCGGAAGGGGCCGGCGGTTTGAACAAAAGGAGGATCTCCCTATGGGCGCCATTCTGGACGCGGTCACCCGCTTCTTCGTCGAGGACGAGTGGCCCTTTACCCAACTCGAGGGCAAGCCGATTCTGCGCACCGCCTTTGCCGGCCGAAACGGCAACTGGCCCTGTTTCGCCCAGGCCCGCGAAGACCAGTACCGCTTCATCTTCTACTCCATCTGCCCCATCAACACGCCGGAGGAGCGGCGTCAGGCGATGGCCGAATACCTCACCCGGGCCAACTACGGCCTCATCATCGGCAACTTTGAGATGGATTTCCGGGACGGCGAGGTCCGCTACAAGACCAGCATAGACGTCGAGGGCGACGAACTGACCCCCGCTTTGATCAAGCAGATGGTCTATGCCAACGTGTTGACCATGGACAAGTACTTCCCCGGCATCCTGCGGGTGATCTACACCAACGACTCGCCGGCCCAGATCATCGCCGAGATCGAAGGGGAGTAGGAGGGACGCCGGTCATCGGCGGAACAGGTGCCGCCACACTTCCCGCATCGGCCTGGCCCGTGGCTCATAGACCCAGGTCAGCGGAATCTGGGCGCTCCAGCGCAGAAGCCCTCCCAGTCCAAAGAGGACCTGCTCCGGTTGCAGGTAGAGGCTGCCGATCTGGAGGGGGGAGGGGAGGAGAAGGCCGGAAAGGAGCATGGGCAGGACGATGACCAGTCCGGAGAAGGCATTGAACAGCCCGGAGTAAGATTGCCGTTTATCCTCCGGGGCGATGGCCAGCACCAGGTTGACCGCCACCAGGTTGGCCCCGGCCCACATCACCCCGGAAGAAACGGCCTCCAGGTAGATGATCTCGTAGTGTTGCGGGGTGGCAAAGACCCAGAGGATAGGGTTCAGGCCGCCCAGGACCAGGGCCAATCGCATGGCCGGCTTGTTGCCGAAACGGTCAATAAGCCGTCCCCAAGGGCCCAGAGCCAGGAGGGAGGCCAGGGTCGAGAGGGTGCCGTAGAGCATAATATACACCAGCGGCATCCCCAGATTCTTGATCATAAACGGCCCCCAGAACGGCGCCCCCACGCCCACCGCCATCATCCACCAGAAGGCGTAGAGGAGAAGGCGGCGGAAGTTGCCGTCCCGCAGGGGCTCCAGGAGCAATTTCCCCAACTTTTCCTGTTCGACGGCCTTGGGGCGTTCCGGCTGGCGGGCGAGGATCGGTAGCCCCAGCACCCCGATGACGGCCCCGGCCCCGAAGACGACCAGGAGGACATAGGGCAGGTTGGCCCCGCTCAGGAAGGGCCATGGGGGCAGGACGGCCCGCAGGGACCGGGCGATCGCCCCCGGCTGGGGGTCGAACAGGTCCACCAGGGCTCCGAAAAGGTAGCCGCACACCAGGCCGGCAACCATCAGGTACTGTGAACGCCGGGCAAAGAAGCGTCCCCGGATGGAGAGCGGGATCATATCGGCGATCCAGGCCACCCAGAGGTTGCCGCTGACCGCCTGGAGCGAGGCACTGAGGGCCAGGAGGACCAGGAAGACCCAGATCGCCGCCGGAGCGGGCAGGAGGAAAAAGAGGAAGCCGTAGCCCAGGGCCAGGGCCCGTGCCAGGGCCCCTGTCCAGACCGTGGCCCTTTTCCGGGAGGTCAGGCGTCGGGATATCGCTATCCCCAGCACCTGGAAGACCTGGGCCAGTTGGCCGATGGCGGAGAGGATGCCAAAGTGCAGGGGCGTTGCCTGGAGCAACACGGCAAATTTGGTCAGGAAGGTGCTTCCCGGCGCGGCCAGCGAGGCATAGACCTGGTAGAAAAGCCCTTCGATGATGGAAAGCCGTATCGTCCGGCGGAGTTCCGTTTGCGGCATTCCGAATCGTCCCGATGAAGAAAGACCTGACAGGCCCTGGAGACCTGTCAGGTCTGGCGAACCTCCTTTGGCGCTGCCGGACCTAGGAGATGACCTCCAGGATGGTCTCGTACAACTCGGCCGGGTCGGCCAGGCGTACGTAGCCGGCCGCTTCTCCCAGGAGGCGCTGGGCCTGCTCATGGGCGGCCTTTTCGGCGACCAGCACGACGGGGATGCGATGCGTCATGCAGGCAAAGAGGAGGTCGTGGGGCGTGATGGTCATGCCTGGTGTGGGCAGAACTTTGTGCAAATAGCCGACGACCACAGAGACCCCATCCTGGCGGGTCAGGTGGTTGATGTACTTGCCATGCAGGTCAAAGCCGTTGCTCAGCGGCAGCGTGCCGATGCCCTGCACCGCCAGCCGGGTGAGCAACAGGGGGTCCGTGCCTTCCAGATAACCGACGGTGGCCATGTTCTTCTCCTCCGGGTTTTCCCTCCTTCACACCCAGCCGCGCAACCGCACGGCCTCGGCCACCCGCTGGATCGCTACCAGGTAGGCCCCGATACGGTTGTTGACCTTGTACTCCTGGGCCATCTTGTGGACGGCGTGGAAGGCAGCGGTCATCTTGGCATCGAGTTTGGCGTGGACTTCCTCGACCGGCCAATAGTAATCGTAGGCGTTCTGGACCTGCTCGAAGTAGGAGACGGTGACGCCGCCGGCGTTGCAGAGAAAGTCGGGGATGACGTAGACGCCGTTGCGATGGAGAATCTCGTCGGCTTCGGGGGTGGTGGGGCCGTTGGCCAGTTCGGCGGAGATGCGGGCCCGAATGCGCGGGGCGTTTTCGGCCGTGATCACGTTCTCCAGGGCGGCGGGGAAGAGCACGACCACATCGAGT
Source organism: Chloroflexia bacterium (assembly GCA_049970175.1). Taxonomy (GTDB): domain Bacteria; phylum Chloroflexota; class Chloroflexia; order DTKN01; family DTKN01; genus JASFBA01. Next base: position 14,970 of record JBMFNL010000042.1, read on the forward strand.
TCCAGGAGTTCTTCGTTGGTGATGTTCCGGGCGCCGGGGAAGTTGAGGACCGTGCCGGTCTTTTCCTTGTGGGCGACGCAGGCGGCATAGTCCAGGCCGTTGGGGTTGTAGATGCCCCCCTTGGAGTCGCTTACGGCGACGACCTTGAGGCCCAGGAGTTCCGTCCCCAGTTGGTGGGCGAACTGGCCGGCGTTGCCATAGCCCTGGATGGCGGCGGTGGCGCCGCGCAGGTCAATGCCCAGCACCTTGGCCGCCTCGCGGGTGCAGTACATCCCGCCGCGGGCGGTGGCATCGCCGCGGCCGGCCGACCCGCCCAGGGGGAGCGGCTTGCCGGTGATGACGCCGGGGGCGTTATAGCCCATCATGATGCTGTACTCGTCCATCATCCAGGCCATGATCTGGGGGTCGGTGTAGACGTCGGGGGCCGGCACGTCGATCTCCGGCCCGATGTAGTGGCCGATGGCCCGGATATAGCCCCGGCTGACCCGCTCCAGTTCGCCCTTGGACAGTTCCTTGGGGTTGCAGACGACCCCGCCCTTGCCGCCTCCCAGGGGGATGTCCACCACGGCGGTCTTCCAGGTCATCCAGGCCGCCAGGGCGCGGACGGTGTCGATCGTTTCGGCGGGGTGGAAGCGGATGCCGCCCTTGGTCGGGCCCCGGGCGTCGTTGTACTGCACCCGGAAACCCTTGAAGACGCGCACGCTGCCGTCATCCATGCGCACCGGGAAGGTGACGTGGAATTCGCGCATCGGTTCGCGCAGGAAGGCACGCATGGCCGCCTCCAGCCCCAGGATTTCGGCCGCTTGGTCGAACTGCCGCTGGGCGATCTTGAAGGGATTGAGTTCCTGCTCCATCGCTTGACCTCCTCTTTGAGTTTTCCTCTGCTTCGATCCGGATGCCTCCCGGCATCACGTCCTGTACACAGGCGGGCCAATTTTATCACGCAGGCCTCAGGTTGTCAAATGCCTTTTACAAAACGGGCCGGCCGTGGTACAATCGGCCCGTTGGCCGTGGGCGTATATACCCCGCAGCAGGAGCAGGGGGCTGAGCCTTCTGCTGGACAATTTGAGCAAAGTGTGATATACTGGTTGCAGCGAGATCGAGACGAAAGGAGGTTTTCGTGCAACCGGTGACATCGCTCTGGTCCGTCCGGCCGCCGGCCCCTCCGGATGAACTGGCCGAACTATCCGACTGGCCGCCGACCTTTGCCCAACTCCTCTGGAATCGCGGCCTGCGCAGCCGCGCCGAGGCCGAGGAGTTTCTGCAGCCCGACTACCGGCACCTGGCCGACCCTCTCCAGATGCAGGGAATGCGCCCGGCCGTGGAGCGGATCGTCCGGGCGCTGGAAGCCGGGGAACGCATCACCGTCTACGGGGATTTCGATGCCGATGGGGTCACCGGCGTGACCCTCCTGGTGCAGGCGCTCCGCACCCTGGGCGGCCAGGTGCACCCGTACATCCCTCACCGCATCGAGGAAGGCTACGGCCTCAACATGGAAGCGGTGGAACGCTTGGCCGCCGAGGGAACCCGCCTCCTCATCACCGTGGACTGTGGCATCAGCAACGCCGCCGAGGTGGCTCGAGCCGGGGCGTTGGGGATGGACGTGGTGATCACCGACCACCACGTGCCTCCGGCCGAACGCCCCCCGGCCCTGGCCATCCTCAACCCCCGTCAGCCGGGTTGTGCCTATCCCTTCAAGCGGCTGGCCGGAGTGGGCATCGCCTTCACCCTGGTGCGTGGATTGGCCCGCCTGGGCGTTCCGGGCCGGGAGCGGCTGCGTCGGGAGGATTTTCTGGACCTGGTTGCCCTGGGCACGGTGGCCGATGTGGCCCCGCTGGTGGGGGAAAACCGCATCCTGGTGGCCTATGGGCTGGAGGCGATTCGTCGCACGGAACGGCCGGGGCTGCGTGCCCTGATGGCGGTGGCCGGGGTCCGCCCGGAGCGGGTGGGCACGGGCACCATCGGCTTCATCCTGGGCCCCCGGCTGAACGCGGCCGGCCGGCTGCGCCACGCCCGCAGCGCCTATCATCTCCTCCTGGCCGAAAGTCAGGAGGAAGCCGCCGCCCTGGCCCGGGAACTGGATGCCCTGAACCGCGAGCGCCAGGAAGTGATGGCCCGGGTCCTGGAACAGGCCCGCCTCCAGGTGCTCGCCCTGCCCGAGGAGCGGCGGGTCATCTTTCTGGCCTCGCCCGATTTTCCGGCCGGTGTGATCGGCCTGGTGGCCGGAAAACTTCTGGAGGAGTTTTACCGCCCCACGCTGCTCATCGAACTGGGGGAAGGCGAGAGCCGCGGCTCCGCCCGCAGCATCCCGAACTTTCACATCACCGAAGCCCTGCAGCGGTGTGCCGATCTCCTGACCCGTTACGGGGGCCACCGGGTGGCGGCCGGCTTCAGCCTGCCCAACGCCAACCTCCCCGTCCTGGAGGAGCGTCTGCTAGCCCTGGCGGCCTCCCAACTGGACGAGCAGGCCCTGACCCCCAGGCTGAATATCGAGGCGGAGGTGTCCCTATCCGACCTGGACTGGGGGCTCCTCCGCCTGATCGAGCAACTGGCCCCCTTTGGCATCGAGAATCCCCAGCCCCTCTTCCTGTGTCGCCGGGTCCAGGTCCGGAACGTCCGTCCGGTGGGAAACGGGGGCGAGCACCTCCGGCTGACGCTCAGCGACGGCCGGTCCACCCGGGAGGCCATCGGTTTTCGTCTGGGGCCGCGGGCCGGGGAATGCCCGGCCGGCCGCTATGTGGACCTGGTCTGTACCTTGGAGCGCAATACCTGGAACGGCGAGGAACGGCTGGAACTCCAGGTCCGTGATTTCCGGGCGGTTTCCTGACCGCGTTTGACCGCCGGCCGGCCCTGTGCTAAAATACCGACCGGGCCTGAGCCGGTGAACGGATAGGACCGCGGAAAGATGGGAACGAGCCGAATCCGGCCGAATCCCCCGACAGGTGGAGCGGGCAACCCGCCTCCCCTGATCCCGCCCTTTCTGTCGGCCTCCCTCGCCCCAGCCGACGAAAGGTTTCCCCACGCCGTAACCTGAAGGAGGTGGGCCGCCCAGTTCCCGGTCTCCTGAGTTACGACAAGGAGGTGCGTATTGCGCAAGGATGCGAGGCCTTTCCCCAGGTCGAAGTGCCCCTACTTTTCCCGTAGCGGCCTCTCGCCGCAACCCCAAGGAGGTACATCGTGACCGAACGAGTCGCCATCGTGGGGGTCGGATGGTACGGCTTCAAGTCCATCACCCCCGAAGTCTCCTATAAGGAGATGATGTACGAGGCGGCGGTGCGGGCCTATCACGATGCCGGAATCGACCCCCGCCGGGACGTGGACTCTTTCGTCACGGTGGCGGAGGATTTCAACGAAGGCACCAGCATCTTTGACGAATATACCCCCGACCAAATGGGGGGTATCCTCCGCCCGAACGAGACCATCCCCGGCGAGGGCCTGCACGGCCTGATCACCGCCTACATGCAGATCAAGACGGGCCTGATTCGCATAGCCGTCGTGGAGGCCCACTCCAAGGCCTCCAACATCCTCCACCCGGCCCACATCCTGGCCTATGCCATGGATCCGGTCTACAACCGTCCCCTGGGCCTCCACCCCTACTTCATCGCCGGACTGGAGATGCAACGCTACCTCTTCGAGACCGGCACCACTCTGGAGCAGTGCGCCCAGGTGGTGGTGAAGAACCGCCAGAACGCCCTCCTCAACCCGCTGGCGGCCTATCCTGCCGAACTTGCCCTGGCCGATGTGCTCGACTCCGAGCCGGTGGCCGAGCCGCTGACCCGGCTGATGGTGGCCCCGCCGGCCGACGGCTGCGTCGTGATGGTCCTGGCCGCCGAGGAGGTGGCTTCTTCCCTCACCGATACCCCCATCTGGATTCAGGGCGTCGGCTGGGCCAACGGTTCCTACAGCCTGGAGAACCGCGACTGGGTGGAACTGGATTACGTCCGGCAGGCCGCCGAAATGGCCTATCGCACCGCCGGCATCCGTTACCCGCGCGGAAGCGTCGACTTGGTCGAACTGGACGACGCCTTCGCCTACAAGGAACTCCAACATCTGGAGGCCCTCTCCCTCTGCCGGCCGGGCGAGGCCGGTATCCTCACCGTCGAGGGCGCAACCTCCCTGGACGGCGACCTCCCGGTCAACCCCTCCGGCGGTTCGTTGGGCTGCGGCCACCTCCTGGATGCCTCGGGCCTGGCCCGGGCCCTGGAGGTCGTCCTCCAACTCCGGGGCGAGGCCGGCGCCCACCAGGTTCCGGACGTTGCGGTGGGCATGGCCATGGGCTGGCGCGGTATCCCCACCACCAGCGCCGCCGTGGTCATCCTCGCCCGGGAAGACTGAAAGGAGGAAGACGATGAAGATGCGTCGCGTAGCCGTGGTCGGCGCGGGGATGACCAAGTTCGTCCGCCGGGCCCTGGAAACGGCCGACGAACTGGCCTGGCAGGCCACCAAGATGGCCCTGGACTCCTGCGGCCTGACGCTGGACGACATCGATGCCGTGGCTTCGGGCACGGCCCCCGACGCCTTCGACGGCGTCCACATGAACAGCGAGTACCTCTGCCCCGGCTCGGGGGGCTGGAACAAGCCCTTTATCCGCTGCTACGTCGGCGGAGGCACCGGGGTCATGGCCGTCATCCACGGCTGGTACCACGTCGCCAGCGGCCTCTTCGATACCTGCCTGGTGGTCTGCGAGGAGAAGATGTCCTCCTGCCAGCCCCACCCGCAGGGGGCCTTTCTCACCATCTTCGATCACACCCTGGAGCGTCCGCTGGGGCCGAACCTGCTCTGGATCTTTGCCATGGAGATGAACGCCTACATGCACCGCTACGGCCTCAGCCACCGCGACATCGCCCTGGTGACGGTCAAGAACCGGCAGAACGCCAAGGACCACCCCTGTGCGCTTCTGGGGGAAGACATCACCGTGGACGACGTCCTCAGTTCCGAAGTGATGGCCTGGCCGGTGCGCCGCCTGGACGTCAGCCCCATCTCCGACGGTGCGGTGGCCATCGTGCTGGCCTCCGATAAGGTAGCCCACCGCCTGACCGACAAGCCGGTCTGGATCGAGGGGGTGGGCTGGAGCCTGGAGACGGCCTACTGGACCAACCGCGACCTCTCCTACCCTCAGCAGGTGGAGGAGGCGGCGCGCATGGCCTACCAGATGGCCGGCATCACCGAGCCCCGGAAGCAGATTCACATCGTCGAACCCTACGACCCCTTCGACTACAAGGAACTGCACCACCTGGAGGGGCTGCTTCTGGCCGACAAAGGCAAGGCTCCGGAGATGACGGCGTTGGGCATCACCCGGCGCGACGGCGACCTTCCGGTCTGCCCCTCGGGCGGGCTCCTGGGGGTGGGCAACCCCATCGCTGCCGCCGGCCTGATGAAGGTGGCCGAACTCTTCTGGCAACTGCGGGGCGAGGCCGGCGCCCGCCAGGTGCCGGGCAACCCCAAGCGCGGCCTGGCCCAGGCCTGGGGCGACCTCATGCAGGTCGGCACCGTGGTCATCCTGGGCGTGGCCTAGAGGGAGGACGAAGATGAGCGAACGCATCCCATCTTATCCGGGAACGCCGCTCAAGGAGCGGGATTTTTCCGAGGGACGGGTCCTCCACACCTGGTGGTACCCCAAGGCCGACTACGCCTGGGATGCCGGCGTGGCCATCGGCAAGTTTCTGGCCGGCCTGAAGGAGGGCCGCATCCTGGGCCTCACCTGCCCGCAGTGCCACCGCGTCCTGGTGCCGCCCCGCATGGTCTGCGAGCACTGCTTCGTCCCCACCAGCCGCTGGGTGGAACTGCCCGGCACCGGCACGGTCAAGACCTTTTCCATCTGCACCGTGCGCTGGGATATGGAGCGGCTGGAAGTGCCGATCATCCCGGCGGTCATCGCCCTGGACGGGGCGGAAGCGCCCACCGGCGGGGGTGGCGGTTTCATGCACCTCCTGGGCGAAATCGAGCCCACCCCGGAGGCCGTGCGCATCGGGATGCGGGTGGAGCCGGTCTGGCGGCCGGCCGCCGAACGCACCGCCGCCATCACCGATATCCTCTACTTCCGGCCGATCAAGGAGGGGTAAGATGGGCCTGACCGAACGTCTGCGCCGTCTCGACGAAGTCATCGCCTGGAAAGGGGAAATCCCCCTCCAGAACCGTTACACCATGGGGCTGGCCGGAGAGCGCTTCTTCCGCGAACTCAAGGACAACGCCCGCCTGATGGCCACCCGCTGCCCCAAGTGCGACTATACCTACCTTCCACCCCGGGCCTACTGCGAGCGCTGCTTCGCCGAACTCACCGAGTGGGTCGAGGTGCCGGCCCGGGGGACGGTCTATGCCTACACGGTCGTGCACCAGGACCTGGACGAGCAACCGCTGGAGAAGCCCCGCCTGGCGGCCCTGATCGAGATCGAGGGCTGCGACAGCCTCCTGGTGCACCTCCTGGGCGAGGTGGAGCCGGAGGAGGTCTACATCGGCATGCCGGTGGAGGCCGTCTTCCAGAAGGAGCGTCAGGGGACCATCACCGACATCGCCTACTTCCGGCCGCTGTAGGTTCGGGTCCGGAGGGCCGGGGATGGGCCGGTGGCCGGTCCATCCCCGGCTTTCGTTGGGAGACAGGGGCGGGGGTTGGGCCCGATTCCGTTGATCGTTGAACGTTGATCGTTCTTCGGTAGGGCAAGATTTCGCCGGACATTCCAGCCGATACATCCCTGGCATCCAGGGAAAACGCCTGTTTGACAATGGGGTACGGGCGATGTATAACTTTCATCGGCGCTTCTCCACCCGCGAGGAGCGTATGGCCCGCCTGGAAGAGTACCTGAAGGAACTCCAGGCCGTGCAGGAGTACCTGGCCGAACTGAAAGGCGCTCGTTAGATGAAACGCTCCAGCCGCTTAGCAATGTCCCGCTTTCTCCCGGTGTTCATAGGCCTCCTTCTGGCCGGCGGCTGCGTTTCTTCTCCGTCCCCCATGGTATCGCCCTCTCCGCCTTCCCCGTCCCCATTCCCGACGGCGACCCCCGCCGCCACCGTCGACCTGACGGTTTGGCACACCTGGGATGCCGCAGAGGAAGCGCTCTACCGCCGCCTCCTGGCCGACTATCGCCGACAGCATCCCCAGGTGGTGGTGCATCTGCGTCGGTTTCCGGTCGGAGAGGTGCTGGCCGAGTACGAAGCGGCGGTGGTGGAAGGGACGGGACCGGACCTCCTGGTCGGATGGAGCCACTGGATTGCCCCCCTGGCCGAACGCCAGGCCCTGATGCCGCTGGAGGACCTCTTGGAGCAGGATTTCTGGGCCTCGTTCTACCCCTTTGCCCTGGAGGGGGTGCGCGCTCAGGGGCATCTCTACGCCGCCCCTTACGCCTGCGAGACGGTAGCGCTCTATTACAACCGTGACTTTGTGCTGGAGCCGCCGACGAACACGGCCGCCCTCCTGGACCTGGCCGCCACCTGGCCTGGGCAGGAGCAGGCCGGCCTGGCCTATCCCCTGAGTTTCTACAACACGGTCGGCTACCTGTACGCGTTCGGGGGCCGTCTCCTGGACGAGGAGGGCCGGCCGGCCCTCGATACCCTGGAGATGCGTGCCTGGCTCCGGTGGCTCCAGACGGTGCAGGCCGCTCCCGGGGTCGTTGCCACCGGGAGTTACGGGCAGGCCGATACCCTTTTCAAAAGCGGCGTGGTGGCCATGGCGGTGAACGGCTCCTGGGTGTTGCCCGATTATTTGCAGGCCCTGGGGAGCGAACGCCTGGGGGTGGCGCCGTTGCCTATGCTCAGTGAGACCGGGGTCTGGCCCGGACCGCTGGTCGGTTACCGGGTGCTCCTGGTCAATCCGGCCCTCCTGTCTGCCCATCCTCAGGCCACGCTGGACCTCTTGCGTTTCCTGAGCGGCCCGCAACTTCAGGAGGAGCGCCTGGTGCAACTGGGGGAGGTTCCCACCTGGCGCGGTCTGGACCTTTCCTCCCGGCCGCTCCAGGCTGCCTTTGTCCGGCAGGCCGAACTCGGCCGGCCGCGCCCGCTGAACCGGCGGGAGGAGGCACTCTGGGACCCGCTGGAAAGCCTGCTCTACAATGTGCTCGAGCGCCGGATGCCCCTGGAGCAGGCTTTGCAGGAGACCCTGCGGAAGGTGGAAAGTTTGGAAGAGGGGGAGGCGGCCGAGATGGGACCCTAGTCCCGTTGGGCGGCCACATCGGCGATGAGGAAGCGTTCTGTCCGGAGAGCACGATGCGCCTTCAAGCCATGCTTCGCGCCTTGCGCCTGATCGGCCCACGGGAGGCCCTGCGGGCGATCGGTTATACCCTCTTTCGCGACCGGTTGGACTTGCGCCTTCCTCCGGCTGGCCCTTTCCGCCCCCCCGGAGACCTCCAGTTGAGCACGCCGATTCCCGGCGGGGGATGTTTTCGCTTCGTCCGGGGAAACCTGGAGGTGCGTTTCCTGGCCCCGGACCTGGTGCGCATCACCTGGCAGGGCGACCCCCTCCCCGTCCCTTACGCCATTGCCCGTGACAACTGGCCTCCGGTCGAGGTCTCCTGGCACCGGGCCGGCGGAGGCTATGCGCTTTCCAGTGGTGAACTGGAAGTCGTGGTGGAGGCCGACGGCGGGCTGACCTTTCGAGACCCGGCCGGCCGTACCCTGCGCCGGGAGTTGCCGCCCCGCCGCCGGCGCCGGGAATGGGTGCACTGGGCCGATCTCCGTCCCGAGGAGCACCTCTACGGCCTGGGGGAACGCGCCGCTCCCCTGAACCTGCGCGGAGGGGAGTACTGTATGTGGAACAGCGATCCCTTGGGAGGCTACGGCCCGGGTGTGGATCCCCTGTACCTGGGCATCCCGGTCTACCTGGGATTGCACCAGGAGGGGAGTTATCTCCTCTTTTACGAAAATTCTTACCGGGCCGTCTTTCGCTTCCGGGACCTGGCCCGGGCCTATTTCCCCGGAGGCAGCCTGCGCTACTATTTCATCCCCGGCCCACCGGAGCGGGCTCTCCGGCGCTACACCGAACTCACCGGCCGCCCTCCCCTTCCGCCCCGCTGGGCTTTGGGCTACCACCAGTCCCGCTGGGGCTACCGCGAGCAGGAAGAGGTGCGTGCCCTCCTGGAAAAATTCCTGGCCCACGACCTGCCCCTGAGCGCCATCCATCTGGATATCGACTACATGGACGGCTTCCGGGTCTTTACCGTGGACTCGAAGCGCTTTCCCGACCTGCCGGCCCTGGCCCGGGAACTGGCCGAACACGGGGTCCGTCTGGTGGCCATCCTGGATCCCGGGGTCAAACGCGATGGGGAATACGATATCTTCCGCGAGGGGCGGGAATCCGGCCTCTTCTGCACCCTGCCCAACGGGAAGGTGCTCTACGCCCTGGTCTGGCCGGGATGGTGTGCCTTCCCGGATTTCACCGATCCCAACGTTCGGACCTGGTGGGGGAAACACTACCTGCGCCTCCTCCAACGGGGCATCGCCGGTTTCTGGCACGACATGAACGAACCCTCCGTCCGCACCGACTGGGGCGATGCGACCTTGCCTCTCCCTACCCGCCACGCCATGGAGGGCCGGGGCGGAGACCACCGGGAGGCGCACAACCTCTACGGCCTGCTCATGAACCGGGCCGCCTACGAAGGCCTGCGCCGGCACCGGCCGGAGGCGCGTCCCTTCCTCCTTTCCCGCTCCGGCTGGGCCGGCTTGCAACGCTACGCCTGGAACTGGACCGGCGACACCGAGAGCACCTGGGAAACCCTGCGACAGACGGTGTCCACCGTCCTGGGGTTGGGCCTTTCAGGCCTCCCCTACACCGGCCCCGACATCGGCGGCTTCAGCGGCCATCCCTCGGCCGAACTCTATACCCGCTGGTTCCAACTGGCCACCTTTCTCCCCTTCTTTCGCACCCATTCCGCCTGGGATGTGCCGCCCCGCGAGCCCTGGACCTGGGGTGAGCCGACCTTGAGCATTGTCCGCGACTTTCTGCGCCTGCGCTACCGCCTGATGCCTTACCTGTACACCCTCGCCTGGGAGGCCTCCCAGACCGGTTATCCTCTCGTGCGCCCCCTCTTCTGGCCCGACGGCCGGGATCCTGCCCTGTGGAACGTGCAGGATGCCTTCCTCCTAGGGGAGGCGCTCCTGGTGGCCCCCATCTTGGAGGAGGGGGCCCGTTCGCGTCAGGTGACCCTGCCCGCGGGCCGGTGGTATGACTTCTGGGAGGAAACCTTGTACGAAGGACCGGGGACGGTCTCCGTCCCCGCTCCCCTGGAGCGCATCCCGCTCCTGGTGCGGGCCGGAAGCGTCCTACCCATGGAGGAGGAGGGCCGGCTGGCCCTGCACCTTTACCCGCCGGAGGGGGGCGAGGGTGGCGGCCTCCTCTACAGCGATGCCGGCGACGGCTACGGCCCCTGGCGGCTGGAGCGTTTCCATCTGCACCGCGACGGCGATGCCCTGGAGGTCACCTGGGAAACGGAGGGGGACTATCCCTTCCCCTGGCCGGGCCTCCGGGTCCTGGGTCACGACGTTCGGGCCGGGCGAATCTGGGTGGACGGGCAGGTATGCGAACCGGCCCGAATGCCTGTGGAGACGGGACCCTTCCGGGTCCTGCGCCTGGAGGAGTGAGTTTCCGAAGATGTCCGACGGCCTCCGGAACCTCTCCTTTCCCCACCGCCGTTACAACCCGTTACGCGGCGAATGGGTGTTGGTTTCCCCGGAGCGATTGCAACGGCCCTGGCTGGGGCTGGAAGAACCGCCCCCGCGAAAGGATCTCCCGGCCTATGACCCCACCTGCTACCTCTGTCCGGGCAACGAACGGGCCGGCGGCCGGCGCAATCCTTCCTACGAGCATACCTTCGTCTTCGACAACGACTTCCCATCCCTCCAACCCGATGCGCCTGCGGAGCGTTATGCTCCTCATCCTCTCTTCCGGGCCGCGGGCGAGCCGGGCCTCTGCCGGGTCATCTGCTTTTCGCCTCGGCACGACCTCACGCTGGCCGACATGCCGGTGGAGGAGATTCGCCGCGTGGTGGAGGTCTGGGCCGAGCAGGTGGAGGAACTGGGGAGGCGCTTCCGCTGGGTGCAGGTCTTTGAGAACAAGGGCGAGATGATGGGTTGCTCCAACCCGCACCCGCACGGCCAGGTCTGGGCCACGCACCGCCTGCCCACCGAACCGGCCCGGGAGGACCGCCGACAGCGGGCCTACCGGCGGAAGCACGGCCGGCCGCTGCTCCTGGACTATGCCGAGGCGGAAGCAAGGGCCGGGGAGCGCCTGGTCCTGGAGAACGCGCACTGGCTGGTCGTGGTTCCCTTCTGGGCGGTCTGGCCTTTTGAAACGCTCCTTCTCCCTCGCCGCCACGTCCGCCATCTGCCCGACCTGAAGGAGGACGAACGGGCGTCGTTGGCCTCGATTCTGAAGGGCCTGCTGGTCCGCTACGATAGCCTCTTCCAGACCTCTTTCCCCTACTCGATGGGCTGGCACGGTGCCCCCATGGGCCGGGGCGATCCTGCCCACTGGCAACTCCATGCCCACTTCTACCCGCCGCTCCTGCGTTCGGCCACGGTGAAAAAGTTCCTGGTCGGCTACGAGATGCTGGCGGAACCCCAGCGTGACCTGACGCCAGAGGAGGCGGCCAGGGCCCTCACCCCTCACCCCCTATCCCCAGGGGGTGAGGGGTGAGGGGGTCAGGACTGAGAATGACACGGACGGATTCTTCCCCCCGGCTGGAGGAGGCCTTCCGGCGGCATTTCGGTGCCCTGCCGGAGGTCGTGGCCTTTGCCCCCGGTCGGGTCAACCTGATCGGCGAGCACACCGACTACAACGAGGGCTGGGTCCTGCCGGCCGCGCTGGACCTGGGGACGCTGGTGGCCGCCCGGAAGCGCCCAGACGGCCGGCTGCGGATGGTGGCGCTGCGTCTGGCGGCCTCCGACGAGGCGGCCCTGGCGGAACTGCGCCCGCCGGGCGGCCCGGGTTGGAGCCGTTACATCCGGGGCGTGGCGGCGCTCCTTGTGGAGGCCGGCTGTGTCATCTCCGGAGCCGACCTCCTCATCGACGGCGACCTGCCGCTGGAGGCCGGGCTTTCCTCCTCGGCCTCGCTGGAACTGGGGGTGGCGCTGGCGTTGGCCTCTCTGGCCGGCTGCTCCATCGAGCCTCGGGCGCTGGCCCGGCTTTGCCGGCGGGCCGAAAACGAGTTCGCCGGCGTGCCGTGCGGCATCATGGACCAGATGGCGGTGGCGCTGGGGAGAGCCGGCCATGCCCTCCTTCTGGACTGCCGCACCCTGGAGATCGAGCCTGTGCCGTTCCCACCGGAGGCCCGCCTCCTCATCGTAGATAGCGGGGTGCCCCGTGCCCTGGCCGTCTCGGCCTACCGGAAGCGTCGGGCCGAGTGTGAGGAGGCGACACGGCTCTTACAGGCCGCCTATCCCCAGGTGCGGGCCCTGCGCGACGTCACCCTGGAGATGCTGGCCGGGGTGAAAGGCCTTCCGGAAACGCTCCGGAGGCGGGCGCGGCACGTGGTGAGCGAGAACCGGCGGGTGCGGGAAAGCGTATCCGCGCTGCGGGCCGGCGACCTGGAAACGTTCGGCCGGCTGATGGACGCCTCGCACGAAAGTTTGCGCCACGACTTTGAAGTGAGCGGGCCGGAACTGGACCTCCTGGTCGAGAGTGCCTGCCGGATGCCGGGCGTCTTCGGCGCTCGGCTCACCGGGGCCGGCTTCGGCGGGTCCATCATCGCCCTGGCCGTCGCGGAACAGGCCGGACCGGCCGCCGAGGCCGTTCTGGAAGCATATCGGAGGAAGGGCGGGCGCGAGGGCCGGGCCTGGGTCTGCACGCCGGCCGAGGGGGCCCGTCTGCTGGAGCGATGATGAAGAACCTCCTTCCCATCTTTGTCCAGGTCATTCTCCCGCTGGCGCTGGTCTGGCTTGCGGGCTTCCTGGGGCGACGGTTGCTCCATCTGGACCCCCGGCCGTTTTCGCGGGCCGGCCTCTACCTCCTGACGCCGGCGGTGATCTTTACCACCCTGATGGAAGCCGAGATCACTCTCCAGGAAAGCGGGCGCATCCTCCTCCTGGTCCTGTTGCTGGCCGGCCTCCTCATCCTCCTGAGCCGGCTGCAACTCTATTTCCTGCGCCTCTCTCCCGGCGAGGGCAGCGCCTTGACCCTCTCTGCCGTCTTCATCAACTCGGTGAACTATGGCTTCCCGGCCACCCTGCTGGCGCTGGGGCCGGCCGGGCTGGAGCGGGCGGCGGTCTTTGCCGTGGGCCACGCCTTTCTGGTCAATACGATCGGCGCCTATATCGCCGCCCGGGGGCGTGCCGGCAGCCTCCGGGAGACGCTCTCGCAGGTGGCCCGTATTCCTATGTTCTATGCGGTGGCGCTGGCGGTCCTTCTGCGCCTGGCCGGTGTTTCCTTCAGCGGCACGTTTGCCCTGTGGGGCCTCGAGATTCCGCTCCTGCCCAGCCTCTACCAGGCGGTGAAACTCCTTTCCCAGGCGGCCATCCCGGTCTTTATGCTGGTCCTGGGGATGCAACTCGGTGTGGAGGACGCCGATCCCCTGCCCCGTCGCCTGTACCTTCCGCTCTTTCTGGCCGGCCTGACCCGCCTGGTCCTTTCTCCTCTCCTGGCCTGGGGACTTGCCCTTCTCCTGGGCCTTTCGGGGATCGCGGCCCAGGCGGCCATCCTGGAGGCGGCCATGCCCAGCGCCGTGATCACGGTCATCCTGGCCACCGAATTCGACACCCAACCGCGCTTGGTCTCCCAGGTAGTCGTCTGGACGACCCTCTTCAGCATGGTCACGCTCACCCTGCTCCTGGGTCTGTTGAAGGTTGAAAGTTGAAAGTTGAGCGTTGATCGTTCGGGCGGGTCGCAAAGCCGGCCCTTCTTTTTGGGCAACCTGGGCGTGGGCCGGACTTCTCGCTCCTCGCCATCGCCTCTGGGTCTTTCCGGCTCCCCGTCCCCCGAACCCCT
>JBMFNL010000043.1:0-1808 GCA_049970175.1 Chloroflexia bacterium
GGCAAAGTCTAGGTACTGCTTCCAGGTCTGCGCTTCAAAGGCCACCCGCCGGGTTCGATCCCGTTCGTAGAGCCGAATCCCCTCCTGAAGGACTCTCCCCCGGACCTGCAACGGGGCCGCATCCACAGCCCGCACCTCCACTCCCCTCAGGCCGCTCGCCTCCTCCACGGCAGCCTGGATCTCCAGTTCCAGCATCAGGCGTTCATAAGGAGGAAACGGCCGGTCCAGGACCAGGGCCAGATCGATATCGCTAAACGGCGTGGCCCTCCCCCGAGCCATCGATCCGTAAAGATAGGCCACATCCACCGGATACGGATCCAGAACGGCAGGGAGAACCTCCTTGAGCCGGTCCAGGACCTCGGTCACCGGCCTCTGGGGAGCATGGATAGCATCGCGTACGTTCATCACCGTAGCCACCCGGCCGGCCGACGGCCACCCGTACACCCGCTTGTCCACCCGGAAGGCTCGGGGCGAACCCCGACCTCGCCGCATCCGAACCGGACGGGATAAAAGTTATTCTACCACCGAGAAACCGCCGTGTCAAAATTGACATCCTCGCCCGCTTCGGCTACAATCTTCCCGGCCGGCGGAGGTGGAGGTTGAAGATCGTCTCGGTCGTCGGGGCCCGTCCCCAGTTCATCAAGGCCGCCGTGGTCAGCCGGGCGCTGCGCCGGCGGCACGAGGAGGTGCTGCTCCATACCGGGCAGCACTACGACGACCTGATGTCCGACATCTTTTTCCGCGAACTCGGCCTCCCCCGGCCCGACGTCAATCTGGGGGTCGGCTCCGCCTCCCACGCCCGCCAGACCGGCGAGATGCTCGTCGGCATCGAGCAGGTCCTCCTCCGCGAAAGGCCCGACGGCGTGCTCATCTACGGCGATACCAACTCCACCCTGGCCGGGGCCCTGGCGGCGGCAAAACTCCAGATCCCCATCGCCCACGTCGAGGCCGGGTTGCGCTCCTTCAACCGGCAGATGCCCGAGGAGGTAAACCGCCTCGTCGCCGACCGTCTTGCTACCCTCCTCTTCTGCCCCACCCGGACGGCCGTGGAGAACCTGGCCCGCGAGGGCATCACCGCCGGCGTGCACCTCGTCGGCGACGTGATGTACGACCTCCTCCTCCAGAGCCTCCCCCTCGCCGAACGCACTTCGACCATCCTGAAGCGGCTGGACCTGCGCCCCGGCGCCTATCTTCTAGCCACCATCCACCGCGCCGGCAACACCGACGTCCGCGAGAACCTGGCCGCCATCCTCTCTGCCCTGGGCGCATGCAACGAAACGGTCGTCCTCCCGCTCCACCCGCGCACCCGCCAGGCCCTGGCAGCGTGGGGCCTCGCCCCGGCAGAAAACGTCCGCCCGATCGAGCCGGTCGGCTACCTGGATATGCTCGTTTTGGAGAAAAACGCCCGCCTCATCCTCACCGACTCCGGCGGGGTGCAGAAGGAGGCCTACTGGCTGGGCATCCCCTGCATCACCCTGCGCGAGGAGACCGAGTGGGTGGAGACGGTGGAGGCGGGATGGAACGTCCTGGCGGGAACATCGGTGGAGCGCATCGTGGAGGCAGTGCGGGATTTTTCCCCTCGGGGAGAGCGGCCGGCCCTCTTCGGCGACGGCCGGGCCGGGGAGCACATCGTCCGCGTCCTGGAGGACACCCTGGTCTCCCACCCCACCAGCCACCGGACACGTCTTCAGTCTCCCCCCTCCACAAGCGCGGCGGCGACGGGCGTCTAGGCGGTACGCTCGCCAACCTCTCTCCCCCTCCACAAGCGCGGCGGCGACGGGCGTCTAGGCGGTACGCTCGCCAACCTC
>JBMFNL010000043.1:1908-27963 GCA_049970175.1 Chloroflexia bacterium
CCCCCTCCACAAGCGCGGCGGCGACGGGCGTCTAGGCGGTACGCTCGCCAACCTCTCTCCCCCTCCACAAGCGCGGCGGCGATTGAGTAGGCCGGAGCGAAGCGACGGCCGTATCGAAATCCCGCCGCGCCGGGGCCGTTCGGGTTTCGATACAGGCGCTGGTCTCGATACGCCCCCCGCGGGGGCTACTCGACCCAAGGGGAGGGGGGCTACTCGGCCCGTCGGGCGATGGGTTGAGCCCGTCGAAACCCAAGTCGCGTGCTACTGCCAATATACCCCTTTTCGGCCAAAATCCGAGGGATGTCGCTGTACCAGTTGATCTCGCCCAGGGCGAGATCGGCGATCAGGTGATTCCCCATGTCTGTAACGGCCTCGATCGCCAGTTGCAGGAAACGCTCGGCACTGCCGTAACGTTCCGGATCGGCGAGAAATTCGTCAACACCATATCGTTGCAGCCGCCGTAGGATGCCCAGGCACTCATCCAGCCGGCCCAGACGCCGGCGCAGAACCTCGACGCGGACCAAGGAGCACCCTCCGCTTGTAGGCTTCCCGTTGCACCTGGAGATAGGGAAGGAAATCCAGATACTGGCGCACGACCCGGGAGTACATTTCCCCCCGATCGAAATCCTCGGCCTGATAGACCAGCCGATTTCCCCGCACCGCCTCGTACTTCAAAACGATGTCTTCCGTATCCAGAAAAACCAGGTCCACCCGGCAAAAACCGTGTCGCGCCAGGTCGGCCAGGATGTCCAGCCGCCTGGCCCGAAGCCCCGGGTGCCGTGGGACGATCGCCAGGTCCAGCATGCACCCGGCCCCCGGCCTGAGAACCGAACAGATACACGGCCTGGACGTCCGGGTACTTCCGGAAGACTTCAGCCAGTTCCCCAAAGTCAGGGAGTCGCGCCATGCATCCCCCCTCAGGATACTCGCCCCGAATCATCCGGCCAAGGTCCGCAGGAAAGCGAGGAACCGCTCCAGCAGGGCGGGGTAAACTTGCCGCAGTGTGAGCGCTTTGTCCAGGACCAGCCGCAAGCGCGCCCGGTCGAGCCGGATGCCGTAAGCGTGGCGAAACAGGGGCCGGAACCGCCTCGGTTCGTCCAGCGCGTCATAGGCCACATCGTCGATCACCGCCGGCCGTAACGGCATGAGGTCCAGACGCATCCGCTCCAGCAACTGGCTATGCCACCGGGCGACCTCATCGGCCGTGTTCTCAAAAAGCGCCGCGATGTTCAGAAAGATGTTCTCGAAAGCGTTGTAAAGGTTATGGAGATGGTAGGCGATCACAATGAGGGTGTCCTCATCCGCATCGGCGATCTCCGGCCGCCGCGCTATCTCACCGTAAATGGCCGCGATCACCTCCATATCCCGACGGATGCTACTCTCCAGAAGCAGGACCTTCTCGTCCATATACCTCCTCCCAGCCATGCACGAACCCGGCCACCTCGCTCCAAGAACGCACATCCACCTCACGCCCCAGGGCCCGCTCCAGATCGCGCCAGAAGGCGCTTTCAACCTCGGGCGAATCGCTTTCCACGGCCACATCAATGTCCGAATCGCCTCGGAAACGCCCCGGCTGCGTAAGCGAGCCGAACAGATAGACCCGCTTGATGCCGGCATGCCGTCGGGCAATATCGGGCACGGCTTCGCGTACCCGCCGAAGCCACCACGCTCGCTCCTGCTCACGCTGCCCCCGGCGCCGGGCCTCGCGCTCCGCATAATATTGCCTGGCCGTCTGTCCCGTAACCATGCCTATCCCTCTTCCAGGACTGCTCGTCCAACCACACCTCTCCTGGCCGAAATCTTACCACGTTGACCCGGGGTTGTCAACGGCCGGAGACCCGGATTGACAGAAGGGGGCGGTGCGTGTACAATCGGGGCGTCTTGAGAATACCGAGAAACCGGAGGAGCGCGATGATTCACCCTACGGCCGAGGTCTCCCCCCGGGCCCAGGTGGGCGAGGGCACCCGCATCTGGCACCACGCCCAGGTGCGCGAGGGAGCACGCATCGGGCGGAACTGTATCATCGGCAAGAATGTCTACATTGACGTTGACGTGACCATCGGCGACCATGTGAAAATTCAGAACAACGCTTCCGTCTACCACGGGGCAACGGTGGAGGACGGGGTCTTCATCGGGCCCCACGTCTGCCTGACCAACGATAAACTCCCCCGTGCCGTCAACCCGGACGGCTCGCTCAAGGGCGGGGCCGACTGGGAAGTGGGCCGGATCCTCCTCCGCTACGGCTGCTCCATCGGGGCCGGAGCCGTGATCGTCGCCGGGGTCACGGTGGGACGCTGGGCCATGGTGGGGGCCGGCGCCGTGGTCACCCGGGACGTGCCCGACCACGGCCTGGTCGTGGGCAACCCGGCCCGCCTGATCGGCTATGTCTGCGCCTGCGGCCGGCGGCTTTCCCCCACGGAGGGGGGGCGGATGCGCTGCCCGGCCTGCGGCCGGGAGTACAACCTGGAGGAGCACCCATGATTCCCATCGCCAAACCGCTGATGGGCGAGGAGGAAAAGGCCGCCGTCCTGGCCGTCCTGGAGAGCGGACAACTGGCCCAGGGGGAACAGGTGGCCCGCTTCGAGGAGGCCTTTGCCCGCTTCTGCGGCGTCAAGCACGCCGTCGCCACTTCCTCCGGGACGACGGCCCTGCACATCGCCCTCCTGGCCCTGGGCATCGGCCCCGGCGACGAGGTCCTGACCACCCCCTTCACCTTCATCGCCTCGGCCAACGCCATCCTCTTCTGCGGGGCCCGGCCGGCCTTCTGTGACATCGAGCCGGATACCTTCAACCTGGACCCCGAAAGCGCCGAGAAGGTCATCCGCCGGCGCCGGGCCCAGGGAAAGCGGCTGCGGGCCGTCCTCCCCATCCACCTCTTCGGCCACCTCTGCGATATGCCGGCCATCCTGGACCTGGCCGCCCGCTACGACCTCCTGGTGCTGGAAGACGCCTGCCAGTCGCACGGCGCTTCATTCAACGGGAAAAAGGCCGGCTCCTTCGCCACCGGGTGCTTCTCCTTCTACCCGACCAAAAACATGACCACCGGCGAGGGCGGCATGATCACCACCGACGACGACGCCGTCGCCGAACGCTGCCGGCTCCTGCGCGACCACGGCCAGCGCCGGCGTTACTACCACGAGACGCTGGGCTATAACTTCCGTATGACCAACATCGCCGCCGCCATCGGACTGGCCCAACTGGAAAAACTTCCCCGCCACACGGAGATGCGCATCCGCAACGCCGCCTACCTCACCGACCACCTCCAGGACCTGCCGCACGTGGTTACCCCCACGGTCCGCCCCGGCTATACCCACGTCTTTCACCAGTATACCATCCGCATCCGGGGCGACCGCGACCGGGCCGTGGAGGAACTCAAGGCCAGAGGCATCGGCACCGGGGTGTACTACCCGCTCCCGGTGCACCACCAGCCGCTCTACCGGCAACTGGGCTATGACGACTCCCTCCCGGAAGCCGAACGGGCCTGCCGGGAAGTGCTCTCCCTCCCCGTCCACCCGGCCTTGACCCGGGACGACCTGCAGGCCATCGTGGAGGCCGTCGTTTCCCTACGCAACACGTAATACGCAACACGCAATCCGGAGGTTTCCATGCTTCGCTCTGCCGTCATCGGTGTAGGTGCCATGGGCATCCACCACGCCCGGGTCTACAACGAACTGGAAGGGGTGGAACTGGTCGCCGTCGCCGATGCCGACGCCCGACGGGCCGAGGCGGCCGGCCGGCGCTTCAAGGTGCCGTTCTACACCGATTACCGCCAGATGCTGGACCGGGAAAAGCCCGACCTGGTCTCCATCGCCGTGCCAACCTCCATCCACCACCGCGTGGCCCTGGAGACCATCGCCCGGGGCGTCCACCTCCTCGTGGAGAAGCCGATCGCTTCCAGCCTCGGCGAAGCGGAGGAGATGGTCCACGAGGCCCGCCGGCAGGGGGTGAAACTGGCCGTCGGCCACATCGAGCGCTTCAACCCGGCGGTGGTCGAACTGAAGCGACGCCTGGCGCAGGGCGAGGCCGGCCGCATCTTCCTCATCCACGCCCGCCGGCTGGGGCCGTTCCCGGAACGTGTCCAGGATATGGGCGTGGTCATCGACCTGGCCGCCCACGACCTGGATGTGATGCTCTACCTTCTGGAACAGGAGGTGGAGCGCGTCTATGCCGAGACGGCGCGCTGGGTCCACGCCCGGCACGAAGACCTCCTGGCCGGCCTGCTCTACTTCCGCAACGGCACCCTGGGCCTCCTGGACATCAACCGCCTGACCCCGACCAAGGTCCGCGAACTTGCGGTCACCGGGGAAAAGGGCATGTTCCTGGTCAACTACCTGACCCAGGACCTCTACTTCTACGAAAATACCTACACCGCCGGGAATTGGGATAGCCTGGGCCTCCTGAAGGGGGTGGGCGAGGGCAATATGGTGAAACTCACCATCGCCCGCAAGGAGCCGCTGCGCGCCGAACTGGAGGCCTTTGTCCGGGCGGTGGAAAGCAACGAAGCGCCGCCGGTCTGCGGGGAAGACGGGATGCGCGTGCTGGCCCTGGCCCTGCAGTTGCTCGAATCGGGGAAAGCGCACCGCGTCCTCGGGGCGACATGAGGAGGCGGGAGGTTGGAGATGCTTCTGGAAGCCTTTCGCCGCAAGGAGGTCCCGATAGCCGTTATCGGTCTGGGGTATGTGGGCCTTCCGGTGGCCTGCAAGTTTGCCCAGGCCGGCTTCGAGGTCCGGGGCATCGAGCGCAACGCGGAGAAGGTGGAGCAGATTCGGCAGGGCCTTTCGCCCATCGGGGGCAAGGAGCCGGGCCTGGCCGAACTGCTGGCCGAGGTCGTGCGCCGGGGCCGGCTCCACGTTACGAGCGATTACGCCGCCTGCCGGCCGGCCCGGGCCGTCCTCATCGCCGTGGAGACGCCGGTGGACGAGATCACCCACCGGCCGGCCTATACCGCCCTCCACGCCGCCCTGGAATCGCTGGGCCCGCACCTTTCCCGGGGCACCCTGGTGGTGGTCGAATCCACGATCGCCCCCGGCACCATGGCCGGCCTGGTGCAGCCCGTCCTGGAGCAGTCCTCCGGACTGCGGGCCGGGGAAGACCTGTACCTGGCCCACTGCCCCGAACGGGTAACGCCGGGAAAACTCCTCCATAACCTGGAACACCTGCCCCGCGTCGTCGGCGGCATGACCCCGCAGGCGGCCGCCCTGGCCGTGGAACTCTACCGGCACATCGTCCGCGCCGACCTGGACGCCACCGACGCCCTCACCGCCGAGATCGTCAAGACGGCCGAGAACGCCTACCGCGACGTCCAGATCGCCTTTGCCAACGAGGTGGCCCTCCTGTGCGAAAGCCTGGGGGCCGACGTCTGGCGGGTGCGGGAACTGGTCAACAAGTGCCCCTACCGCGATATGCATCTGCCGGGGGCCGGCGTGGGCGGGCACTGCCTGCCCAAGGACCCCTGGCTTCTGATCGCCCAGGCCCCGCCCGCGTTTCGGCCGCGCCTCATTCCGGCCGCCCGTGCGGTGAACGAGGGGATGCCGCTCCACGTGGCCGAACTGGTGGTGGACGGGCTACGGGAGGCCGGCAAGGACGTGCAGGGGGCACGGGTGGCCGTCCTGGGCTATGCTTTCCTGGAAAACTCGGACGACACGCGCCACTCCCCCAGCGCCGTGCTGGTGGAGCGGCTACAAACCCTGGGAGCGGAAGTCGTGGTACACGATCCCCACGTGCCCGAGTATCAAGGCGACCTCAGGGAGCGCCTGCGGGGTTGCGACGCGGCGGTGGTGATGGTGCGGCACGAGGAGTACCTGCGCCTGGACCCCGAGGAACTGGCCGGCCTGCTGGCCCCTCCGCCGGTGGTGGTGGACGGCCGGCACGTCTTCACCCCCGATGCGGCCCGCTGGATCTACGGCGGGGTGGGCGTGCCGTGGAGCCGGACGACGAGAAAGCAGCCGGACTGCTGAAGGAGTTCTCATCACACCTCCCCAAAGGGGAAAACTTCCTGCTCCCGGCAAGCGACGCCTGGGAAAGATAACCGCTTATATCATAACAACGGCACATCCAACCGGCAAATTCCCCTATGAAACCTCCATCTCCCCCAGCATCCGGGCCACCTCCTTGGGCAGGACGGCCGGCCTCTTCCCCACTGCATAGCAGCCCAGGAGGAGTTGCGCCGTGCGCTCCAGCATCTCCACCAGATTGGCCGCCCGGCGCAGGCTTCCCGCCACCACCACCACGCCGTGGTTCTGCAGGATGCAGGCCGGACTTTTTCCCATCGCCTTCACCACGGCCTGGGCCAGTTCCTTCGTCCCCGGCATCACAAAAGGCACCACCGGCACCTTCCCGAAGAAGGCTGCCTCGGTGGTGACCGGCAGGAAAGGTAGACCGCACAGGGCCAGGATGGTGGCATAAGGCGCATGGGCATGGATGATCGCCCCTGCCTCGGGCCGGGCCCGGTACAGTTCGGTGTGCACCGCCCGCTCCGAGGAGGGGGCCGGTGCCCCCTCGTCCAGGACGTTCCCGGCCAAGTCGATGCGCACCATCATCTCCGGCCGCAGATCGCCCTTGTACAACTGGCTGGGGGTGATCCAGCACTCCTCCCGGCCGGGGATGCGCACGCTCACGTTTCCCCCGGTGGCGGTGATGAGTCCCAGGCGGTACAGTTCCTCGATCACCCGCACCATCTCCGGACGCGGGTCCTCGGCGGCCTCCGGCAGGCCGGACGGCCCCCCGGCCGGACGCCCGACCGGCGTGGAGAAATCTATACCGCCGGCCTCCTCCCGTGCCGCCGTGTAGAGGCGCACCAGGTCGCCCTGGACGCGTTGGAGGCCCATCGCCACCCGCACATCCCCACTAAAGGCCAGTTTCCCGCTCATCGCCGCCTTGGTGCCGCTCACCCGGCCGGTGAGGATTCCGTCCAGCGTCTCGGCCGTCGCCTTCATCCGTACCTCGGCCGGCTCCGGCGGTGCCCCCACATCGGCCACCACCCGGCCCTCCCGAAAACCGACGTAGAACTCCAACCCCAGGTCGGTCAGCGTGTAATGGGTGATCACCCGACGTTTGGCGGCAAAGGCGCTCAAAGCGGCATCCTGGCGGGCCTTTTCGCAGAAGAGGCGCAGGATGCGCTCCACCTGGCCTCGGCCTTCGACCGGGGGCACGGGCGCAGAGGGCTCGGCCGGAGGCGGGGCCGCGCCGGCCTGTTGCAGATCGCTCACGGCCGGCCCGGGCCGCCCCGAGAGGGCCTCCAGGACGGCCCGCTCGACCGGACGGCGCGGCCCCTCCCAGGAAAAGCCCTCCAGCGCCTCCGGGTTGAGGACATGGCGGGGCCTCTCCCCGGCCAGCATCCGCTCCAGTTCCTCCACGACCATCTGCCCCTGGTGGGCGGCCACCTCCTCGGTATTGCCGCCGATGTGCGGCGTGGCGACGACGCTGTCGAGCGCCAGGAGGGGATGGTCGGAGGCCGGCGGTTCGATGGAGAATACGTCCAGCGCCGCGCCGGCCAGATGTCCGCTCCGCAGCGCCTCCAGAAGCGCCTCCTCGTCCACCAGCGCGGCCCGCGCCGTGTTCACCAGAAACGCCCCCGGCTTCATCCGGGCCAGCGCCTCCCGACCGATAAGCCCCCGGGTCTCCTCCGTGACCGGGGCATGCAGGCTGACGATGTCGCTTTCGGCCAGGAGCCTCTCCAGGGAAACCGCCTCGGCATCCACCTCCCAGGCCTCCTCGGGCCGGAGATAGGGGTCATGGGCCAGCAGGCGCACGCCAAAAGGGGAAAGCCGCCGGGCCACGGCCCTCCCCACCGCCCCCAGCCCCACCAGCCCGACCGTCTTGCCCCATAACTCCCGGCCCAGGAACTCCTGATGAGCCTGGCCCATCCGGCTCAGGTCGCCGGCCTCCCCGCCGGGCCGGCGGAGGAAACGATCCGCCGGAAGGAGTTTGCGGAGGAGCACCAGCATCAACGCCACCGTGAGGTCGGCCACGGCGTCGGCGTTGCGGCCCGGGGTGTGCAAAACCGGGATGCCCAGCGCCGTGCAGGCGGCCAGGTCTACATTGACCGCCTGACCCCGGCAGGAAACGATCACCCGCAACTCCGGCAGCCGCTGCAGGGCCTCCAGGTCCACCACGTCCACCTCGGTGACCAGGATGTGCCTCCCCTGGAGGGCCTCCACCAGGTCCTCCCCGGTCAGCACGCGCAGGGTCTCGCGGTAGGGGGCATATTCCACCTCGCCCAGCCGGCGCAGGCGAGATAGGCTACTTTCGTCCACCTGGGCGGTCACCAGCATCCTGGGATGGATTCGGGCCGGCCGGGCCGCGCCGGGCCGCTCTTCCTCCGCCAGCGTCTGGAGGAACAGGCCGGCGGCCACCTCGTGAGCAGCCGCCTGGGATGCGCGGAGGCTCTGCCAGCCGGCATACACCCCGGCATAGACGCGCACGGCTTCCTCCGTCGGGTTGACGGGGCGCGTGCGGGCCAACTTCCGGCTCCCCTCGGCCAGGTCGCGGAAGACCCCCGCCCCGACGCCGGCGCAGA
This sequence comes from Chloroflexia bacterium, assembly GCA_049970175.1. Taxonomy (GTDB): domain Bacteria; phylum Chloroflexota; class Chloroflexia; order DTKN01; family DTKN01; genus JASFBA01. The sequence continues at coordinate 10,427 of JBMFNL010000043.1, forward strand.
CGGCCGCCCCCAGGGCGCTCGCCTCGGCCACCTCGGAGACACGGAGGGGCCGGCCGAGGATGTCGGCCAGGAGTTGCCCCCAGAAGGCGCTGCGGCTCATCCCTCCGCCCAGGAAGACGGCGGACGGCACGCCCGCCAGGGCGGCGACCTGTTCCAGGTTGGCCCGCAGGGCGCAGGCCATCCCCTCCAGGACGGCCCGCACCAACTGCCGGCGACGGGCAGGGCCGCCGGCATCCCCCAGGAAGTGGCAGAGGGTGATGCTGCCCACCGGCAACCCCATGGCACCGGCGTGAAAGACCTGGGCCCCGAAGGTGGAAAGGAGGCCCCCGGCCCCCGGCCGGGAACGGGCCGCCTCGGCCATCAGTCGGGCAACCGGTTGCGGCGACTCGGGGTACAGGAGGCCGGCCAACCATTCCAGCGGCTCGCCCATGGCCCCGGCGTTGCTTTCCACCACCCAGCGGTCGGGCAGGACGTGCAGCCCGGTCCAAAGACGGCGGTCGGGGTCCAGGAGCGGCCGGTCCACGACCATCTGGACCGGCGCGGTGGTCCCGGCGATGAGAGCGGCCTCTCCGGGCTGCAATGCGCCCAACCCCAGCAGGGCACACTGGGTATCGGCTCCGCCCACGGCCACAGGGATGCCCGGCGGCAGGCCGAGTTCCTCGCCGGCGGAAGGGATAAGTTTCCCCAGGAGCGTCCCGGAGGGCAGGGCCGGCGGGAAGAGGGAGCGGGGCAGGCCGAGTTCGGCGATCCAGTCCCACATCCATTCCCGGCGGTGCAGGTCAAAGATCATGCTTTCGCCGGCCTGGGAGAAATCGGTCGCCGCTTCCCCGCAGAGCGCGAAAGCCACCCAATCGCCGATGGACAGGGCCACGGAACCCTCCAGCCACTCGGGATGGTGCGCCCCTACCCACTTCAACCGAGGCAGGAGAAAGACCGGGGAGGGCCAGCGCCCGGTGCTCCGGTAAAGCGCCTCCCCACGCCCGGCGGCCATCTCCATCGCCTCGGCCGAGGGCCGGGCATCCCGGTTGGGGACGGCAAAGACGGCCCGCCCTTCCCGCAGGAGGACCAGGTTGTGGCGCATCGAGGTAGCGGCGATGCCGGCCACCTCCGTCGGGGCGGCGGCGGCCTGCCGGAGCGCCTCACGCACCGCCTCGGCCAGCAGCGTCCGGTTTCGCTCCACGTCAAAGTCGTATGCCCAGCCCCCTTCTCCGGGGACGGGAGCATGGCTCCAGGGCCGGGCGGCGACCGTCGTCCGGCCGCTTTCTACGTCCACCAAGAGGGCCCGGACGGAGCCGGTTCCGGCATCCAGCCCCAGAAGGTACCTGGACATTTCCTTCCTCCTACGGCGCGTAGCCGTGGGCACGATACCATGCCACTGCCTTGCGGAGCGCCTCCCGCGCCGGGGCAAAGGTGTAACCGAGTTCCCGCATCGCCTTGGCCGGGCTAAACCACTCGTAGCGGCGGGAGAGACGTACCTTCTCCGGCGTGGCCGTGGGGATGCGGCGCAACCCCAGTCGGCAGAGCGCGACATCCACATAGGCCCAACCCTGGGCCACCCAGTGGGGGATGCGCAGACGAACCGGCGGCCGGCCGGAGACCTCGGCCAGGAGGTCCAGCACCTCCTTGAGGGTCAGGTTCTCCCCACCGAGGATATAGCACTCCCCCACCCGTCCGCGCTCGGCGGCCAGCAGGTGGCCGGCCGCCACATCTTCCACGTCCACGATGTTCAACCCGGTATCCACATAGCCGAACATCCGCCCGTTCAGGAAATCCACGATGATCTGGCCGGTCGGGGTGGGCTTATGGTCGCCCACGCCCACCGGGGTGCTGGGGTTGACGATGACCACCGCCACTCCCTGCCGGGCCAGGTCCATCGCCACCTGCTGGCCCAGGAATTTGCTCCGCTGGTAGAAGCCGATCTTGTCCTCCAGCGTGCTGGGCGTCTCTCTTGACCAGCGTGGGACGGTCCAGGGAGAGGAACTCCATCATGGCCTGTTTGACGACCGGGTGGCCGCGCCCCAGATTGAAGACGCTGTAGCCGGAGAGGAGGTCCAGGTAACGGTTGCCGTCCACATCCCACAGGTAGGCACCCTCGCCGCGCGTGTAGATTTTGTCAAAGCCGATGATGCGCTGGACGCGGGCCATGTAGGGATTGAGGTACTTCATGTGCAGGTCGTACTGTTCGGCCTGCCGCCGTTCGATCTGTTCGACCAGAGAAAAGGCCATGGCTTTCCCTCCTTTTTGGGGTCACGATGCCCGGCCAGCCGGCCGGGCCCCGGAAACTTTCACCGCGAAAACGATGCCTCCCAGGGCGTAGCATGCCGCGGCTCCCAGCAACAGGATGGCATAACTGGTCGGCGTGGGAGCGCCTTCCAGGTTCAGAATCGCGCCGAACAACAGCGGGGCGAACGCCCCCGGCAGGGTGGTGGCCAGGTTGTGATAGGCCATATACTGCCCGGCCTCTTCCTCCGGCGCCAGCCCGCCGGCCAGGGCGGGGATGACCGCCACGAGCGGCCCGGTGGCCACCGCCCGGACGACGGCCAGGACCAGAAAGACGGTGAAATCGCGGGTCAGCGCCATCAGTGCGGTGGTCACCGCAGAAGTCCAGGTGCCGGCCAGGATCAACTCCCGTCGGCCGATTCGGTCCGAGAGCACGCCGGTGCCCACCGCCGATAGCATGATGAGGACCAGGTTGACCAACCCCAGCAGACGCAGGCCGGCATCCGGATTGGACAGGCCGCAGTAAATCCCCAAAAAGTCCCGGGCAAAGTATTGTAGGCTGCTCAGCCCCATGTTGGCCAGAAAGGCGCTCAAGACCAGCCAGAAGAAAACCGTCACCCGGGTGCGGACGTGGAACATGCCCCTCAGCGCCTCCCACAGGTTCAGGGCCCGGGGCGTAGCGGCCGGCCGGTCGTATCCGCGAATCGTTCCGACGCAGAGCAGGCCGGTCAGGGTAAAGAGGGCGGCCATCAGGAGCAGGGCGATATCCGGCCGGCCGATCTCGTTCAGGTAGGTGGTGACGACGAAACTGGCAGCGGACGCCAGCAACACATAGAACCCCTGCAGGCCGGAGGTCAGACCGCGCTGCTCCTCCGGAACGGTATCGACCAGCAGCGGCCACCAGGCACCGTTGGCCACGTTGGTGAACAACTGCATGCCCAGATAACTGCCGACGATGGCCGGCAGGGACAGCCCCAGGAAGGCCGCGCCGGCGATGGCCGGGAAACCGAGCAGCGTGCCGACGAGGAGGCTGGGCGTGCGCCTTCCCAGGCGGCTGGCGCTGTGGTCGCTGAGGATGCCGAAGAGGAGGCTGGCCCCGATGGCGATCAGGTTGCCGACAAAGGCGACGATGCCCACCGTGATGCTGGCCCGTTCGGCCGGGACGACCCGCTGCACCAGAGGCAGGAGCAGGATGGAGTTGTAAGATGTCCAGACAAAGTTGGCGCCGAACATCAGGGCGGCCATGCCCAGCAGGTAGCCGATGGAGCGTCTGGACATTGCATCGGCCTGGGTCATCCCGGGCCTCCGGGAAATGAAACCGGTCCAGGGTCCTCCAGCCCCAACTCCCGGGCCGTCTCCGGCAGCGGCCGGCCGGTATCCGGAGAAAGTCCCAGGGTAGCGAAGTAGCCGGCGGCCATCGCTTCCATATCGAGGGTGATGCCGGCCACCGGGCCGACCTCCTGGGGTGGCTCGCCGCGCTCCCGGGCCGGCAACTCGAAGCGCGGCGGCAACCCTTCGCGGGCGTTGAAGGCGTGGCGGAGGACCTGAATCCGCCGGCCGATGCGCAGGAACTCGGCTTCGTCCACCTCCCAGCCGGTGGCCGCGTTCAGCCAGGCCAGGAAGGGAGGCTCCCCCATCTGCAGGGCAAAGTGGCAGAGGCCGAGCGCATCATAGGCCCGCAGGACGGAGATGACCACGGCCATGGTCGGGCCCTTGGCCGCATAGTCGTAACGGCCGGCCGGCCGAAGGCCGCGGAGGGCCAAGTAGGGGGCGTAGGCTTTGAGTTCGGACATGCCGGACTGGGTGGCCGTGTGCCGCCCCGGCGCCGGGTCCAGGGCATAGCCCAGAGCCACGCCCGGCTCGTAGAGGCCCCGGTGCATGGGGAGTTCCTGCCCGCCGGCGTGCATGGCCGCCTCCTGGGCCTCCGGCCCCAGCCGTTCCGCCGCCCGCCGCACGCCGTCGGCCAGCCATTCCCCCAGGCCCGGCGAGCGGCCGGCCATCCTCCGCACCAGTTCGACGATGACCGCCCCGTCGCCCCAGCGCAGCGGGAGTTCCCCGGCCAGTTCCGGAGGAAGCCATCCCCGTTCGGCCGCCTCCAGGGCGAAGGCGACGGCCACGCCGGCCGAGATGGCGTCCAGCCCGGCGCGGTTGCAGATTTCGGCGCAGCGCATGACCGCCTCCAGGTCGTCGTTCAGGAGGAGCGGGCCGAAGGCGGCCAGCGTCTCGTACTCGGGCTTGTGGCCCCGGCCGCCGTCGGGCAGGCGGACGATGGCCCCGCAGGCTACCGGACAGGAATGGCAGGCATACGGCCGGATATTGTGGCGGATGACGGCCTCGTCGCTCAGCCGGCTGGAGCGAGGGAGCGGAAAGTCGCGGAAGCCGATGCCCCGCCAGTTCCCCACCGGGGTGTCCCCCAGTTCCACCAGTGCCGCCGTCCCGGCAGCGGTGCCGTACCGCCGGAAGGAGTCGATCACAAACTGGGCGGGTCCGCCGCTCAGCCGGGCGCGCAGGCGGCGGACCAGGGGAAGGAAGCGCAGGAGAAAGGCCGGGATGAGGGCAGTCCAGGGCGAGGGCCGGCGGCGGAAAAGCCGGCGATAGCCGTCCACGGCGGCGCGAAAGGCCTCCGGGTCGGCCAGGGGCGGGCGTTCTTTCCCCCGCACGGCGACCGCCTTGAGGCGCTTGGCCCCCATCACCGCGCCAAGGCCGCTACGGGCGGCGATGCGGCCGCCGTCGTTCACGATGCCGGAGATGAGGGAAAGGCCTTCGCCGGCCGGCCCGATGCAGGCCACCTGCACCTCGGGGGAAGCGGCCTCCCGGACGGCCTCCTCGGCCTGGACCGCGTCCAGCCCCCAGAGGGATGCGGCCTCCCGCACCTCCACCTGCCGGCCGTCCAGGTAGAGATAGACCGGCCGAGCGGACATGCCGGTCACAAAGAGGCCGTCGTAGCCGGCCCCCCGGAGGGCCGGGCCGAAGCGGCCTCCGCAGTTCGCCTCCCCCCAGCCGCCGGTGAGCGGCGAGCGGGCCGCCACCATAAAGCGGCCGCTGAAGGGGGCCCCGCTGCCGGTGAGCAGGCCCGGCAGGAAGGCCAGGATGTTCTCCGGCCCCAGGGGGTCGGCGCCGGCCGGCATCCGCTCGTAGAGGAGGGAGACGCCCAGCCCGTAGCCGCCCAGGAAGCGACGGTAGACGGCCTCGGGCAGGGCCTCCTCCCGGACCTCCCGGGTGCTCAGGTTGACCCAGAGGACCCGACCCCAGAAGCCATAGGCCATGGCCTGCCTCCTAGAGAACGCCCAGTTGTCGGCGGTTACAGCGCACGACGGCCCGAAAACGGTCCCCGCGATGGACCGTCTGGGTAAAGACCAGGGGGATGTCCTGCTCCGAGTAGGTAACCCGGGTGCTCAGGACCACCGGCATGCCCTCGGGGATGCCCAGTTCGGCGGCCTCGTAGGGGCCGGCGGTGGAAAGTTCGATCGTGTCCACGGCATAGGCCGGGGCCAGGGAAAAGGCCTCCTCCAGCACCCGGTAGAGGCTGCGGTCGGCCAGGTCCAGTTCGGCCAGGGTGGGGAAGAGGCGTTGCGGGAGGTAGGAGGTCTCCAGCGACATCACCTGGCCGTCGGCCGAGCGGAGGCGGACGATGCAGACCACCGCCTCTCCGACCTCGAGTCTCAGGGCCTCGGCCACCGGTGGAGGAGCCGGGACGACCTCCTGGCGGCGAATCCGGGCCCCGGCGTGCAGGCCGAGGCGCTCCAGGAGGTCGGTGTAACTCAGGGAAAAGGGCGACGCCTCCTGGAACGTGGCCTTGGGCGGGGCCACGAAGGTCCCCCTCCCCTTCCGGCGCACCACCAGGCCCTCGCTGACCAGTTGGGAAAGGGCCAGGCGGGCCGTCATCCGGGAGACGCCGCACTGGGCACAGATCTGGGCCTCCGAGGGCAGGGGGTCGCCGGGCCGGAGTTCGCCGCTGAGGATTCGCCGGCGGAGTTGCTCGCGAATCTGGTAATAGATGGGAACGGGGCTGGCCGTGTCCACCTGTAGGGCCATGGCATTCCTCGGTCAACTTGTATAGACATTATACCATGAAGGGCGGGCTTTGGCAAGAGGGGTTGACAATCCGGCAGATGGATCATATAATGAGTGAGCGCTCACTCAATTTGTACGGTCTGGCAGGAGGAAACAATGTCCGACAAACGTCAGCAAGACCGGGTTGAACGCCGCCGGCGCATCCTGGAGGCCGCGCTGGACCTCTTTGCCCGTCAGGGCTTTCACCGCACCAGTACCCGCCAGATTGCCCGGCGGGCCGGCGTGGCCGAGGGCACCATCTTCAACCATTTTCCCACCAAGAAGGACCTCCTGGTGGCGGCGGCCGCCCAGGTCGTGGACGAGTATTTGGGGGAGGACCTGGAAGCCTCGCCCCGGGCCGGCACGCTGGAACTGCTCCGGGAGACGTTCCACAGCCGCCTGGAACTGGGCTGGCGCCACGCCGACCGCATCCGCTTTCTCCTGGGCGAACTCCTGATGAACCGGGAGATGCGCCAGGCCTACTTCGAGGCCGTCGTCCTGCGGCTGACCGACCGCCTCGTGGGCCTTCTGGAGCAGCGTGTGGCCCAGGGATACGTGCGCCCTTGCAACGTGCGCGTCGTCGCCGGGGCCCTGGTCGGGGCCTTCCTGACCTTTCTCCTGGTGGCCCTCCTGGATGAGGAGCGCCGCCTGCTGAGCGACCCGCTGGAGGAGATCAGCGATGAACTGGCCCGCCTTTTCCTCTACGGCCTGCAACCCCAGGCCGCTTTGCCGGATTGACCTGGGGCAGAACCTGCCGGGATGCTCCAGGGCATCGTCTCCGTCAGGAGGAAGCGATGGGCTCCCGCATCTGGCCGGTGATGCGTAAGGAATTCCTGCACATCTGGCGCGATCCACGCACCCTGATCATGATCCTGCTCCAACCGGTGGTCATGCTCCTCCTGTTCGGCTACGCCCTAACCACCGAGATCAAACATACCCCGATGGCGGTGTGGGATCAGGATAACTCGCCGGCCAGCCGTGCTCTGGTGCAGCGCTTTTGCCAGTCGCAGTATTTCGACCCGGATTATTATGTCAACTCATATCCGGAGATCGAGGGCCTGATGGACGGCGGACGGGTCAAGGTGGCCCTGGTCATCCCGGCCGGCTACGCCGCCGAAACGCAGCGGGGCCACGCCGTGCCGGTGCAGTTTTTCATCGACGGCTCCGACCCGACCATCGCCACCCGGGCCTATTCCTACGCCGTCATCATCGCCCAGAGCGAATCGGCCCGCCTGATCGCCGAACGACTGGGCGGGAGGCTTCCGGCGATGGGGCTGGACTTTCGCACCCGGGTCTGGTACAACCCGGCGATGGACAGCATCCTCTTCAACGTGCCGGGGCTGGTGGCCGTGGTGTTGCAGTGGTTGACGCTGGCCATGGCCGCCTTCTCCATCGTCGGCGAACGGGAGCGGGGCACCCTGGAGCAACTCGTGGTCACCCCGATCAAGCCCTTCGAACTGATTCTGGGGAAAATCTCCACCTACGTCGCCGTGGCCCTGGCCGATGTCGGGCTGGCCCTGCTCGTCGCCGTGGGCTGGTTCGGGATGCCGATTCGGGGCAGCCTCCTCCTCCTGGTGGGCTGCTCCTTCATCTTCCTGACCTTTTCCCTGGGCGTGGGGCTTTTCATCTCCACCATCTCCCAAACCATGTACCAGGCCCAGCAGACCTCCGTCTTCATCATGCTGCCCACCCTGCTCCTTTCCGGCTTCCTCTTCCCCATCGAGACGATGCCCCCGGCGATCCAGTTCTTCACCCACTTGATCCCGCTGACCTACTACCTGCGCATCGTGCGCGGCATCGTCCTCAAGGGCGTGGGGGTGGAGCAGATCTGGCAAGATGTGGGCATCCTGGCCGTCTTCGGCCTGCTGATGACCATCCTGAGCGCCGTTCGGCTGAAGAAGCGGATCGGCTAGCGGGAGGTGTCTATATGTCCGGAAAAGCGGCCGGCCGGAGAAAAGTTCTTCTGGCGCTGGCCCTCCTGGCCTTGGTAGCGGCTGCGGCGGCGCTGGCCTGGCGCTGGCTGGGCCGCTCCCTGGAAGAACGCTCCGCGGAGGTCCTGACCGCCTCGGGCATCATCGAGGTGGAAGAAGTGGACCTGGCCTCCGAGATCGGCGGGAGGGTCGTGGAAGTCTATGTGGACGAGGGGGATGCCGTCCAGGCCGGCCAGGTGCTCATCCGGTTGGACGATGCCCTCCTGAAGGCCCAACTGGCGCAGGCGGAGGCGGCATTGGATGCGGCCCGGGCTGCCCTGCAAAGGGTCGAGGAAGGAGCCACCCCGGAGGAACTGGCCCAGGCCCAGGCCGCCCTGGCCCAGGCCCTGGCCACCCGCAGCGGGGCGCTGGAACTCTGGCGGGCTGCCCAGGCCGTGGCCGAAGACCCCCAGCAGGTTATCCTCCAGTACCACGCCGCCCGGGGGCTCAAGGAGGTCGCTGAGAACACGGTGCTCAGCACCCAGCAGGCCGGCTACACGGCCAAGGAGGATGCCCGCCTCCTGTGGTACAACGCCGCCAACCTCCTGCGCGATGCCCAGGCCAACTACAGCCGCATCTACTGGCGGAACCGGGAACAGGAAAAGACCCGCGAACTCACCCAACTCGAAAAGGACGAGGAGGCCGCCGCCTGGCGGCGGGTAGAGGATGCCGAGCGTCTGATGCAGATGGGCGAGTTGAACTATAACCTGGCCGTCACCCTGGAAGCCCAGAACAACGCCATCGCCCAGGCCAACCTGCAGACGGCCCAGCGCCTCTATACCGACCTGGGACGGATGGTGGCCGAGCCGCTCTCCATCCAGGCCCAGGTGGCTCAGGCCAAGGCGCAGTACCTGCAGGCCGCCGCAGCCGTGGAGGTGGCCCGGGCGGCCCTGGAAAAGGCCAGGGCCGGCGCCGCCCCGGCCGAGGTGGAGGCCCGACGGGCCCAGTTGCGCCAGGCCGAAGCCGCCGCCCAACTCCTGCGCCTCCAACTGGAGCGGGCCACCCTGCGCGCCCCGGTCAGCGGAATCGTCCTGGTGCGCTCCATCCACGAGGGCGAACTGGCCGCGCCCGGCCTGCCGCTCCTCACCCTGGGCGACCTGGATACCGTCCGCCTGACCATTTACCTGCCGGAGAACCTCTACGGCCGGGTGCAACTGGGGCAACAGGTCCAGATTCGGGTGGACTCTTTCCCCGACCGGTCCTTCCTGGGCGAAGTGGTCTATATCTCCCCCCGCGCCGAGTTCACCCCCAAGGACGTGCAGACGGAGAAGGAGCGCGTCCACCTGGTCTATGCCGTCCGCGTGCGCGTCCCCAATCCGGAGCACCTGCTCAAACCCGGCATGCCGGCCGATGCGGAGATCGTGCTGGGGGAAGCGAGATGAGGGGAGGACACGGTCCGGGTCGATTTGACAAATATCCCCACCTATGGAAAATGTAACCCAAAAGGAACGGCCGGCCCGATGGACCCTCGCTGCGCTTCAGGGGAAGGAGAACGCGGGGGCGAAATCGGCTATGGAGCAACAAGGAGGTTGCCATGACGACGCAATGGGAAGCGCTCCTCTCCGAGGGGGGACGGAGTGTCCGCGGCTCCGCCGTCCGCGAACTTTTCAAGGCGCTCCGACCCGGGATGATCTCGCTCGGCGGGGGTATGCCGGCTCCGGAGACCTTCCCCTGCGAGGACGTGGCCCGGGTCTGCCGGAAGGTGCTCCAGGAGCAGGGGGCGACGGCCCTGCAGTACGGCCAGACCGAGGGCTACAACCCGCTGCGCGACTATATCGCCGAAGTGTTCATGGCCGAGATGGGCCTGCACGCCCGCCGCGATAACGTCCTCATCACCACCGGCGGGCTCCAGGTCTCCGACCTTTTGCCGAAGGTCCTGGTGGACCCGGGCGAGGCCATCGTCGTGGAAGAGCCCACCTTCCTGGGTTCGCTGGCCTCCTTCTCCCCCTACCGCCCGCGCTACATCACCATCCCTCTGGATGCCCAGGGCATGCGGGTGGACCTGCTGGAAGAAGCGCTGGCCCGCGAGCGCAACGTCAAGTTCATCTACACCATCCCCAACTTCCACAACCCGGCCGGCTGCACCCTCTCCCTGGAACGGCGACGCCGCCTCGTCGCCCTGGCCGACCGCTACGGCATCCCCATCCTGGAGGATGACCCCTATGCCCATCTGCGCTACAGCGGGGAGCCGCTTCCTCCCCTCATCACCCTGGACCAGGAGCAGTTGGGAATCGGGCCCGGCGACGCGGCCTACCAGCAGGGCAACGTCCTGTATGCCGGTTCCTTCTCCAAGATCCTCTCCCCGGGGATGCGCCTGGGGTGGGTGGTCGGGCCGGCCCCCATCATCTCCCAACTGGCCCGGGCCAAGCAGGGTACGGACCTCCACACCAGCCTTTTGGTGCAGATGATCGCCTACGAACTGTGCCGGGAAGGCTTCTTCCCCGCCCACATCGAGCGCATCCGCACCCTCTATCGCCACCGCCGGGACCTGATGGTGCAGAAGATGCGGGAACACTTTCCCCCCGAGGCCTCCTGGAACGTCCCCGACGGCGGCCTCTTCCTCTGGGTAACCCTTCCTGAAGGCTGTGATACGCAAAAGATGCTGGAAGAGGCCCTGGAGGCGGGGGTCACCTTCGTCCCGGGTCCGGGCTTTTATGCCCTCGGCGGCGGCCAAAACGCCTTTCGGCTGAACTTTTCCAACGCCGGCGATGCCCAGATCGAGGAGGGCATCGCCCGACTGGGGAAGGTGTTGAAAAAATATGTAAAAAGTTGCGTATAATGAAACGGCTGGACCTCCTCCTGGTCGAGCGCGGGCTGGCCGAAAGCCGAGCGCGGGCGCGGTGGCTGGTGCGGCAGGGCGAGGTGCGCGTCTCCGGCCGGCCCTGCCTCCAGCCCGGCCGGCGTTTCCCCGAGGACGTCCCCCTGGAGGTCGTCGAGCCGCTCCCCTACGTCAGCCGGGGCGGGCTGAAACTGGCCCGTCTCCTGGAGGCCTTCCGCATTCCGGTCGAGGGCCGGGTGGCGCTGGATGTGGGCGCTTCCACCGGCGGCTTCACCGATTGCCTCCTGCAGCGGGGTGCCGCCCGGGTCTATGCCGTGGATGTGGGCCGGGGCCAGTTACACCCCCGCCTCCGGGCCGATCCCCGGGTCATTCCCCTGGAGGAAACGGACATCCGCGACCTGGAGACGCTGCCCGGCGGGGAAAAGCCCGACCTGGCCGTGGTGGATGTTTCCTTCATCTCGCTCCGTCTGGTCCTGCCGGCCGTGTTGCGCCTGCTCCAGCCCCCGGCCGAGATCATCGCCCTGGTCAAGCCCCAGTTCGAACTCGGGCCGGGTGCGGTGACCCGGCGGGGGATGGTGCGCCGGCCGGAGGAGGGGGAACGGGCCGTCCGGGAGGTGCTCTCCTTTGCCGAAGGAATGGGACTGCATCCAGGCGGCGTCGTGCCGCTCCCCCCGGACGGAGAGCGGGGCAATGTGGAGTATGGGGTGTATTTCCGCATGTAGCATGTAGGTCGGTTTGACAAACCGACCTGCGGCTCCGGCCGGCGGGCAATGCAGATCGGTTTATCAAACCGACCTACACCTACCGCCCTATCAGGAGCAATGTCGGTTTGTCCAACCGACCTGCGGCCGCAGCACCAGGTTGTAACCGAAGTCGCAAGGCCGGCCTCCCCCAATGCACCACCCCCGTCCCCTTGGGGGGAGCGGGGGTGGCGAACACCAGGGGGGCCTTCATCAGGGAGAAATGTCCAGGTCCTCCTCCGTTTCGCCCAGGACGGAGGAGGTCTTGAACTCCAGGGCGCTGTAACTGATCGCCCCATCGGCCTGGGTGTTGTTGAGCAGGTTGGTCACCACCGCCACCGCCTGCCCGGCTTGGATCACCGCCGAACCCCGGTAGAAGGGGATCTGTCCGTACAGTTCGCAGGAGCCGTAGGCCGCCAGGTCGCAGGAGACCGTCCCCACCAACCCTCCGTCGAAGTTGTAGAACCGGACCGTCGCCTGGGTAGGGGAGGAAGTCGTGTTCTGGATCACAATGTCGGCATACCAGGAGAAGACGCTTTCGTTCCGTACCCAGGGCAGGACCAGTTCCTTCCTCCCGGCGATCAGGGCGTTGTAGGCCTGAAAGTCCTGCTCCCCCGGTAGATCCTGGTTGACTACCGCCGCGACCGCTTGGTTGGCCTGGATACGACCCGAGAAGATGTGATAGCCGGGATACCGGGACAGGCAGGTGATGCTGCCCCCCTGATCGATGGCCCGGTGCTGGTAGGCCGGGATGGAAAGAGAATCGGAGCAGATCGGGACCCCACTTGGGGAATAGTAGGTAACGGCTACGGAAGCCGCACCCCCGCTCAGGTTTTGCACGTGCAGGGTCGTGTTCCAGCCGTAGAAGTTGCGCAAGAGGATGGGAGCAAAGAGGCGCGAAGCCCCTTGAGAGGAGGCGTTGTAGGCGCTTCGTCGCTCCCCGCCGCCGGCGGTGGCCCGCTGCTCGGTGACGGCGGCTATCGGCTGGCTGGCGCTCAGCCGAACCGAACCGCCGGCCGGCGGGTCTCCTCCCCAATTGCAGGCCGTGACCTCCAGGATGCGCATTCCCCAGGGGGCAACATTGTTCACCGTATGGGCGCAGGTGCGGCCGTCATCACCGTAGTAGGTGGCGGTGATATCGGTGGAGACCTTGCCGGCGTTTTGGACAAAGATCTTGGAGTTGAAGCCGCCGGCGTTGTCGAAGAAGACGGGCATATAGAGGGTGGATGCAGCCCTCATCCCCAGGCCGGAGAAGGGGTAGATGCCGGTATAGGCCATGGTCTGGCCGTTCCCCTGGATGTAGACCACGGCCCCGGTGCCGGTGTCGGCGGCCACCACCCCGCCGCCGGAGTAGTTGGCGGGGGCCAGGCTGGAGGTGGACACTTCCCAGAGGTCGTTCCCGGCCGTCCGGACCAGGGTTTTGTTGTTATAGGCGTTGGCATCGCCGCCGGCGTTCAGGTAGGTGGTATGCTGGACGACGTGGAAAGAGGGGGAGGTGTTGTTGTTCCGCACGTAGAGGTAGGAGAACCAGTTGTACTAGGCGTTGCGCAGGTCGGGGAGGTAGATGTCGTCCAGGATGTAGCGGGTATCGGCCGCATCGGCGTTGTAACGGTAGCGGTAGGGGCGGTAGCCGTCGGTCCCATTCCACCAGCCGCCGTTGGCTTCCAGCCAGGCCCAACCGCCCCCATTGAGGCGGGCATTGCAATTTCCACCAATGTTCTCCTCATAAAACCGGGGTTGCCGAGGGGTAGCACCAGTGTCCTCGAAGTAGTATAGTAACACGACATGCCTATCGTTGCCGGTCCAGTCGTCGAAAACATCGCCCATCCGCATCCGCCTGGGCAGGTCCTCATTTCTCACCGCCTGCTGAAGGCACTGGGGGTCGGTTGTCCGGCAGGGGACAACGATCGAGCGCGCGGCAATATGCTCGGTGCTCCACTTGACTTCGCCCACCGGCCGGCCCCAGACACGCATAACATAGCCGGAACAGTCGTCCCCAGCCCGGCTGTTGCAACCCGTGTAGCAGTTATTGTTCAGCCGGGTCTGGAATAAAGAGGCGAAGTAGTTGCAGTCGCTCGTGCCCGAGCCGAGCGCCGGTTCGATCCAGTCGGCATACCCCCAGGCGTAGGGGACACTGGTGCGCTGCTGGCCGTTCCAGTACCACGTATATGTGGTATACCGCTTGGCCCAGTACAGGACGACATGGCGGGTGATCGGCGCAGACACCGTCTGGGCGTCGGCCTGCTTGGGCCGGCCGGCAAGGAAAGCGAGGCCGAGTAGTGTGGCCAGGCCGGCCAACAGGCCCAAGAAACAGACCACCAAACCTTTATGGGTGCGAACCATGGGGCCATCCTCCTCTCTATCGCTTGACCTGCCAACGGATGATATAGTAGGTAGATTGCCATTGATCCATAGTTAGGCAGTGAATACTTCCATCGCTTTCGATACGAAAGATGCCCAGGGGTAGATCGAAAGAAGCGATTCTCCGCCCCCGAGAATCCCACTTGATGATTGTATAGCCTCCGCCTCCATCTTTGTACCGGATATAGTAGAGGTTACCAGCCAAGTCTATTGCACTAATGCCTTCGGGGACTTGGTAAATAGGTTGGCCTAAAGAGTTGTAGATGAAACCGGGGCCAGCAGCCGTAGGAGAATAAATTATCATAGACCTCCCACTGGACAATAGATGCCCCGGTATGGCCATCTCTTTTTGACGCTCTGCATCCAATACAAGCACTCCCTTGGTGTCTCCCAAGGGTATCGCCATCTTGGAGTAAGGTTGCCCATCGATAATAGGAGCACTAGGGGAGAAACCCTCTCCCATAACCCACAACGTTCCCCGGTCGTCCACCCGCATGGCCAGAATCCGCTGGTCTACAAACCACGAAGGGGCCGGAGTTCCCCAGAGAAACTTCCCTTCCGGGTCGAGCAACACGACCTTGGGGACCTCTTCCCAGGGGGCATAAAGGTAGATGTGCCCATCGGCATCTGCGGCCAGGTCCTCTGCCCCCTGGATGATGTCGCCATACGGGATGTTTGACATGAAGCGCCCTTCGGAGTCGAACTTGGCTACCCGTTTGTTCACCACGTCCAGGATGTAGATGTTCCCATGCGCATCCACGGTGAACTTCTCAGCCTTGATAGGAAGAGGGCAATCTTCCCCTCCCGGCGGACAGGGGAAGACATAGTAGCCCACCTCCCCCGGCCCGTCGCCCACCGAGGCCACCACCACCGTGGTGGAGATATATACCTCCCGCTCCGCCTCCGGCGCCCACTCTGCCCCCAGCACAATCGGCGTCGGGCCGGGGGTGGGCGTGGGCGAAGGAGGCGGAGGAGGCTCCTGGGTCGGCAACGGATAGGGGATGGGGGTGTCGGTAGGCGGCATCACCCGGGTGGCTTCCGGCTGCGGCGATGGGGAGGCAAAATAGGACGTGCAGCCGGCCAGAAGGGAAACACCGAGAAGAAGCAGAAACATCGGGCGAAGGATACGCATCGTCTTCCTCCTGTCAGCAGTTTCACCAACGTCCGTCCTTTCTACGTTCCCGTCGCACCTCCTTTCGGCCTGTCAGGAGGCCGGCCATCATCCCGTCGTCGCTTTCCCGCCCTCCGGCGGGGCTTGAGGATATTATAGCACAGGTTTGGAGATTTGTCAAGAAGATTTCGGTATTTCAAGTTTCACCCCCCCCTCAGTAAGTCCCCCTGGATGCGAGCCAAAGAGGGGCGATCCCCCAAGCCGCCGAAGGCATTGATCCTCGTGGATCGTTCGCCGCCGGCCGTTTCGGGAAGCGTATCTCCTGCCACAAAACCACGACCCAGGGGCCCGCCCTCTGAAAAGTGGGCGGGCCCCCGGGCAAAGGGGAAACCTTCCCTTACCGCTGTATCAGGTTGTAACCGGCCCCGTAGTCCCCCTCTTCCGGCCGGCGGGCAATGCCAACCGACCTACGGCCGCTGCACCAGGTTATAACTGGCCCCATAGTCGCCCGGCGTCTCGCCGGCACAGACCCCGCCCGAAACGCTCAGCCGGGCGATGTTGTGGATGCCGGCGATGGGCGCAGCGTTGCTCCGGGTGGCCCGGAGGGAGTAGAACCCATCCTGCGGCACCTCGGCCGGAAGGTAGAAACAGACCGCCCCCTCCGCCGGGACGGGCATTGGAGTGGTGGTGCGGCGCAGGGTGCCCCCCTGGTCATAGTAGCGACGGGTTACGTTGGTGGCATCGGTGGAACTCAGGTTCTGGATGTCGCTGGCCGAGACGTAGCAGTAGGAACCCCCCTTGTAGTAGCGGGCCGTAAAGGGGCCACAAAGCGTTCCTCCGCCGCCGATGAAGCCGCTGTAACTCTGATGGGTGCCGATGTCCACCCGCTGCTGATTGACGATGGCCACCAGCGGCTGGGGTGGGTTGGCAGTGGAGGTCAGGCGGGCCCCGCCGTGCCAGCCGCCGGGGACGGCCGGCACGCCGTAGTGGGGGTCGTTCTGGACGATCACCACCGAGGCCCCAGGGCTGAGGTTGGGGTAGGTGCGCTCGGTCACCTCCCCGTTCTCCCGCACGTAGCGGATGCGCACATCGGTGGGCCAAGTCCCCACGTTCTGCACCGTGAAACTGCTGATCCAGTTGTACCACTCCCGCATCAGGCTGGGGAGGTAGACCGTCGGAGAGCCGGAGGAGAAGGCGTTGTACATGCTGGCCCCCCAACTATCTTCTTGCTGCAGTACCACTACGGCCAGGGGTTGGGTGGAGCGGATTTTGGCCGAACCGTAGAAGCCGACCCCACAGGCCGTCTGCTGGTAAGCGGCGCTCCCGCGAAGAGGCAAGCTTTGGTTGGTGGGCGAGCAATCGGGCCGCGGGTTGCCGTTGGCATCGTAGTAGGTGATATCGAAGGTGGCCGGGCCGTTCCCCGCATTCTGGACGTAGAGGTAGGTGCGCCAGCTGGAGCCCCAGGGAAGCCACATCACCACCGGGGCATAGACCTCCACGCCGGGCTGCCCCCAGCCGCTTCCCCAGTTGGCCTCGGAGATGCCGGTGTAGGCAGCCACTTCTGTATCGCGCTGGTAGCGCACGACGGCGGCGATGTCCCGGTCGGAGACCAGCACGACGGAGCCGTCAAAGCCCCTGGCGCTGCTCACGGTGGTCTCCCCACGGGCCGGCAGGGAGAAGTTCTGGTAGCCGTAGCGGGTGCCGTCGGGCCGATACCAGTTGACGGTGACCTGGGCCGGGGTATCGCTCAGGTTGAGGATTTCTATGTACGATTCCCAACTGCCGGAGGTGGATGAGGTGTGGACTTTCGGGAGGTAGGTCAGTTCGGCGCTGAACTTGAGCGCATCGGCGACGACCTTTCGGGTATTCTTCGGCTCGCCGGTGTAGTCGTCCAGATAGACGTAAGCGTTGTTGGTGTCATCGTACTCCAGTTCGTAACTGCCCAGGGAGACCCAGTCGTTGGCGACTGCACTCTGGTTCCGGTAGACCGTGGTGGTCTGGGAAGGGTAAGAATGGATGGTATAGCGGGCGTTGGTGGTGCGGTTGGCGATGGCGGCGATGAAGGCGCTGATGCGGTAGAAGCCGTGGTGGCGGATGGGGGCGAAACCGCCGGCCGTGGAGTCCCAGCGGGCCCAGGACCAGGGCGGATCCCAGTTGCCGGTGTAGTGGACAAAGTAGCCGTTGCCGGCGGTCGAGGTCGTCCAGGGGCCGCCCTGGCTCCAGCCGGCGGCGTTGGCGGGGTGGTCTTCGACGATATGGTCGAAGCAACTGATGGGGTCGCCGGGGAGGCCGCGCCAGAGGCA
>JBMFNL010000044.1:0-27390 GCA_049970175.1 Chloroflexia bacterium
CCGTGGCGTTTGACTTGGTAGCCCCATTATATCAGAACATCTGTTCGATGTCAAGCGGCTTGCCTGATTTCGCCTTTTGGTGTAAGATATGGCTAGCCAGAGAACAGGAGGTCCGAATGCTGGAAGCCTTCTTTGCCCCTCGCAGCGTGGCGGTGATCGGCGCCTCGGCCACGCCCGGAAAGATGGGCTATATCCTGATGGACAATATCATCCGCGGCGGCTATCGGGGCAGCCTCTACCCCATCAACCCCAAGGGCGGCGAGATTTTGGGCCGGCCGGCCTATCCTTCGATCAAGGATGTCCCCGACGAGGTGGACCTGGCCGTCATCGTCATCCCGGCTGCGGCCATTCCCGACGTGGTCGAAGAGTGCGGCCAGAAGGGGGTCAAGGCCCTGCTCATCATCTCGGCCGGCTTCCGCGAGACCGGACCCGAGGGGGCCCGCCGCGAGCGCGAGGTCGTGGCCCGGGCCCAGAAGTACGGCATGCGCATCCTCGGCCCCAACGTCCTGGGGCTCATTGATACCATCTCCGGCCTCAACGCCACCTTCGCCACCACCATGGCCCGGCCGGGCGAGATCGCCTTCCTCTCCCAGTCCGGCGCCCTCGGCTCGGCCATCCTGGACTGGTCGCAGGAGGAAGCCATCGGCTTCTCCCACTTTGTCTCGCTGGGCAACCGGGCCGACGTGAACGAGGTGGACCTCCTGGAAGCCTGGGCCGACGACCCGCATTCCAAGGTGATCCTGGCCTACCTGGAGGGCATTGCCGACGGCGAGGCCTTTATGCGGGTGGCCCGCCAGGTGACCCGCAAAAAGCCGGTCATTGCCCTCAAGTCGGGCACGACGGCGGCCGGCACCCGGGCCATTTCCTCCCATACCGGCAGCCTGGCCGGTTCGGAACGGGCCTATGAAGCCGCCTTCAGCCAGACCGGCATCATCCGCGCCGAGTCGGTGCAGGACCTCTTCGACTTTGCCGAAATCTTTGCCTACCAGCCGATGCTACGCGGCAACCGTATCGCCATCGTGACCAACGCCGGCGGCCCCGGCATCCTGGCCACCGACACCTGCGAACGGGCTGGCCTCACCCTGGCCCAGTTTTCCAAAGAGACCATCGAGGCCATGGCCCCCCACCTTCCCCCGACGGCCAACCTCTATAACCCGGTGGACGTGATCGGGGATGCCCAGTCGGACCGCTACCGTGTCGCACTGAACGTGGTGCTACGCGACCCGGGGGTAGACGGCGTCGTGGTCCTCCTGACCCCACAGGCCATGACCGACGTCGAGGCCATCGCCCGGACGGTTGTGGAGATCGCCCGGGCCTATGACAAGCCGGTGGTGACCTCCTTCATCGGCGGGGAAGTGGTCGAGCCGGCCGTGCGCCTCCTGCAGGAAAACCATATCCCCACCTACCCCTTCCCGGAACGGGCCGTCCTGGCCATGGGAGCGATGGAACGCTACCGCCGCTGGCTGGAACGCCCCCCCCAGCGCCTGGTGCATTTCCCGGCCCGGAAGGAAGAGGTACGGGAAGTCTTCGACAAGGCGCGGCAAGAGGGCCGGCTGAACCTAGGCGAGGTGGAGGCCCGCCAAGTCGCCGAGGCCTACGGGTTGCGCCTGCCCAAAGCCCAACTGGCCCGTTCCCCCGACGAGGCCGTGCGCCTGGCCGCCGAGATCGGCTACCCGGTGGTGATGAAGATCGCCTCCCCGGACATCCTGCACAAGTCTGACATCGGCGCGGTCAAAGTGGGCCTGGCCAACTCCACCGACGTGCGCGATGCCTATGAACTCATCGAGTACCGCGCCCGTCGCCACCACCCCGAGGCCGACATCTGGGGCGTCCTGGTGCAACAGATGATCTCCGGCGGCCGAGAGGTCATCATCGGCATGAGCCGGGATCCCCAATTCGGCCCGATGCTGATGTTCGGATTGGGCGGCATTTACGTGGAAGTGCTGAAGGATGTGGTCTTTCGCATCGCCCCGATTGACCGCAACGAAGCCCGGGAAATGGTGGAAAGCATCCGCTCTTTCCCTCTGCTCAAGGGGGTACGCGGGCAACCCCCGGCCGACGTGGATGCCATCATCGAAACCATCCTCCGCGTCTCGCAACTTGTCACCGACTTTCCCGAGATCGTCGAGATGGACGTCAACCCGCTGATCGTCCACGAGGTCGGCCAGGGGGCCATCGTGCTGGATGCGCGCCTGATCCTTCGCCCATAGGTTACGGATGGCAGGAGAATCGGATGGCCGGCATCTCTCCTATCCGCCTGATCGCCTGGGGACTTCTGGCCTTGGGAGTGCTCCTTTTCCTCTCCCTTCTGGCCCGGCCCATCCAGAGCCTCTGGCGCCGCTTTCAGCCGCTGAACGTATGGGTGCGGTATGCGGAGGAGGCCAGCCCGTATCCTCGACGGCGGCGAAGAGGCTGGCGCCGGCTGGGGGTCCTCCTCCTGCTTCTTCTCGGTCTGCTCCTGATCGCAAGTGGCTGGGGCCTGATGTACTTGGAAGCGGCTTCCCGGGCCTACCTTCCCTTCCCGCACGATGAACTGGTCGCCCGGGTGCACTGCCTTCCGGCCGGCGAGGGAAGCCCGTTCCCAACCCTCTGTTCCCTGAACCTGGTCGGCCCCTCGCCCTATACGGCGACCGTCTCGGGACTGCAGTGGACCGTCGAGGGAGAGGTGCTGCGCTGGGACCCCTCCCTGGAAGAATTGGGGCTGCGCTCCGGCTATCGCCTGCTCCGCCTGATCGGGTATGACGGCGAGGGACGGGCCATCGAAGAGACGGTCCTGCCCGCTGCCCCCGACGGCCTGGGGGATTTTTTCCTCTGGCTGGATGCCCGATTGCCCTTTTTCCAACTTTCTCGCCAGGTGCTTTCTTCCGATTCGGTAGAAAGCGGCGATTTTTATGAACTGGTGGTCTCGCCGGCCGGGTTCTCCCTCAAGAAGTGGGAGAGCCAGCCTTGAACATGCCCGACCATCCCCGGTCCATCCGGCCGGGTTTGTGGGAACGCTTCACGACGAGCCCGTTTGGGAGGAATCGTATGGAAACGATCCTGGTCATTTCGACGGAAACGTTTTCCGGGAAAAGCGCGGTCTGCGTTACCCTGGGACAGCGGCTGCGGCGCGACGGCTACCGCGTCGGCTACCTGAAGCCGATCTCCCTGCGCGTGCGGCGGGCCGAGGAAACCGCCTACGACGAGGACACCGCCTTCGTCCGGGAGGTCTTTGGCCTGGAGGAACCGCTAGAACAACTCTCGCCGCTTCTCCTGACCCCTCGCCTGATCGAAGGCATCCTGCGCGGAGAGGCCCAGCCCGATTACCAGAAGCGGGTTCGGGAAGCCTTTGAAGCGGCCTCTCAAGGTAAGGAAGTGATGATTCTGGAAGGGCCGAACGATTGGTCCGAGGGCACCATCGTCGGCCTGCCGGCCGTGCGCGTGGCCGAGATGTTCCAGGCCCACGTGCTTCTGGTCTCTAACTTCCAGAGCCTCCTGGAAACGGACAACATCCTGGCCGTGCACGAGGCCATGGCCGGCCACCCCTTCCTCGGCGTCGTCCTCAACCGGGTGCCTCGGGCCCGGGTGGAGATGGTCCGGCAGGTCGTCTGCCCCTTCCTGGAGGCCCGGGGCATCCCCGTGCTGGCCGCCCTGCCCCAGGATCCCCTCCTCTGCGCCGTCAGTGTGAACGAACTGGCCGAGCACCTGGGGGCACAAATTCTCTGCTGCCCGGACCACGGTGAGGACCTGGTGGAGACGATGATGGTCGGGGCCATGGGCGTGGAAAGCGCCCTCTCCTACTTCCGCCGGCAGGCCAACAAGGCGGTCATCACCGGCGGAGATCGCGTAGACATCCAGTTGGCTGCGCTGGAGACGCCCACCACCTGCCTCATCCTGACCGGGGGGATGCGCCCCAATCCGCTCATCATCACCCGAGCCGAGGAACAGTGCGTGCCGATCCTCCTGGTGCCCGACGATACGATGACCGTCGTGCGGCGGGCCGAGGAACTCTTCGGCCGGGCCCGTTTCCGCCAGACCAGCAAGATTCAGCGCTTCGAATCGCTTCTGGAAACCCACTTTGACTTCCCACGTTTCTACCGGGCGCTCAACCTTCCGCCCAAGGAGTAGCCGGTGGAGGAAAGCGAATCGGCCTATCGGGCATTGCCCAGCGTAGAACGGGTACTGCAGGAAATTCGCTCCGGCCGGCCGGGCGAGGAGTGGCCGCACGACCTCCTGGTGGAGGCCGTGCGGAGCGTCCTGGAGGAGGCCCGCCGGGAGATCGCCGCCGGAGCGGCGCCGCCGGACCTGGCCGACATCTGCTCCCGCTCGCTCGGGCGGCTCCAGGAATGGCTCCGGCCGACGCTTCAGCCGGCCGTGAACGCCAGCGGGGTGATCCTACACACCAACCTGGGCCGGGCCCCCCTGAGCCGGGCAGCGCTGGAAGCGGTGCGCCGGGTCAGCCAGGGATATTGCAACCTGGAGTTCGACCTGGAGGCCGGCCGGCGCGGCTCCCGGCACGAGCATGCCCGCCGTCTCCTCTGTCGGCTCAGCGGGGCCGAATCGGCCCTGGCGGTGAACAACAACGCCGCCGCCGTCCTCCTGGCCCTCTCCGCCCTGGCCCGCGGCCGGCAGGTCATCGTTTCCCGCGGCCAGGCGGTGGAGATCGGCGGCGGCTTCCGCATCCCCGAGGTCATGGCCCAGAGCGGGGCCATCCTGGTCGAGGTGGGAACGACCAACCGCACCTACATCAGCGACTATGCCAAGGCCATCGGGATGGAGACGGCCCTGCTCCTGCGGGTACACCGCAGCAACTTTGCCCTGGTGGGCTTTACCCACGATGTCTCCCTGACGGAACTGGTGGAACTGGGCCACCGCCATGATATTTATGTAATGGATGACCTGGGGAGCGGCACGTTTCTGGACACCGCCGCTTTCGGCCTGGCCCACGAGCCGATGGTCCAGGAAAGCGTCCAGGCCGGAGCCGACCTGGTCTGCTTCAGCGGCGACAAACTCCTGGGCGGGCCGCAGGCCGGGCTGATCGTCGGCCGGGCCGACCTCATCGCCCGGCTGGAACGCCATCCCCTGGCCCGGGCCGTGCGCCTGGACAAGATGACCCTGGCCGCCCTGGAAGCCACCCTGCTCCACTACCTGCGGGGAGAAGCGCTCCGGGAGATTCCGATCTGGCGGATGATTTCCCAGCCGCTGGAGGAAGTGGGGCGGCGGGCACGGCGCTGGCGGCGCTACCTGGCCGAACGGGGACTGGCGGCGCGGGTGGTGCCCAGCGAAACGGCGGTGGGCGGAGGTTCGCTGCCCGGGCAAACCCTGCCCACCTGGGCACTGGAGATTCAGGGGTTGCCCTCGGCCGATGAGGCGGCCGGCCGGCTGCGCCGGTGGAATCCCCCCATCATCCCGCGCATCGAGGGAGACCGGCTGCTTCTGGACGCCCGCACCGTGCTCCCGGAGCAGGAAAAGACGCTATTGGAGGGCCTGCTGGCCCTGGCCGGGTAACCGCGCAGGAGATCAGGGATGGCCGAACCGGAGTCAACCGGAACCTGGCTGAAACAGGCGATTCAGGCGGCCCGTGAGAAACGGCGTGAGGAGGCCCGTCAGTTGCTCCTCCAGATCGTCGAGCGTGAACCCTACAACGAGCAGGCCTGGCTGTGGCTCAGCGGCGTGGTGGACGACCCCCGCGACATGCAGGTGGCCCTGGCCAACGTCCTGACGATCAACCCCGGGAATGAAGCGGCCCGTAAGGGGCTGGACCTCCTGCGCCGGCGTTACGGCAACCTCCTGCAACCGGAGGAGGAACCTCCCGCCCCCGGCGCAGTTTCTCATGCTCTTGAGAAGGAAGGCGAAGGGCAAGGCTACACCCTGCGCTGCTACTCCTGCGGGGCCGAGGTCTACGATGTGGCCGACTTTTGCTGGAACTGCCACGCCGTCGTCCACTGCTGCGAAAACTGCCTCTACCGACGGGAGACCGCCTGCAAGGAACGGATGGGCATCCGCGGGCCGGCCGCCTCCATCGTCCGGAACACCTGCCCGGACTGGACGCCGGAACGCATCGGTTGAAGGGACCTTACCCCTACTCGCCTTCCCCAAATCGGTAGCCCACACCGGATACGGTAAGGATATAGCGCGGGTTGCGCGGGTCGGCCTCGACCTTGCTGCGCAGGCGGCTTACCAGGCCGCGCACGAGTTCGGGATCGGCCTCGGATTTATAGCCCCAGACCAGGCGGACGATGTGTTCGGTGGGCAGCACCTGGCCGTGATGGATCATCAGGAGGTGCAGCAGGCGAAACTCCAGGTGGGTCAGGCGGCGGGGCGGGCGGCCGGCCACTTCCACGGTGCGGGTGGACGGGTTCAACGTCAGCCCGGCGATGCTCAGGGTGGGGAGGCTGAAGACGGGCAGGCCGCCGGCCCGGCGGAGAAGCGCCCGGACACGGGCGATCATCAGACGGGCGCTGTAGGGGCGCATGACCACCCGGTCGGCCCCTTCCTCGAGCAACTGGCAGTGGAGGTGCTCGCTGATCGGGTTGGTGATCAGGATGAGCGGCACGCCGGTCAGGGCGCGGATGCGCTGGACCTGCTCCATCAGGCCGGGTTCGCTTACGGCGCAGAGGATCATATCGGCCGGCCGGCCGCCCCAGGTGCGCAGCGCCTGCTCCAAGCTGCCGGAGACGGTGGAGGCCAGGCCGGCCCGCTGCAACACCAACGTCAGGATGGCCGTCTCGTCGGGGTCCTCGGCGATCACCAGGGCGTACATTTACAGCCGAACCTCCTCTCGCTTCCGCCCGATAAAGCGGCAGACCCGGGTGTAGCCGCAGCGGCGGGCCAGAGCCACGGCAGCCTCCCGGTCGCGCCCCACCTCCTCCGGCCGGTGGGCATCGGAGGAGATGACGATCGGCACCTCGTATTCCCGGCAGAGGCGCAGGAACGGTTCGGCCGGGTAGATCTCGCCCACCGGACGATACAGGCCGGCCGTGCTCACCTCCACGGCCACACCCCCTTCGGCAAAGGCCCGCGCCGCCCCCTCGTACAGCGGCTTCAGGTCGTAGGAAGGGCGGTAGCCGGCCAGTTTGATGAGGTCGGGATGGGCCATGATGTCGAAGAGGCCGCTGCGCGCCGCCCGGCCAAGCAGGTCAAAGTAGCCCTGGAAGGCCGCATCCACATCGCGGCCCCGCCAGCGATCCAGGCGGTTCAGGTGATCGAAGCCCCAGGCTCCCAACCAGTGCACCGAGCCCAGGGTGAAATCCAGGGGATAGGCCGCCAGAAGGCGACGTAGCGCTTCCTCCCGGCCGGGGAAATAGTCCACCTCCAGGCCAAGGCGCAGGGGCAATGCCGAATGTTCCCGAGCCGACTGGATAAAGGCGGCGTACTCGTCCAGCCGATGCCGGGGCCGTGCCCGCCACCACCGTTCGGCATATCCCCGCTCCAGGGGGTCCGGGTCCTCCTCCCACCAGCGGCCGGAGGCCTCCTGCCCTTCGTAGAAATCGTGCAGGTGCTCGCTGAAGCCGAGTTCCTGCAAACCTCGCCGGCGGGCAACTTGCAGAAAAGCCCCCAACCATTCGGGCGTATAGGGGCCGTTTTCCAGATGCACGTGGTAGTCGGCGCGAAAGGCCATGGACTCTCCCGATCGGGCAACGTCACGGATGGCAAAAGGGGCAGAGCCAAGCCCCGCCCCTGCATATCTTCTCTGCCCTGCCTGTGCAGGTCGGTCTGTCCAACCGACCTACATATCCTCGCCGGGGAAAAAGCCCTCGTACAGTCCCTCGGGAGGCTTTTCCTCCTCGCCCAGCAGGAAGCGGCGGACCTGTTCCTGCTCCCGGGCTCGGGCCTCTTCTTCCTCCAGCGCCAGGCGGGCCAGCCGGGCCCGTTCCTCGGCCCGGCGGCGGCGCATCTCCATCCCGGTGCCGGCCGGAATCAGGCGGCCGATGATGACGTTTTCCTTCAGCCCGCGCAAATAGTCCACCTTGCCCGTTACCGCCGCTTCGGTCAGGACCCGGGTGGTCTCCTGGAAGGAGGCAGCCGCCAGCCAGGAATCGGTATTCAAGGCCGCCTTGGTGATGCCCAGCAGGACCAGATGGGCCGTGGCCGGTTCCCCGCCGGCCGCGATGGCCCGGGCGTTTTCCTGCTCGTAGAAGAAGCGGTCCACCAGGTCCCCAGGCAAAAAGTCCGTGTCGCCGGGATCGTCCACCTGGACGCGGCGAAGCATCTGCCGGACGATGATCTCGATGTGCTTATCGTTGATGCTCACGCCCTGGGAGCAGTAGACGTTCTGGGCCTCGTTGACCAGGTAAGACTGGACGGCCTCCCGGCCGGCGATCTGGAGCAGGGCTCGGGGGTCAATGGAGCCTTCGGTGAGTTGATACCCGGCCTCGACCCACTGGCCCTCCCGCACCCTCAGACGGACGGTCACCGGCACCCGGTACTCGCGCACCTCCTCATCGCTCCCCCGCACGATCACCCGGCCGTCCTCCACGAGGACTTCGCCGGCCACTTTGGCCACGATGGGTGGACGCTCGTCCGCGGCTTCGGCCAGCATCTCGCCGGCCTCCACATAGTCCCCCTCGCGCACGCGGACGGCAAAGCCCTCGGGAATCTCATAGACATCGCTGTACGGCTCGCTGTGCACGATACGAATCACCCGGTACTCGCCGTCGCGGACGATCTCCACCAGGCCGTCGATCTCGGCGATCTCGGCCTTGCCCTTGGGCAGACGGGCCTCGAAGACCTCCTGAACGCGGGGCAACCCCTTGGTGATATCCAGTTCCGTCTTGACGCCGCCGGTATGGAAGGTGCGCAGCGTGAGTTGGGTGCCCGGCTCGCCGATGGACTGGGCGGCGATGATGCCCACGGCCTCCCCCGGCTCGACCAGCCGGCCGGTGGCCAAGTTACGCCCGTAACACAGGGCACAGACCCCCCAGGGGGACTGGCAGGAGAGCACAGATCGGACGTAGAAGGAGGTGATGGCCTCCTCCTCCAGCACCTTGCGCGCCTCTTCGGGAATCGGCTCTTCTCCCCGCAGGATGGCCTTGCGTCGATCATCGCGGAAAAAGGCCAGCGGTTCGCGCATGATCTCGGCCACCCGACGCCAGACTTCCCGGTTGATGGCCGAGACGCGCTCCCAGGCGGCCTCGTCAAACTCCTGGTTGCGTTCGACCAGCACTTCGCCGGTCCGCGGATCCACCAGGGGAGCGGCCATGATGCGACCGACCAGGCGGGCCCGCATATCCTCGATGTTGTTGTCGGATTCGCGAATCCAGATGCCCGATTCGGTGCCGCAGTCCATCTGGGTGATGGTCACATCCTGGGCCACATCCACCAGGCGTCGGGTGAGGTAGCCGGCCTCGGCCGTGCGCAGAGCGGTGTCGGCCAGGCCCTTGCGCCCGCCGTGGGTCGAGACAAAGTACTCCAGGACGGAAAGTCCCTCCCGGAAGTTGGAACGAATCGGCAGGTCAATGATGCGGCCGGCCGGGTCGGTCATCAGGCCGCGCATGCCGGCCATCTGGCGAATCTGCTCGATGTTGCCACGCGCCCCGGAAGTCGCCATCATATAGACCGGGCCGAAGCGGTCCAGGGTCTGGGCGACCTCGGCGGTGATCTTTTGCGTGGCCTCGGTCCAGATCTCCACCGTGCCCCGGTAACGCTCCCCCTCGGTGATGAGCCCCCGGCGGAACTGTCGCTCCAGGTTTTCCACCTCGGCATCGGCCTGGGCCAGGATCTCCGCCTTGCGGGCCGGAATCTGGACGTCATCGATGCCGATCGTCAACCCGGCCCGGGTGGCGTACTGGAAGCCCAGACGCTTGATGCGGTCGGCCATCGCCGCCGTCTCCTCCGGACCGTACAGGCGATAGCACTCGGCGATGATCTGCTTGAGGGCCTTTTTATCCACCACCTCGTTCCGGAAACGCAGATCCGAGGGAAGGACCTCGTTGAAGATGACCCGTCCCAGGCAGGTCTCGACCGGGGCATCCCCGGCCCGAAAATCCCCGGGCAGGAGGATATGGATGCGCGTCTGCAAGGCGATGGCCCCGGCCTCATAGGCCATCAGGGCTTCCTCGATGCTGGCAAAGTATTTGCCTTCGCCTCGCGCTCCGGGACGGACGAGGGTCATATAGTAGCAGCCCAGGACCATCTCCTGGGTCGGCGTGATGATGGGGTCGCCCGTGGCCGGGGAAAGCAGGTTGAGGGTCGAAAGCATCCGCTGGCGGGCCTCTTCCTGGGCCTTTTCCGAAAGGGGAACATGCACGGCCATCTGGTCGCCGTCAAAGTCGGCCCCGAAGGCGGTGCAGACCAAGGGATGGAGTTGAATGGCGCTGCCTTCGATCAGCACCGGCTCAAAGGCCTGGATGGAAAGGCGATGCAGGGAAGGAGCCCGGTTCAGGAGCACCAGGTAGTTCTGAATGACCTCCTCCAGGACATCCCAGACCTCCGGGCGCATCCGCTCGACGCTGCGCTTGGCGCTCTTGATGTTGTGGGCATAGCCCCGGGCCACCAGCCCCCGCATCACGAACGGCTTGAAGAGTTCCAGGGCCATGCGCTTGGGCAGGCCGCACTGATGCAGTTTCAGTTCCGGCCCTACCACGATCACCGAACGGCCGGAATAGTCCACCCGTTTGCCCAGAAGGTTCTGGCGGAAGCGGCCCTGCTTGCCCTTGAGCATATCGGAAAGGGACTTGAGGCGATGCTTGCCGCGGCCCGAGACGGCCCGCCCCCGCCGACCGTTGTCGATCAGGGCATCCACCGCCTCCTGGAGCATGCGCTTTTCGTTGCGCACGATAATCTCGGGGGCCCTGAGTTCCAGCAGACGACGTAGCCGGTTGTTCCGGTTGATCACCCGGCGGTAGAGGTCGTTCAGATCGGAGGTGGCAAAGCGGCCGCCGTCGAGTTGTACCATGGGACGCAGGTCCGGCGGGAGGACCGGAAGGACGGTCAGAATCATCCACTCGGGGCGGTTGCCCGACTTTCGGAAGGCCTCCACCACCCGGAGGCGCTTGCCGGCCTTTTTGCGGCGCTGGGCCGAGGGGCTGTTTTCCATCTCTTCCTTGAGTTCGGCCTGCATGCGGTCCAGGTCCATCCGGCTGAGGAGGTCGCGAATGGCGCCGGCCCCCATATCGGCCCGGAAGATGGCCCCGCACTGTTCGCGGTACTCGTGATACTGGGCCTCGGTCATCAGCATGCCCCGGCGGAGTTCCCGAATCATCCGCAGGCGGCTTTCGTAACGCTGGCGGATCGCCTCCTGCTGGGTTCGGACGGCCTCCTCGATGCGGGCAATCTCCTGCTCGGCGACGTAGACGCGCTGATCCCGCTCTCCCTGGGTTTGCAAATTGGCCTGGGCCTGTTGCTCCCGGATGGCCGGCTCCGCCTCCTCGATGGCGGCCTGGGCCACCTCGCTCAGGCGGGTCAGGGTTTCCCCGGAGATCACCTCGCCGGCCTGGACGATCAGCGCGCCGGTCGGTTCAAAGACTATGTCCTGAGGAGCCGGTTTCCCCTCCCAGGCGTGAAGTTGGGCCTCGATCTCGCGGGCCGCCTGGACGAAGCGCTCGGTCTGGGCAATGAGTTCGTCCTCAAAGCGCTGGAGGGTGGCCTCACGGGCCCGCTCCAGGAGTTCCAGTTCGCCGGCCAGTTGCTCCCGGATGGCGGAGATCTCCGCCTGCCCCTCGGCCTCCACCCGGTCCAGTTCCTCGGCCATCTCCCGCTGGAGACGCTCCACCAGGTGATCGCGCCGCTCGGCATCCACTTCGGTGACGATATAGGCCGCAAAGTAGATCACGCGCTCCAGGTTGCGGGGGGTAATATCCAGGAGCAGGCTCAGGCGGCTGGGCGTCCCCTTGACAAACCAGATGTGGCTGACCGGGGCGGCCAGTTCGATATGTCCCATCCGCTCACGGCGCACCCGCGAACGGGTGACCTCGACCCCGCACTTGTCGCAGATAATGCCGTGGTGGCGCACCCGCTTGTACTTCCCACAGGCGCATTCCCAATCCTTCTGCGGGCCGAAGATGCGCTCACAGAAGAGACCGTCGCGCTCCGGCCGCAGGGTGCGGTAGTTGATGGTTTCCGGCTTGGTCACCTCGCCATGCGACCAGCGGCGAATCTCCTCCGGTGAGGCCAGGCCCAGACGGATGGCCGTAATTTCATTGATTCGGGTCATCTCGATCGATCCTCGCTTATTCCTTCTCGATTCCGGAAAGGTTGATGCCCTCCAACCCCAGGAGCGGCTCGGATGCCCGGGCGGCATCGTCGATATCCACCGGGTGTTCGTCCTCGCCAAAGATCTCGACCGAGAGGGCCAGGCTCTGCAATTCCTTGACCAGCACCTTGAAGGCTTCGGGAAGCCCGACCTCCTCGATCGGCTCCCCCTTGACGATGGCCTCGTAGGTCTTGCTGCGGCCCATGATGTCGTCGGACTTGATGGTGAGCATTTCCTGGAGGGTATAGGCGGCTCCGTAGGCCTCCAGGGCCCACACCTCCATTTCGCCGAAGCGCTGGCCGCCGAACTGGGCCTTGCCGCCCAGCGGCTGCTGGGTGACCAGGGAGTACGGCCCGGTGGAACGGGCGTGAATCTTGTCCTCGACCAGGTGGACCAGTTTCATCATATAGATCTGGCCGACGGTGACGGGCCCCTCAAAGGGCAGGCCGGTGCGGCCGTCGTAGAGGGTGATCTTGCCGTTTTCGGGTAGGCCGGCCTGGGCGAGCAGGGCCCGCACCTCCTCCTCGGTGGCCCCGTCGAAGACGGGGGAGGCCACCCGGATGCCCAACTGGCCGGCCGCCCAACCCAGGTGAGTCTCCAGCAACTGGCCGATGTTCATGCGCGAGGGCACGCCCAGCGGGTTGAGGATAATGTCCACCGGCGTGCCGTCCGGCAGAAAGGGCATGTCCTCCACCGGGAGAATCCGGGAGATCACCCCTTTGTTGCCGTGCCGGCCGGCCATCTTGTCCCCGGCCGCGATCTTGCGCCGCTGGGCGATGAGCACCCGCACCATGGTGTGCACGCCTACCGGCAATTCATCCCCCTGATCCCGGGAAAAGATGCGCACATCGATGACCCGGCCGGAAACCCCATGCGGCACCCGCAGGGAGGAATCCTTGACCTCGCGGGCCTTTTCCCCAAAGATGGCCCGCAGCAGGCGTTCCTCGGCGGTGAGGTCGGTCTCTCCCTTGGGCGTGATCTTGCCCACCAGGATATCCCCAGGGCCGACCTCCGCACCGATGTAGACGATGCCGTCCTCGGACAGGTTGGCCAGGAGGTCCTGACCCACGTTGGGAATATCCCGGGTGATCTCCTCCGGCCCCAACTTGGTATCGCGAGCCTCGCACTCGTACTTTTCGATGTGGATGGAGGTAAAGATGTCCTCCCGCACCAGCCGCTCGCTCACGAGGACGGCGTCTTCAAAGTTTCCACCTTCCCAGGGGAGAAAGGCCACCAAAACGTTGCGCCCCAGCGCCAGTTCGCCGTGGTCCGTGGCCGGACCGTCGGCGATGACTTGCCCGGCCTGGACCCGGTCGCCGGTATAGACAATGGGCCGCTGATGGATGCAGGTATCCTGGTTGGAACGGCGGAAGTTGATGAGCGGGTAGTGACGCAGCGTCCCGTCATCCTCACGCACCACGATCTCATCGGCTACCGCCCGCACGACCTCTCCATCGTTCACGGCGATGACCACCAGGCCGGAATCCCGCGCCGCCTGGTACTCCATCCCGGTCCCCACGATCGGGGCCTCCGGCTGCAACAGGGGCACGGCCTGGCGCTGCATGTTCGATCCCATCAGGGCCCGGTTGGCGTCGTCATGCTCCAGGAAGGGGATCAGGGCGGTGGAAACCGAGACCACCTGCTTCGGCGAAACATCCATAAAGTCCACGCGGTCGCTGCGCTCGATGACGAACCGCGAGCCGTATCGCGCCGTAACGCGCTCTTCGACAAAGTGCCCCTCCGCGTCCAACGCCGCATTGGCCTGGGCGATGACGGAACGCTCCTCCTCGTCGGCCGAGAGATACACGATCTCATCGCTCACCTTGGGGCGGACGGCGATGCGCTTCAGCGGCAGGGCGGCGATGCGCCGGGCCAGGTCCTCATCCACCCGGGTGCCGGCCGTGGCGATCACCTCCCCGCTCCGGGGGTCGGCGAGGTCTTCTCGCAGGATGTGGCCGACCAGTGCCTCGGCCCGATTCTCGACCTCGCGGATGACCCGCCGATAGGGGGTTTCGATAAAGCCCATCTCATTGACCCGGGCATAGGTGGCCAGGCTGGCGATCAGGCCGATGTTGGGGCCTTCCGGGGTCTCCACCGGACAGATGCGCCCGTAGTGGGAGTGATGGACATCGCGCACCTCGAAGCCGGCCCGCTCCCGCGAGAGGCCCCCCGGCCCCAGGGCCGAAAGCCGCCGCTTGTGGGTCAACTCGGCCAGTGGGTTGGCCTGGTCCATAAATTGGGAGAGTTGGCTGGCCCCAAAGAACTCGCGGATCGCGGCCACCAGCGGCCGGATGTTCAGGAGGTTGCCCGGCGTAACCGCCTCCGGGTCGTGCAGGGTCATGCGCTCGCGGACGATGCGCTCGACGCGCAACAGGCCGATGCGAAACTGGTTCTGGATGAGTTCGCCCACGGTGCGCACCCGGCGGTTGCCCAGATGGTCAATGTCGTCGGGTTCGCCCCAGCCGTTGTTCAGGCGAATCAACTCCTCGACGATGCGCACAATGTCCGCCGGCGTCAGGGTGCGCTGGTCCAGGGAGGGCGGTTCGACGTAACTGGTCACCACACGCACATAGAAACGGCTGCACAGGTGCTCAAAGCCGTATTCTTCCGGCCCGATGCAGAGGTCCTGCCCCTCCTGGCACATCTCACACTGGGGACAGATGTACCAGCCGCATTCCGGACAGAGGTCTACCTTCGTGGAGTCGATCGGGTGGGCCTCATCCCGCCAGCAGGATACCGTCTCTCCCTGCAGGGCCAGTGCGACGATGGAGCGAGTCTGCTCCCGCAGGGCGGCCATCTGCTCGGAAGAAAGCGGCTCCCCGCCCCGGGCACGGGTCAGCCACCAGCGGCGCTCCTGGAGCATCCGCTCGAAGAGTTCCTCGTTCAAGCCCTTCTCCCGGGCCGTGCTCCATAGGTCCAGCCAGACCCGCCGGCGCTCCAGGCCCTCCTGGAGGTCGGGCTCCAGGTGATAATTTTCCCAGAGGCGGCGGTTCAACTTGTAGCGGCCGACCCGGGCCAGGTTGTAACGGCGCTCGTCAAAGAGCATGGCCTGGAGGAGGTTGTGGGCATTCTCCAGCGTGGGGGGATCGCCCGGGCGCAACCGGCGGTAAATCTCCAGAAGGGCTTCCTCCTGGTTGGTGGTGGGATCGCGGGAGAGGGTGGCCTCGATGTACGAGTGCTCCCGGGAGGTATCCACATGCTGGAAAAGGGCGCGCAGTTCGCCTTCCGTGGAGTACCCTAGCGCCCGCAGGAGGATGGTGACCGGAATCTTGCGCCGGCGGTCCATCTTGACCGAGATGACGTTGCGGCGGTTGGTCTCGAAATCCAGCCAGGCCCCCCGGGCGGGAATGAGTTTGGCGATGAAGAGCGGCCGGCCCTCGGCCGTCTCCTCCTTGTATTGGAAATAGACCCCGGGGGAACGGACCAGTTGCGAGACAACCACCCGCTCGGCCCCGTTGATGATAAAGGTGCCCTTGTCGGTCATCCAGGGGAAATCGCCAAAGAAAATCTCCTGCTCGCGAACTTCGCCGGTCTCTTTCATAAGCAGCCGGACCTGCACCCGCAGGGGGCGGGCATAGGTGGCATCGCGCTCGCGGGCCTCCTGTTCGCTGTAACGCGGCTCGCCAAAGTGATAGCCCGCGAAGTAGAGTTCCATCTTCCGGCCGGTGAAATCCTGGATCGGCGAGATCTCGTCGAACAGTTCCCGCAGCCCCTCCTCCACAAACCAGCGGAAGGAATCCAGTTGCGTCTGGATGAGGTAGGGCATGGGCAGAATCTCGGAGATACGGGAAAAGGAACGACGGGGCAGCCGCCCGACCTCCCGAATCGGGTGCTTCGGCCCCGGAAGGATGTCTTCCTGAACCACTCGCTCCGCAAGGCCCATTGCGATCGCCATCTTCTACTCCTCGGCGCGGCCTGGCTGCCGACGCCCACCTGGACAAGAGCGGGAGAACACGCTCATCTCGCCTCTTCAACTTCCGCCCAACGGGCACCTTCCCGCGGGTGAGGGGGCATCGCAAGGGGATGACAGGGCAATATACCCCCACCACGGCAGGCGGTCACCTGCCTACTGGACAGGGAAGCCGGTTATCGGGTATAATGCCTTTTGCTCCAGAGGGGCGAGCGGGTTTTGACACGGCCCGGCGGGCCTCGTCAACCCCGGGGTTTGCCCCGCCCCTTTGCCGGAAACCCAACCGGATGGCCGGTTGGGAAGCCAAAGAAACAGGAGCATGGGAAAGACCGATGCCCTTTCGGCGGCCCACCTCCTGAGGTTTGCCAGAACCAACTTGTAACCCCGCTGCGAGGACATATGCCCACTTTTAACGAAACTTCAAAAAATCAGTATACCACAAAATTCAAAATTTGTCAAATCGGGTTATTTTTCCTTTTCTGGGCCCTGCTTGCGGCCGGCCTGAGCCTGGTCCTCTGGCTGGATAATGCCGCCCAACGCGGGGTGGCCTGGGGAGCCGACCTGCCACGCATCTCCCAGGCCGATGTCCCTCCCCTGGGAGTCAACCTCTTCCTGGATCGCGAGCCGGACGAGGCGACCATCCGCCGAACGCTGGAACTGGCCGTACAGATGGGCGCCCGCTGGGTCAAGCAACAGTTTCCCTGGGATCAGATCGAACCCCAGGCCCGGGGAAATTTCTGGGACGAACGCTACGCCCGAAGCACCTGGGAACATTACGACCGCATCGTGTCCCTGGCCCAGGAGTACGGCCTGGAACTCATCGTCCGCCTGGATCGGCCGCCGGACTGGGCCCGGCAGGAAGCCCTGGCTTCGGAACGACTTCGCGCCGCCCTGGCCGAGGACCCGAACCGGGACATCACCGGCCCGCCGGACCGCCTGGAGGACTATGGCAACTTTGTCTATGCCGTCGTCTCGCGCTACCGGGGGAAGGTGCACAATATCCAGATCTGGAACGAGCCGAACCTGGCCAACGAGTGGAACTGGGCCCCGATTGACCCCCAGCGCTTTGTCGAACTCCTCTGCCTGGGCTATCGGCGGGCCAAGGAGGCCGATCCTACCATCACCGTCCTCTTCCCCAGCCTGGCTCCCAACGACGGCCTGGACCCGCGCCACATGAGCGATCTGGCCTTCCTGGAGGCGGTCTACCGGGCCGGCGGCGGAGGTTGTTTCGATGTGATGTCCGCCCAACTCTACGGCCTGGGACAGCCGCCCACCGAGCGTTCCCCCCTGGGGTTTGACCGGGTCAAGTGGCGGCCGATCACCCGCACCGATGTCTCCCGAGTGGTCCTGCTGCGCGAGGTCATGGAGCGCTTCGGCGACGGAGGCAAGGCCGTCTGGGTAGGCGAACTGGGCTGGAACGCCACGCCGCCGGAGTGGAGCGGCCGGCCCAGCCCGTGGGGGGAATCGGTCAGCGAGGAGGTCAAGGGCCGGTATATCGTGGAGGCGCTGGAACGGTCGCTGCGCGAATGGCCCTGGATGGGGGTACGAAACCTCTGGTTTCTGCGCTGGGGCGGTCCTCCCCCCAAGGCCGAAGACCCCACCCAGTTCTTCGCCCTGGTCGGCTACGACTTTACGCCCCTGCCGGCCTATGAGCAGGTGCGGGCCTGGGCCGAGCAGGGCATCCCCCTGGGGGTGGGCTATCACGCCCTGGAATCGGCCGGGCGTCTGGAACGAGCCTTCCTGGGCACGCGCCTGGACCTGGTCCTGCCGGCCGGCAGCGATCCCTCCACCATCCGCCTGGAGATCGATGGACAGCCCCGCCCCCTGACGTTCTGGAGAAATGAAGGGGTGGAAGCCCGCTACATCGCCGCCGAAGGCCTGGCCGACGGCCGTCACACCTTCGTCGCCGAGGGGCCGATGGGAGCGCTGCGCGGCTGCTACGTGGTGCGGGAGCCTCCTTACCCCTGGCTCTTCCCCACACTTACGGCCCTCCTGTCCCTGGGGTGGCTGGCGATGACGGTCCTGCTGCTCCTGCGCCTTCCGGCCGGCCTGGAAACCTTCTGGGCCTGGCTGTGGCGTCAGGTGGAGCGCTTCCGGCGCCTGCCGGAACGCCGGCAGCGCCTCATCGTCCTGGGAGGGCTGGCCCTGGCCCTGGCCGCCCTGTACCGGCCGCTATCCATCCTCCTGGCCCTGCCCATCCTGCTGGCCGTCGTGCTCCTAGCCCTGTTGCGGCTGGACCTGGCCCTCCTGGGGGCCGTCTTCATCATACCCCTGTATGCCCAGCCGACCACCCTGGCCGGGGGGCATTTTTCCCTCCTGGAACTCACCCTGCTGGCCTGTGCCATCGCCGGGGGAATGCAGGTCCTGCGGAACCCGGAGGTCCTGCGCCCCGGCAGAGGCCGGCCGTGGGTCCTGCTCCTGCCGGCCCTGGCCTTTCTGCTGGTCTGCACCGGCTCGCTCCTCTGGAGCACCGACCGCACCTTTCCGACCGTCGAAGGGGGCAGCCTGCTGCGCCTTTCGCTGCGGGAGTATCGGGTGACGGTCCTGGAGCCGCTGCTCCTCTACCCGCTCCTCCTGCTGGCCTATCGCGGCCGGCGGGATCGGGCCTGGTGGCCGGTGGATGCCCTGGTGCTGAGCGGGACGCTGGTCGGGTTGGGCGGCATCGTGCAGGTCCTGACCCCCTGGATGCACGCCGAAGTGGCCGATGGGGTGCGCCGGGCCACCTCCGTCTACGGCACCTTCTCGGCCAATAACCTGGCCCTCTTCCTGGGACGGGTGCTGGTCGTGGCCGTGGCGGCGGCGCTTTTCCTGCCCTGGGGACGACGACGGATACTGTACGGGCTGGCCCTGCTGCCGATGGCGCTAGCCTTTTTCCTGACCTACTCGCGGGCCGGCTACCTCGCCCTCGCGCTCGTGCTGCTCTTCTACGGCCTGGCGCACTGCCGGACGGTGCTCTGGATCGAACTGGGGGTTGGAGCCGGCGCAGGTCTTTTCGCCTGGCTGACCGGAGGATGGGGGCGGCTGCTGGCGCTGGACACCTTCCTCAACCGGTTGGAGTTGTGGCGCAAGGCTTGGGTCCTGGTGGAACAGAGCCCCTGGGTCGGGCTGGGGCTGGACGCCTTCTACAGCCACTACCGGGCGCTCTTCGGGGAAAAGGAGGCCTACTGGAACCCCAACAACGGCGTGCTCGAGTTCTGGACGCGCCTGGGACTGGTGGGGCTGGCGGCGGGAATCTGGCTTTACGGCACTTGGCTTGTCCGGGCCTTCCGCACCTATCGGCACGACATAGGGACGGCCGGCCGCATCCTTTCCCTGGGACTGCTGGGCAGCGTCGTCTACGCCCTGGCCCACGGCATGCTGGACGGCCTCTTCTTTGCCCCGGACTGGGCGGCCACCTTCTGGCTGGCCTATGGGTTGCTGGCCTTACTGGAGCCGATCAATGTTTAGTTGCTCTTGGGAAAAATGCGTAACCCCAAGAGTTGTCTTTCCCCGCCGTTGTGGTACAATGGCCTCGCCGGATCCGATCTGGAGGAAAGTCCATGGAGCGTCGCATCGATCTGCGTAGCGATACGGTCACCTTGCCCACCGAGGCCATGCGCCGGGCCATGTACCAGGCCGAGGTGGGAGATGACGTCTGGGGAGAAGACCCCACGGTGAAACGCCTCCAGGAGATGGCCGCCGAACGCATGGGCAAGGAGGCGGCCCTCTTCGTCGCCAGCGGGACGATGGGCAACCTGGTCTCCCTCCTGGCCCACTGCCGGCGCGGCGACGAGGTCATCCTGGGCGACGAGTGCCACATCGTCCACTACGAGGTCGGCGCGGCGGCCGTCTTCGGCGGCCTGATCTACCGCACCGTCTCCACCACCCGCTTCGGGGAATTGCCCCTGGGGGAAATCGAGGGGGCCATCCGCGGCCCGAACGTCCACTTTCCCCCCACCGGCCTGATCTGCCTGGAAAACACCCACAACCGCTGCGGCGGCACCGTGCTTTCGGTGGACTATATGCGGCAGGTCTATGAACTGGCCGGCCGGCATAACCTCCCCGTCCACTTGGACGGCGCCCGCATCTTCAACGCCGCCATCGCCCTGGGGGTAGAGGCCCGGGAGATCGCCCGCTACGCCGATTCGGTGATGTTCTGCCTCTCCAAGGGCCTGTCCGCCCCGGTCGGCTCCCTGGTCTGCGGGACGGCCGAATTCATCGAGCGCGCCCATCGGATGCGCAAGATGGTGGGCGGCGGGATGCGCCAGGTGGGGGTGATCGCCGCCGCCGGCATCGTCGCCCTGGAGGAGATGGTGGAACGGCTGGCCGAGGACCACGAGAACGCCCGCCGCCTGGCCGAGGGGCTGGCTAACATCCCGGGCCTGGCCGTAGACCTGGAGACGGTGCAGACCAATATGGTCATGTTCTACCCCACCGATCCGCGCTGGACCACCGAGAGCCTGACCCAGGCCCTCTGGGAGGAAGGGGTGCTCCTTTCCTATCTGGGGCGGACCAAGATTCGGGCCGTGACCCACTATGGCATTGACCGTAACGATATCGAAGAGGCACTGAGACGGATTCGGAACGTTATCCAAAGAGGAGGAAAACAATGAAGCGCAACATGGGTGACCTGGATCGCCTCATCCGGGCGGCCATCGGGCTGGCGCTGGTGGTGGTGGGAATCGTCCTGATGGGGTGGTGGTGGATTGCCACCGGCGTAGGCGCCATCCTCCTGGTTACGGCGGCGCTGGCCTGGTGCCCACTCTACGTCCCCTTCAAAATTTCCACCTACCGGAAGTAACCGTTTCCAGGAGGGCCGATGGCTGGGATACTGGATCGGGAGGAAGTCTATCGCCGGTTCGATCCTTCGGAAGCCCGCAAGCGCATCTTCGACCTGGCCGGCCAGTGCCGGGAGGCCTGGCGGATCGTCCAGGCCTGGCAACCATCGCTCCTGGCCTTTCCGCCCCGGGCCGTCGTCGTGGCCGGCATGGGCGGTTCGGCCATCGGCGGCGACCTCCTGGCCGCCCTGGCCCGAGATCTGGCCACCGTCCCCATCTTCGTCCATCGCAACTACGGCCTCCCGGCCTGGACCAACGCCCAGACCCTGGTCCTGGCCTCCAGTTACTCGGGCAACACCGAGGAGACCCTTTCCTCCGCCGCCGAGGCCTTCCGGCGGGGAGCCCCGCTGGTGGCCGTAACCACCGACGGGGAACTGGCCCGCCGGGCCTCCGAATGGGGAGCCTCCCTCCTGAAGTTCGACTACCCGGCCCAACCCCGGGAGGCGCTGGGTTACAGTCTCCTCCTCCTGCTGGGCATCCTGGTCCGCCTGGACCTCCTGCCGGATATGAGCCCGGAAATCGAGGAAAGCATCGCCGTCCTGGAAACGCTGCGGGCCGAGATCGAGCCGGCCGTCCCCTCGGAGAAGAATCCGGCCAAGGAACTGGCTTCCTGGCTCCACGGCGGCCTGCCCACGATCTACGGGAGCGACCTCTTCGCCCCGGTGGCCCGGCGATGGAAGGGCCAGTTCAACGAAAACAGCAAGTCGTGGGCTTTCTTTGAGGAGTTGCCGGAGATGGACCACAACGCCGTCACCGGGACCGCCAACCCTCCCTCCTTGGCCGGCCGGGTCCGCGCCCTCTTCCTGACCTCGGAGCACGACCACCCGCGCAACCGTCTGCGTCAGGAGGTCACCCGGCGCCTGTTCGAGGAAGCCGGGGTTCCCTGTCGCACCGTCGCCGGCCGCGGGAAGAGCCCGCTGGCCCAGGTGCTTTCTACAGTGCTCCTGGGAGACGCCACGAGTTACTACCTGGCCATGCTCTATCGGGTGGACCCCACCGCCATCCCGGCCATCCACGCCCTCAAACGGGCCCTGGCCGAAAGGTAAACGCGGGTGGCCGGGAAACCCTGCTTCTCCTGGGTTCGTAATCGGTAAAAAGTTGGAAGCCCCGCCTATGGAAGAACAACTGGCCGCCGTTCAGTACCTTGCTCAGGAGATCGGGCCGCGTCCGCCCACCTCCGCTTCCGAAGCCCGGGCCGCTGCTTATGTCAACTCCAGGATGCGCCAGGCCGGCCTGGAGGTCGAGGTTCAGCCCTTCCGGGCCCTCCCCACCCTGGCCCTGCCCCTGGGCCTCCTCTATCTGGCGGCCGCCCTGACCCCGCTCCTCTATGTCTACAGCCGGCCGGTGGCGGTGGCCACTTCCCTGCTGGCCCTGCTCGTCCTGGTGGTCGAGGCTCCGGCTTTCCCGACCTTCTCCTCCTGCTTCCCCCTGGGCAGGAGCCAGAACGTCATCGGCACGCGGCCGGCCGCCCAGGAATCCCGCCGACACCTCATTTTCCTGGCCCACCTGGATACCGGCCGGGCCGGCTTTCTGTACCATCCCCGTCTGGTAGCCGACCGTCGTCGCCTCTTCTTCCTACGTCTCGTGCTCTTCTTTTCCCTCCCCCTCCTGGCCGGGATGGGTTGGTGGCTCGGCTCGGTCGAGTTCTGGTATGCCCAGTGGGTGCCGGCCGGCATCCTGGCGTGGGCCCTCCTGCTCCTCCTGGTGCAAGAGGCCTTTCGGCCCTATGTGGCCGGCGCCAACGACAACGCCTCCGGCCTCTCCGTGTTGCTGCGGCTGGCCGACGAACTCAAGGGGTTACAGCATACCGACCTCTGGCTGGTCGCCACCGGTTGCCAGGAAGCCGGACAGGTCGGGGCGGGCCGTTTCCTGGACCGCTACCCTTTTCCTCGAGAAAGCACCTATGTGGTCAACCTGGACAGCGTGGGCGGCGGGAATCTCCACCTGATCGTCGAAGCCGGCCTACTTCGCCCCCGACGATGCCCTCCCCACTTCGCGGAACTGGCCGGGGAGGCAGAGGCCGAGGAGATCATCGTGGATGCCGACCCCTGGGCCTGGACCCTGGCCGACAGCGATGCCGTGGCGGCTCTCCGGCGGGGCCTCCCGGCCCTGAGCATCACCGCCCTGGAGGAAGGCCGGCCGGCCCACTGGCATCGGCCGGAGGATACGTTCGCTCATATTCAGCCGGAACTGCTGGAGCGCGCTGCCCGGTTGGCCGTAAGCATCGCCCGGCGGCTCGACCGCCTGCCTGTAGAAACGTAACCGGAGGACAAGACCGATGGCCCCTCGAAAGCGTCGCCAACTGATTCCCCTCCTCGTCGGGCTGGATCTCTTCATCATCCTCGTCCTGGCCATCGCCGAGCAATGGGGAATCCTCATCACCTTCCTGGTGCTGGAGGGTCTGCTCGTGCTGGGATTTTTCCTCCACCGCCGGGGATTCTGGCCGCGCTGGCAAGTTCGTCCCGGCGGCTGGATCGCGCTCGGCGTCGTCCTCCTTCTCCTGATCCTGCTCCTCACGGCCGGTGTCTACTGGTATACCGAGTACCTCTGGTTCGAGTCGGTAGGCTACCTTTCGATCTTGACCACCCAACTCCTCAGCCGGGTTCTCCTTTTCCTGGGGGTAGGAATCGTGACCACCCTTTTCTTCGGAGGCAACTTTCTCCTGGCCTGGCGCCGGCTGCGCCGACGGGAGCACTGGGCGACCGGCTCACCGGCCGGGCAGCGGCTGGGTCTCCTTCTCCTCTGGCTCGTGGCGGCCGGATTCGGCCTGGCGATGGGCCTTTCGGCCCAGAACCGCTGGATGGACGTCCTGCGCTTCTTCCAGGCCACGCCGGTCGGCCGGACGGACCCGCTCTTCGGCCGGGATGTGGGCTACTACCTCTTCCAGTTGCCGCTCCTCCTGGACCTGAAGGGGGCCCTCCTCTGGCTGGTGATCCCGGCCGGCCTCCTGACCGCCCTGGTCTATGCCCTGGGCCTGCGCCGGAGGCGGCCGGCCCCGGCCTGGGAAACCCCCGAAAGCACCCGGCCGCGCCCCATCCTCACCCTTCCGCTGGTACACCTTTCGTCCCTGGGCGCGCTTTTCCTCCTGGTCAAAGCCTGGGATTACCAACTCCAGATTCAGTTGCTCCTCTACTCCCAGACCCGGGCGGCCTATGGGGCCGGCTACACCGACGTCCACGCCCGCTGGCCGGCCTATAACATCCTGACCGGCATCGTGGTGGCCTGCGCCGTCCTCCTCCTCCTGAACCTGTGGCGGCGCACCTGGAAACTCCTGGCCCTCGGCATCGGGCTCTGGCTGGTCGGCC
Organism: Chloroflexia bacterium; assembly: GCA_049970175.1. Taxonomy (GTDB): domain Bacteria; phylum Chloroflexota; class Chloroflexia; order DTKN01; family DTKN01; genus JASFBA01. Next base: position 24,205 of record JBMFNL010000044.1, read on the forward strand.
TCTTTCTCCTGGGAACCCTTTACCCCTTCTTCATCCAGTCGTTCGTCGTGAGCCCGAGCGAACTGGATATGGAGCGGCCCTATATCGCCTACAATATCCAATCCACCTTGGCCGCGTACCGCCTGGAAGATGTGGCGGAGGAGGACTTTCCGCTCACCGGGACGCTGACCTTGGCGCGGGTGCTGGCAAACACCGGCACGATTCAGAACATCCGGCTGTGGGACCACCGGCCCCTGTACCAGACCTACAGCCAACTCCAGGAAATCCGCCTCTATTACAACTTCTACGACATTGACGTGGAGCGTTACCGGCTGGACGGGCGCTACCGTGAGGTGGAACTTGCGGTCCGCGAACTCTCGGTGGACCAGTTGCCGGAGACGGCCCAGACCTGGGTCAACCGCCACCTGGTCTATACCCATGGCTACGGGGTGGTCCTCAGCCCGGTGAACGAGTTCACCGCCGAAGGTCAGCCGCGCCTTCTGATTCGCGACATCCCGCCCCAGACCCCTTATCGTGAACTGGAACTCCGCCGGCCGGAAATCTACTTCGGCGAGCAGACCGAAAATTACATCATCGTCAAAACGACCACCCAGGAGTTCGACTATCCCGCCGGCGATCAGAACGTCTTCACCACCTACCAGGGGCAGGACGGCGTGCCCGTGGGCTCCTTCATCCGGCGGCTGGCCTTTGCCCTGCGCTTCAGCGACCTGCCCATCCTGGTCAGCGAATACATCACGCCCGAAAGCCGCATCCTTTTCCGCCGCACCGTCCAGGAGCGCGTCCGGGCCGTCGCTCCCTTCCTGCAGTACGATTACGACCCCTACCCGGTCATCCTGGACGGCAAAATTTACTGGTTGCAGGACGCCTACACCACAAGCGATATGTACCCCTACTCCCGGCCGGTGGACGGCCTCAACTACATCCGCAACTCGGTCAAGGTGGTCGTGGACGCCTACGAAGGCAGCGTGACCTTCTATCTCGTTGACCCCGGGGATCCCCTGGCGCAGACCTATGCCCGAATCTTCCCCGAACTCTTCCGGCCGGTTGAGGAGATGCCGGCCGGGCTCCGGGCCCACTGGCGTTACCCGGAGGAACTCTTCCGCATCCAGAGCGCCATCTACGCCACCTATCATATGCGCGATCCCCAGGTCTTTTACAACAAGGAGGACGCCTGGCACTTTGCCCGGGAGACCTACGGGGAAGAGGTCCGGGAAATGGATGCCTACTACGTGATCATGCGTCTGCCGGAATGGGAGGAGGAAGAGTTTCTGCTCATGATCCCCTTCACCCCGGTCGGCCGGGACAACATGATCGCCTGGATGCATGTGCAGTGCGACGGGGAGGACTACGGCCGGCTGGGCGTCTTCAAATTCCCCAAGCAAAGCCTGGTCTACGGCCCCCTGCAGATCGAAGCGCGGATGAACCAGGACCCCCTCATCTCCCAGCAATTCACCCTGTGGGACCAACGCGGCTCCAACGTCATCCGAGGCAACCTCCTGGTCATCCCCGTGGACCGGAACCTGCTCTATGTGGCTCCCATCTATCTGCAGGCGGAGACCGGCCAGATTCCCGAACTGAAGCGGGTGGTGGTGGCCTGCGGCGAACGGGTGACTATGGCCGAGACGCTGGAAAAGGCGCTACAGGCCGTCCTGGAGACCGGGGCCGCCGGCCCGGTGGAGGTTCGGAGTTGGGAGGAAGTGGCCCGTTCGGCCCAGGAACACTACCGGCGGGCCCAGGAATGTCTGCGCAGCAGCGACTGGGCCTGCTATGGGGAAGAGATGAAGGCGCTGGAAAGCGATCTGGAGGAGTTGGTCAGGCTGGGGGAGAAGTGAGTACGCAATTGCGCGTTAACAAATGAATCGGATAGTCAGCCGACATAGTGCAGCAAGGCTTCTGACCCCTCCGCAAATTGATCCAGGAACGCCCATACCTGCCGGCGGAGTTGGTCGAGGTCATGAGCCCACCGGTGCAGATGGAGCACTTCCTGCTTGAGCCAACGCCATCGTTTCTCGATCGGGTTGAGCCAACTCGCGTAGGTAGGGAGGATTTCGACAGGCCCAATCCAAGGAACAGGGGCACCAGGCCTTGTTCGGCGGCGGCTTGCAGGACGGTGGGCAACTTGTGCGTGGACCAGTTGTCCTCGACCAGGTAGATGACCTGAACCTCCAGATAAGCCGATCGGATCTGGGCGTAGAAGGAAATCAACGCCGCTTCTCCTACCTTTAGATTGAGCTTGTCGAAACCTTACTGGGCTGGAGATAGGTTACACGACTGGTAGCGGTTCAGCCATTCCCAAATCGTCTTGGGGTTGCGCCGCCGTAGCAAGCCGTTCCGGGCGACGGCTGAGGCCGACTGCCCGTCGGCCACCTTGAGGAGGGCTGCGGCTCGTTCCCGCAAGTAGGGTTTGTTCGCATGGTCCCGAAGGTGCTCGAGTTCAGAACGCTGTTCCGGCGTTAGCGTTAGGACTCGTCGGCTCATGGTAGCCTCCTCTTCGAGGCTATTCTACCACGATCCGACTAATTTGTTAACGTGCAACCAACGCCCCCGGGGGGTGTGGGGGGCTCCGCCCCCGACAAAAGGGCCGGGAAGGCGCACGAAGCGTTGATCGTTCCACGTTGGCCGGTGGCAAATCTGGAGGTAAGAAACCTCGCCGGTTGTTCCCGGGATCATCTCGAATGCCCACGGCGGTCGGCCGAAGCACGGGGATAGTTTGGCCCCGGCGGTAGCGCCTTTCTGCGGGGGGCTCCGGGGAGCGTGCAACGCCCCCCGGCGGGGGTGTCTGGGGCTCTGCCCCCGACAAGAGGGCCGGGAAGGCGCACAACACGGATGGGGCACGGATACACGGATGGGGGTGCTCGGTTCGGCCGGAGCCTCGCCTCCAGGCGGGATAAGGTTTCGACAGGCTCAACCTAAAGGACGGATGCCCACCGGGGCCGGCCGTGGCAACGGGACAATTTGCAGCCGGCGGTAGCGCCTTTCTGCAGGGGGAGTTTGAGGGGACGGGTAGGGGCCGGCCAACGGCCGGCCCTCCCCCTCAACGGGGGGTGCGGGGGGCAGGAGCCCCCCGCAAGAGGCCGGCTTCCCGCGACGGGCGAGGTGGGAGGCGGTCGGGCCGGCCGAGGGCCCCGCCTCCTATACCCCCGGGGGGTATGGGCCGGGGCCACCCTCACCCCCTGTCCCCCTCTC